>DBAY01000040.1:0-9858 GCA_002291925.1 Alphaproteobacteria bacterium UBA998 | reverse complement strand
GGGGAGGTTAGGAGGGGGGCTGACGCTGGCGTTTCAGGCAGGCCCCCTCCCCAGCCCTCCCCCGTAAACAGGGGAGGGGGGTGTTTTTACTTCACCACCCCCGACAGCCGTTCCATCAAATCCCGCTGGAGGATTTCGAAGGCGGAACGGAAGGCCGCCTGAATGGCGGGCAGGTCGTCGGCCTGTGCGGGGTGGGTGGCGGTGAGGTCGAAATTCTGCACCTGCGACGGGCGGCGCGCATCGCTTAAGGTCGCCAGCACATGCAGCCGTACCACCGGGGCCTGCCCCAGCTGTACATACTCGGCTTGGAAGGCATCAATGGCCAGTTGCAGGCGGTACGGACCGGGGGCGGAATGATCATCCGTCTGCACCTGCTGCACGATGTGCCGCGTGGCCAGCGTCTGCACGATACCGTCGCGCACCTGCAGCGGCAGGAAGTCCGCCCAGCGCGCGCCCTCGTAATAATCCACCGCCCCGTCTGGCCGGCGCAGCGCCACGCGGCGTGTATCCAGCGTCCCATCGGCACTCGGCAGCACCACAGTGAGCGCGCCTTTCGGCGGGCGCTCGCGCGGGGCGGCGGCCACAGGGGGCAAATCCATCAGAAAGGCCTCGCCCCCCTGCCGCTCCAGCGAGAAATTACAGCCCGCCACCCATGGCAGCAGCAGGGCAAAAAGGACAAACCTAGCGCGCATCCTGCGCCCCCGGCGTGTAGCCCTTGTAGCTCGGCTGGCGGATGATCTGCGACGGGTCTTCGCGCAGCGATTTCGCCAGCAGCCGGATTTCGCGCAGCGCCGCGCGCCCTTCGGCCAGCGCGTCGCGCAGGTCTCCCACCACCTTGCCGTCGAGAATCTGCTCGCCCTTCTCCGCCGTGCGGGCGACGCGCTGCAGGGTTTCATCGAAGGTCTTCATGGACGCATCGAGCGAAAGCAGGATACCGCTGACTGCCGCGAGGTTCTCGTCACTCAGCAGCTTGGTACCCTGCTCACCCAGCTTACGCACCGTTTCCATCGCCTCGGGCAGGCTGGCGATCACTTTCTCGAGGTCGGACGCGCGCGAGGGGATGATGGGGTAATCCTCGTCCGTGCGGGCCACCAGCTCCTCCGGCTGCAAATCCACATTCTGCAGCGCAATCACCGAGGTGCCGATCAAATCCTGAAACCGCACCGAGGCCACCGTGTCCTCGTTGACGGGCGCATGGTCGTCGATGCGGGTCAGCACGCGGATATAATTGGGGTCCTGCTCGTCGAAGCGCAGCGAGATGACCGAGCCCACATCCAGCCCCTTGAACTTCACCGACGATCCCGGCTTGATGCCGCCCACATCGCCCATGAAATAGATGGCGTAGGTCTTGTAGGTGCGCTGGTCGCCGCCCACGCCCATCCACATCAGGAAGGCCACCAGCCCGGCCAGTCCCAGCAGCAGGAAGAGTCCCACCCTGAAATAATGTTTCTCCGTCTCCATCAGCCGTGTCCCCTGCTTAGGCGCTGGGCGCGCTCGCCCCCGAAATAGGACTGAATCCAGGGATGCGGGTCGCGCCTTAAATTATCTATCGTATTCACCTTGATCTTTTTATCCACCAATACCGCCACGCGGTCGCAGATGGTAAACAGGCTGTCGAGGTCGTGTGTAATCATCATCACAGCGATATCCAAGCTCTGCGCCAGATCACGGATGAGATGATCGAAGGCCGAGGCCAGCACGGGGTCGAGCCCGGCGGTCGGCTCATCGAGGAACAGCACGCGCGGGTCCAGCGCCAGCGCCCGCGCCAGCGCCGCGCGCTTGACCATGCCGCCGGAGAGCTCGGCGGGCAGCTTGCCCCGCGCCTCCGATGGCAGGCCCGCCATGGCAATCTTCATCGCAGCCAGCTCCGGAATGAGGTCCGGCGGCACCCGCTTTGCCTCGCGCATCGCCGCCTCGACATTCTCCTGCACGGTGAGCGAGGAGAACAGCGCCCCGCTCTGGAACATCACGCCCCAGAGATGCTGCACCTCGCGCACCTCCTCGGGGGAGAGCTGCAAAATGTCGCGGTTCTTGATGAGAATCTGCCCGGCCGCCGGGTTCTGCAGCCCGACAATGGAGCGCATCAGCACGGTCTTTCCGGCCCCGGAACCACCGATGACGCCGATGATCTCGCCCGGGTAGAGATCGAAATCGAGCCCGTCATGCACCACCTGCCCGCCAAAGCGGTTCACGAGGCCGCGCACGGAGATGACCGGGGGGCGGGAGCTCATACTTTCAGCACGGTGAAGAGAATGGAGAAGATGGCATCCGCCATGATGATGAGGAAGATGGCCTGCACCACGGAGGTCGTCGTCTGGCGGCCTACCTCGTCGGCGGCGCTTTCCACCTGCAGCCCGCGCAGGCAGCCCACCAACCCAATGAGCAGCGCGAAGACCGGCGCTTTCGCCATGCCCACCCAGAAGGTGTTGAGCTTCAGCATGTGATCCAGCCGGGTGATGCATTGCTCCACCGACATATCGAGCATGCTGACCCCCACCGAAATGGCGCCGAGCAGCCCCACCATGTCGGCTAGGAAGGTCAGCACCGGCAGCGCGATCAGGATGGCGAGGATGCGCGGCAGCACCAGCACCTCGAACGGATCCAGCCCCAGCGTGCGCATGGCGTCCACCTCCTGATTCAGCTTCATCACGCCGATCTGGGCAGTAAACGCGCTGCCTGAGCGCCCCGCCACCATGATGGAGGTGAGCAGCACGCCCATTTCGCGCAGCATGGAGATGGCCACCGCATCGATGGTAAAGGCCTGCGCGTTGAATTTCCCCAATTGCGCCACGCCCTGATAGCCCAGCACCAGCGAGATGAGAAACGCCAGCAGCGCGATGATCGGCACCGCCATCAGCCCGACATGGTTCAGGTGATAGACTAGGCTGCGCATCCGCAGGCGGCGCGGATGGAGCGTCACCCGCCCCAGCACCACCGCCAGCTCGCCGAGGAACGCCACCAGATCGAACAGGTCGCGGCGCCAGCGCGTGACACTGCATCCCAGCGCCACCAGCGGCGCCTGCCACGCCGGGAGCCTCGCCACTTCCGGGGCCGTGCCCTCCTCGCCCGCATCGAGCCGCTCCACCAGCTCCAGCACCCGCGCATGGTCCGGGGTCAGCCCGGTCACCTCGAAACGGATGCCCCTGGCTTCCTGTTCACGCAGCCAGCGCACCAGCACCCACGCGCCCGCCGTATCGAGCCGGGCCAGTTCGCTGCCATCGAGCCGCAGGCGGGAGGGCAGCGCGGGCAGCGACTGCAGCGCGGAGGCCGCCTTGCCTGTGGTCGGCCCGCCCCACGCCCCGCGCAAGGTGAGGGTGGAAGTATCGGTCTGGAAAGTGGCGTAGGCAGCAGACATGCGCGCCAGCTTATCCGCTCGTTCTCGGGAAATACAGGCCTTCTGTACTCGAAGCATCAGGGACATAGCGGGAATAGTCTACTTAAAGTTGTATTGACAGTTCGTATATTCCCGTCATATGCGTAAGAGGAAACTAATTTATGATCCCTTGATGTCGTCATGCGCCCGGATGTACAACTTATAGATTTATTTCCCTCCGTGCTCAGCATGTCTGGAGAGCATCCGCTTAAGGGGAGTGGCCTCGCCCTGGCCGAGCCTTCCCCCTTTTCTCCCGTTGCTTCCCCGCTGTTTCAGGCCACGCTGGACCTGGTGCAGCATTGCATCGAACGGGCTTGCACCGATGTCACGCAGGAAACCAATGCCATCAGCACGCGCTTCCAAGAGCTGGCGGAGCAGGCCCTGGCGCAGGCACGGCGGGTGGATATGCTCACCGCGCGCGGCGCGCAGGTGCAGATTGAAGCGCAGGAGATGCCGCTGGAAGAGGCACTCGGGCTTATCGGCCGCACGCTGGATGATTCCATCGCACGCATCCTCTCCGTCACCAAACTGGCCCTCACCATGGCCTCGCAGTTCGACCGCGCGCAGGCCCGGCTGGCTGATGTGAGCGGGCTGGTCGGCGCCATCCGCAAGATCACCCGCCAGACGCGGCTGCTGGCGCTCAACGCCGCCATCGAGGCACAGATGGCCGGGGAAGCGGGGGACGGGTTCGCCGTGGTGGCGGCGGAGGTGAAAAGCCTCTCCGGCGACATTCAGAACCTCTCCAGCCACATGGAGCACTGCCTGCGGGACATCGCAGAAAGCGTCACGCAAAGCTACGCGTCGCTCAAGGCTTCTGCCGAAATCGACATGTCCGAGAACATCCTGCTGCGCGCCAAGGTCAGCGACATCATGGATTCGATCTGCGAGCAGAACATCGCCTTCCAGGCCATGCTGCAGGACGCCTCCGCCACCTCGCGCGACATTGCCCAGACCATCGCGCAGACGGTGGTGAGTCTGCAATTCCAGGATCGCGTCTGCCAGTACCTGCGCAACGGCGCCGAGGCGCTGCGCGTGTTCGGTCACGCCGATCAGCCCCCCAGTGCCGAGCAGGTGCTGGGCGCCATTTCCCTGAGCGATCTGCGCGAGCGGCTGCGATGCGCGCTCGATCCCGCCTGCACCCCTTTATCCTCACCCAACCCAGCGGAGACTGACGATGTGGAACTGTTCTGAACCATTCGCCTCTAGCCACGCACGGAGGGCCGCATGATGCTGACCCGTGTCCGCGTCGGGTGGCGTATCGCCGCCGGCATGATCCTGCTGATGGCCCTGATGGCCCTTTCCACGGGGCAGATGCTCTCCGGCATCCTGCACACCAAGGAGCAATTCCTGCATGTGGCCGGGGTGGCGCGCGAGACCAACAGTCTGCGCGACATCGAGAAGGCCCTGATTGAGGCGAACCTGCTGGCGCGCCAGTTCCGCACCGCCATGGAGGCTTCCTATTACGAAGCGCTGACGCAGAAGCTCGACGAGACCGACGCCCTGCTCGATGTCTCCGAGCAACACGCCAATGCGGATGAGGACCGCGCCCGGCTGGGCACGCTGCGCGGCGAGGTGAAGACCTACCGCAACGGCGCCGTGCGCATGGCCGAGCTGATCGCGGAGCGCAACCGGCTGGTGACGCAGGAGATGGATGTGCTGGGCCCGGACGTCAGCCGTCAGCTGACCGCCTTGCAGGGGCGCCTCAGCAGCGACGCGCTGGAGCGGCTGCCGCAGGCCTTTCTTGAAACGCGACTGGAAGCCATGAAATTCCTGCTCAATAACAAGCCGGCGCATGCCGAGCGCATCTTCACCTTGGAAAAGGAGACCGTGCGCGATGTGCAGCAGCTGGTGGCCGATGCGCGCGGGGAATTCCCGGCGGAGATCGCCATGCTCAAGGAGAAGCTGCCGGCCTATTACGCCGCCTTCCGCCGGGTGGACGAGGTCATCCGCGAGCGCAACGATATTTTCGACAACCGCATGGGCCAGGCCATGCACGTGGCCAGCGAGCTTTCCGGCACCATGGCAGATGAGCATGTCAAGGAACAGCAGGCCATCACCCGCTCGGAGACCGAGCAGCTGGGCCGCCTCAGCCTGACCTCCCTCATCATGGCGGGCATTGCCATTGGCCTTGGCGCCATCGCCTCGCTGTTCATCGCCCGCAGCATCACGCGGCCCCTGCGCGCGGCGGTGGATACGGTCTCCGCGCTCGCCGCCGGCCAGACCCGTACCAGCATCGCCGAGGATAACACGCAGACCGAGATCGGCGAGCTGCTGCGCGCTTGCGTGCAGCTGCGCGACGCGATGGAGAAAAGCCTGCGCCTGCAGTCAATGGTGGAGACCATGACGCAGCCCATCATCATCTGCGACAAGCAGTTCACCATCACCTACCTGAACGACGCCGCGAAGAAGGCGCTGCGCAAGGTGGAGAAGCATTTGCCCGTCACGGCGGATCGCATGATCGGCGCCAGCATCGACGTGTTCCACAAGAACCCGGCGCACCAGCGCGGCATCCTGCATGATCCCGCCCGCCTGCCCATGCACTCGGTGTTCAAGGTGGGCGACGAGTGGTTCTCACTCACCGCCAACAAGCTGCCAAGCCCCGATGGTAGCTTCGCCGGGGCGTTCATCGACTGGCGCTTCATCACCGATGAGAAGAACGCCGAAGCCAGCGTGCAGCGCGCACAAGCCCGCATCAACGCCCTGATCGCCAGCGCCCGCGCGGGCAATTTGAGCGAGCGCATCGACGCCAGCGAGTTCGACGGCTTCTACCGCGAGATGGCCGACAGTATGAACAGCCTGATGGATACCATCATCCGGCCCATCAACGCCTCCATCGAGGTGGTGCGCTACCTCGCGAAGGGCGACCTCACCCATACGATGGAAGGCGAGTATGGCGGCGCGTTCGGCGACATGCAGTCGGCGCTGAACGACACCATCCGCCAGCTGCGCGAGTTGGTGAAACAGATCAAGGAAACAGCGGAAGCGGTGGGCGCGTCAGCGGCGGAGATCGCGGAGGGCAGCCAGGACCTCTCGGCGCGCACCGAGAGCCAGGCCTCGAGCTTGGAGGAAACCGCCGCCTCGATGGAGCAGATGACCGCCACCGTCAAGCAGAACGCCGGCAGCGCACGCGATGCCAGCGGCCTCTCGCAGGAGGCGCAGGGCGTGGCGCAGAAAGGCGGCGAGGTGGTGGAGAACGCCATCTCCGCGATGAACGCCATCGAGCAATCCTCGCAGAAGATCGCCGATATCATCGGCGTCATCGACGAGATCGCCTTCCAGACCAACCTGCTCGCCCTCAACGCGGCGGTGGAAGCCGCGCGCGCCGGGGAAGCGGGCAAGGGCTTCGCCGTGGTGGCTAGCGAGGTGCGTGCCCTCGCCGGGCGCTCGGCCTCGGCTTCCAAGGAGATCAAGATGCTCATCCAGGAAAGCGTCGAGCAGGTGGCGAACGGCTCGCGGCTGGTCAACCAGACGGGCGAGACGCTGCAGGGCATCATCGCCTCGGTGGCGCGGGTGGCGGAGATCATCAGCACCATCGCCCATGCCAGCCAGGAGCAATCCATCGGCATCAACCAGATCAACACCACCGTCACCCAGATGGACGAGATGACGCAGCAGAACGCCGCGCTGGTGGAGCAGACCGCCGCCGCCTCGCAGTCGCTGGCCCAGAAAGGTGAGGAGCTGCGCAGCCTCATCGGCTATTTCCGCATCGCGGAGAACGCCGAGGGCCGCGCCGACGCTCTCACCCTCGCCCGCCCGGTGGTGAGCGCCGCCCCGCGCCCCGCCAAGCCCGCGCGGCGCGCGCCTGCCCCCAAGGCGAACGGGCGCCACCATGCGCCGGAGCCGGTGGTGGAAGCAGGCTGGGAGGAGTTCTAGGCCATGCCCGTGCGTGTCATCATAGCGGAAGCCTCCTATTTCATGCGCGAGATGCTCTGCTGCCTCGTGGAGAGCGATCCGGACATCGAGGTGGTGGCCACGGCTGGGGACCCGCTCAGCACCCGCCGCCTCGTGCAGCAGCTGAACCCCGACGTGCTGGTGCTCGACGTCATGCTCATCGACACGCAGCGGGGGGACATCCCCTTCCCGCCCGATGCCGCGTCCGGCGTGCCGGTGATCCTGCTCTCCCCCGTGACGCAGCGCTGCATGGCCATCAGCGTGCGCGGGCTGGAGCTGGGCGCCTTCGATGTCGCCCCGAAAATCGCCAGCTCGGCACGCGACATGGCCGCGTTGCGCGACACGCTCATCCACCAGATCCACGCCGCCGTCCGCACACCGGCAGCCACCCTTCCCGCGCCCAGCCCGGTGCCCTCCTCCGGTCACGCCCGCGGACGGCGCAAGGCCATCGCCATGGCGGCTTCGGCGGGCGGTGTAGAAGCCCTGAGCTTTCTTCTGCAATCACTGCCGGAGGATGTGCCGCCGCTGCTCATCACGCAGGACCTGCCCGCGCCCTTCCTGCCCGCGCTGGCGGCGCGGCTCAATGCCCGCTCCCCCCTCACCGTGCGCCCCGCGCAGCCGGGCGAGACCTTGCAGCCCGGCCATGCCTACCTCGCGCATCACCACCATCTGGGCGTCATGCGCGCGGGCGATGCGCTGCTGCTCACCACCCCTCCCCTGCCGCCCGTCAATGGCCGCTGCCCCTCCGCCGATGTGATGTTCCGCAGCGTGGCGGAGGAATTGGGGGAACACAGCCTCGGCCTGATGCTGACCGGGCGCGGCAGCGATGGCGCGGAAGGCCTGCTCGCCCTGCGCAGCGCCGGGGCGGCGACCCTCACCCAGGCTCCGGAGAGCTGCCGCGCGCCCGAAGCTCCCGCCCTGGCGCGCCGGCGCGGCGCCAGCGAACGCGAGGTGCCGCTCGCGGAGCTGCCCGCGGCCATTCTTGAGCTTTGCTGAGACAGGGGCATTCATGCATATCGACTATCACGGTGACGATCATGGGCTGCAGGCGCGCTTCTCCGGCCGCTCCGGCTTTGGCGACTACAAGCAGATCGAGCAGCTCTGCCAGGCGATTGCTGAATCCGGCGGGCGCTGGCGGCAGGTGACCATCGACCTCTCCGGCGTCGAATTCATGGACTCCGCCGGGCTTGGCCTGCTGCTCCTGCTGCGCGACCAGTGCGAGCGCTACCAGGCCACGGTGCGCGTGAAGAACCCGCAGGGTCAGGTGCTGAAGATGCTCGAGGTGTCACGCCTCGGCGAGCTGTTCGGCCTGCCTGCCACGCCACGGGGCTCCCTCGCATGATACCGGAGTTCGTGGAAGCATCCGCGCGGCTCGACGAGCTGCGCGTGCTGGTGGTGGATGATTGCCACCAGAGCCGTCTCGTGGCGGCCAGCGTGCTGCGCCAGCAGGGCGTGCGGCAGATTTTCTTCGCCACCGATGGGCAGGAAGCCCTCACCGCCGCGCTTGAGCATACGCCCGACCTTATTCTGCTCGACCTTATCATGCCGAATATGGACGGGTATGCCTGCTGCCGGGCACTGCGCCAGCTTCCGGGCTTCACCGAAACGCCCATCATCGTGCAGACCGGCGTGGAGGACACGGCCGGGCTGACAGAAGCGTTTGCCGCCGGGGCCACGGATTTCGTGCGCAAGCCCATCCATGCCAACGAACTCATCAGCCGCACGCAGGTGCATCTGGAGCGGCTGGCGCTGATGAAAATCCTGAATGCCCAGCAGCGTCAGTTGCAGCAGGAATTGCAGGCCGCGCGCGCCATGCAGGAGATGATGCTGCCGGACGCCACCCTGCAGCGCGGGCTGGCGGAGCTCTACGGCATCGACCTCGCCGTGCATCACCAGCCCTGCCAGTCGCTCTCCGGTGACTTGTGGTCGGCGCAGCCGCTGGGCCTGCGCGAGGTGGCGTTCTGGCAGATCGACTTCTCCGGCCACGGGATGCTCGCGACCATGAACGGCTTCCGCTTCCACGCCCTGACGCAGGCGCGCCTCACCCCGGCGAGTGACCCGGGGTCGTATCTGTCGGAGCTCAACACGGCGCTGCATGAGCTGCTGCCCCGCCACTGCTTCGCCACCATGTTTTACGGCGTGCTCGATGTGGAAGCAGGCCGCCTGCGCTTCAGCACGGCGGCACACACGACGCCGCTGATCTTGCGCGCCGATGGCAGCCTCCTGCCCCTGGAGGGCCAGTCCTTCCCGCTGGGCGCGCTCAAGGAGAGTACGTACCGGACGGAGGAGGTCCCCTTCACGTGCGGCGACACGCTGTTCCTCTATAGCGACGGGCTGATGGAGCGCTGGGAGCGCTTCGACGAGGCAGCCCTCCTGCGCTTGCTGCACAGCACGCAGACCGCCGCGCCGGAAGAGGCGACGCTCCACGCCGATGCCCGCCTGCGCCGCCTGCTCGACGCCGTCCAACCCGTCCACGCCACCGCCCCGCTGAAGGACGACCTCTCGGTGATGGTGATCCAGTATGTGTGATGGCGAGCGTTAGTGTGAACTAGAATGGCGAGCAGAGGCTTACCCCCTCCCCCTGTAGGGGGGAG
>DBAY01000028.1 GCA_002291925.1 Alphaproteobacteria bacterium UBA998 | reverse complement strand
CTTAATGGAACAATGCCAAACTTTTTAGTGCTTGAGTTAATAGCCCTTTGGGTTTTTATCTTGATGTTGATTGCCCCCGTGCTTCCTGGCGGAAACGATCGATCATTCCTTTCAAATACTCGCTGCCGATATCCCAGCGATCTTCAAGATGATTTTGATCGATCTCCTTCCAACTGCGTTGATCGTAGCTACCATTATCTTTGGGAATATAATATTCGGGCAACTCAGCTTTCAGGGCGTTCAGGACTTTACTTTCCTGATCCTGACATAGGTCGCGATAGGCTTCCGTGTGACGGAAACATTGGTGAACTTTTCCTGTAATTATCTCATCGTGCCATCTCTCGTAATTAGGAGAATAACTTCCGCTGAACAATGTTCTATCCTTCTCCTTTTCCCTATCAAAAAATTCACTAACTTGCCGCTCGCCTTCTTGTTCTGCTTGAGCTTTCGCCGCTTTCATTTCTGGTGAGATTCGCCATGAATCATCCGCCAGTTCCTGAATGAGTTCAGGATGATTCATCCCTATTTCTGCCAATGCACGTGAGATATTATGCGCATATAGACCACAATTATTATCATCACCGCGCGTCTGAAGGTTTAGACTGCAATTGATCACATGGAATGCTTCGGGATAAACTTGTGCTTTTTTTTCTTTATCCCAATTGCCTTGCTCCACATCAATATTTATGCGCTTTTCAATGAATTCGAAGTATGATTTCTCATTAGAGAAATTGGCAAACAGCAGGCACTTCACCTTCCTACTGGCATTATCAATCACCGCTGCCATCGAAAAAGCATGCGCATCCGTAGTTTCGCTTTTTCCGGTATCAAATACCAGAAAGCTTACACCCGTTTTAGGTAGCGTAACCGGTTCGCCCGATGCCCCCAGCGCACGGGTGTGAGACCGGGCCCTCTCGCCTTGCAGGCTCCGCAAAAACCAAGCCACTTGATAAACATCGTACTGGGTAGTGATAGTGTCGACATGAACGTCCTGTGGCATCCTGTTGTGACCCCGGCGAACGTGATCCCGTAAACGCGAATCGAGCTGCTTAGCTGCCAGCGGGTCCATGCCGGAACCGTAAAAACTATCTATACCCAAAATTACTTTCGAGCGATCGTAGGCTCTGTAGGGAATATTGAAGGCTTTGTTCTTTGCACACACCTCGTAAATCGCTTGTTCATAGAGAGATGTATATACAGGCTCTTTTTTCTGGTTGAAGTGCACTCTATCTGCAGGGCGCGTTAGGTAAGCGGCGATGCCTGGCATAGACAGGAACTTTTTCAAAAGATCTGGATTATCGGCGAGTTTTGAGACATCCATAATCTTATGATTTCGCAGGAAGCTTTGAACAGCCTGATCAAAACGAGCGGAATCTTCCATGTATATATCCTCTCATACAAGGAAACATGTTAATCTAATTTAATGACAGATTAATGAAGCCCCATTACATTGGTGGAATTTTTCTTGTAATTCTATAGATGGAATTTTGGGCATCAGTAAGCAGAATAGGTGTAACCTGGAGGGTATCTCGTCCGATGCTAGCACTGACTACTTTTTTTGAATTACGCTTTTGAGTGGACTAATTTAACGCTACAAATGAACAGGCCACTTCAGGCTTTATTTGGCGAGTTTAAGAACATACCAAGAAAAGCTACTCATGACTTTCCGATTTTTGGGTCTTTCCATCTCCCTCCTCGCCCTCGCCGCCTGCTCGCCCACGGCACAGCAGAGGGCGGGCGATCCGTGCTATCTGCCCTATCTGGACGGCAGCAAGTATTTTGTGGCGTCGATCTATGCCTATGAGGGCAAGGGCAAGCCATCGCTCTCGCCGTGGAGCAAGGAGGGTAAACGGCACGGAGCGGTGACGCTGGACGCGCCGAAGGACGGGTTTCCAAAGAATCTCGACGTAGTACTGGTACTGAACAGCTATGAGCCGGTGGAGTGGCACATCTCCCCTGCCCTTGCAGACAAAACGGGTGCCGTGCTGCTGGCAGGCTACCATGAGCCGCGCCTGCTTGGCCTGCCAGCCAAAACCCCTGTGATCCGCGCCAGCCATGACGAGGCGATGCATAGCGAGCCGATCTGCCGCCCCCTAGCGGCGCTGTATGGTGAGAATAAGGACATGCCCCGCCACCGGCGCACTGCCGCGACGGTGGATGGCCTGATTGGGCTCGGCCTCGACCGTATAGGCGAGGCATACGCTCCGCGCCACATGGCCATTCCTTCGTTTGCGCGCCCCTACATTTTCCTCAAAAACCAGTAAACATAGAAATTTAACTTTTTGGAGGCACACTCTTTTTTGAAGGAGTGATCCGCTATGCTGATTACCGGTAGGCAGTGCAAGTCTGCTCGCGCCTTGCTGAAGTGGAACCTGCGGGAACTGGAATTCCGCTCCACCATCCGTGCCCGTGTGCTCGAACCATTCGAAAAAGGAACAAAGACCCTTCTCCCCAGCCAGCGCGAGCAGCTTTTCAAAATTTTCACCGATGAAGGCGTGGTTTTTACGGAGCACGGAGAGATCCGGCTGGAGGATACATCCAAAATCAAAGGAAAATCACATGCTTCACATCAGAAAGCCGGTGGCTCCATGCAACAGGAAACCCATTATGTGGACATTGATCAACTGCTTGCCCTCAACCAGGCGCAGTATCAGAAACCGCGCATAGATACGTCCAGCGAGGACTCCCCTAGCCTCGACTAACGGTAATTCCCTTACGGGCCAGCGCGTCAGCGCGCTCGTTCTCCGGATGTCCCGCATGGCCCTTAACCCAGTGCCAGCGCACCGCGTGGCGGGCCTGCGCGGCGAGCAGGCGCTGCCAGAGATCGGCATTCTTCACCGGCTTTTTATCCGCCGTGCGCCAGCCATTGCGCTGCCAGCCATGAATCCACTCGGTGATGCCCTTGCGGACGTAATTGCTGTCGGTGTGGAGATCGATCTCGCAGCGGCTGGTGAGGGCCTCCAGCGCGGCGATGGCGGCCATCAGCTCCATGCGGTTGTTGGTAGTGGCCGGCTCGCCGCCGCAAAGCTCCTTCTCGTGCGCGCCGTAACGCAGCAAGGCCCCCCAGCCGCCGGGGCCGGGATTGCCGGAGCAGGCACCATCCGTGTAGATTTCCACCTTCTTCATAGACCGTACACTCCCGCATCCGTCACCAACTGGTGGAAAGCCAGTTTCCTAGCATACTCCATTGGGTCTTTCACCGTCACCAGCGCCCCCTCCTCCCTGTGCAGCCAGTCATAGGCCCGCGTCAGCAGGAAGCGCAGCGACGCCCCACGCGCGAGGATCGGCAGCACGGCCCGCTCCGCCGCACGGATAGGCCGGCGGCGTTGGTAAGCGGCGAGAAACGCCCACGCGAGGGGCGCGTCAAAGCTGTGCTGCGGCGAAAAACACCACGCGTTGATCGTGATCATCACGTCGTAGAGAAACGCATCCGTGCAGGCGAAATACCAGTCGATGAGCCCGGAAACGCGCGTGCCCTCGAAGAAGACATTGTCGGGAAACAGGTCCGCATGCACCACGCCCATCGGCAGGTCGCGCGGCCAGGCGCGGCGCAGGAAAGCCAGCTCGTCCTTCACCTGACGCGCAAGGCCCGGCGCAATGCTGTCGGCGCGCTCGGCAATCGCATCAAACAGGCGCTCCCAGCCCGCCAGCGCCAAATCGTTCGCGCGCGCTGGCGTGAAGTCCGCCACGGCGTCATGCAGGCGGGCCACCGCCTCCCCCAGTGCATCCAGATGCGCCGGCGTGGGCTGCGTCACGCTGCGTCCGGGCAGGAAACTCACCATCGCCGCACGCTTGGAGGTACGCACTACGCTCGCATAGGCCCCGTCGCGGCGGCGCAGCGGACGTGGGCAGGGCAGCCCCTTTTCTGCCAGATGCTCCATGAGCGCGAGGTAGAACGGCACATCCTCCACGCGCACGCGCTTTTCATACACGGTGAGGATACCGCGCGCAGCCGCGCTGCCCTCGGGCTGATACTCAAGCATATAATTGCTGTTCTCCACCCCTTCGGCAATCGGCGTGGCGCGGTGCAGCATGCCAAGCCCGTAAGCCTCGGAGAGGGCGGTGAGTTCTTCTGGTTGCAGATGCGTATAGACGGCCATGCGCGCGTTCCTGATTCGGCCCCGTATAGGCCAATCGCACGCGCTTGTCACATGGAACCGCACAAGGAATAAGTTTCTGCTGGCATGGCGGCGAGATTTTGCTATACCTGAATACCCAAGGTAATCCGCGCCTTAGCCGCCGCTGGGTGACGTTGTTTTTTCATCGTCGCTTCGGTGGGATTAAGGTGGCAGATATTCCTGCTGGCATTGCCATTGCATAAACCCCGCACGGGCCGCCCCCGGCCCTAACCCAACGACCAGGAGTCCATTCATGTCCATGTTCCGCCGCAAAGAAGATGCTGAGGGCGATCTCGGCTTCGACACCGAAACCACCGAGGCTGCCGAAGCCCCCGCCATGGCCGCTGCGCCGAAACCGGCGGCACCCATGCCGGCAGCCACCCCGGCGGCGCCTGCCGCTCCGGCAGCGGCTGCCCCGCGCCCGGCGGCTCCTGCAGCTCCGGCCACGGCTCCCGGCTTCCGTCCGACCGCCAGCACGGCCCCCTCGGCTCCGGCCATGGGTGCTACGGCGCGTCCTGCTGCGCCCGGCGTCGCAGGCGGCAACAAAGGCGGCAAGCGCATCCTGACCGTCGGCAACGATATACTGCTCAAAGGTGAAATCGCGACCTGCGACCGCCTCGTCATCGAAGGCCAGGTCGACGCCCGCCTTAACGACGTGCACACCGTGGAGATCGCCGAGACCGGCTCCTTCAAAGGCACGGCTGAAATCGAAGACGCCGAGATCAGCGGCCTGTTCGAGGGTGAGCTGATTGTCCGCAACCGCCTCACCATCTACGCCACCGGCAAAGTGCGCGGCAAGATCGCCTACGGCGAGATCGAGATCGAGCGCGGCGGCCAGATGACCGGCGAAATCACCATCGGCGCCCCCGGCAAGTCCGCGACGAAAGCGGCCTAATACATCCGCTTAGAGATTAAAAAAGGGGGATACATCCGTATCCCCCTTTTTTTCATTTAGAGACGGCGCACGGGGCCTCTGGAAGATGGGTTGGGTACACCCAGCAATCCACTGCAAATGTCATCTGTTGTTAACGGCTCTCTTCCATTGGGCAAAGCCGCATCCATCCCTGCCGCGCCGGCTCGTAATCCAGTGAGTATGTCGGAAGCACGAACCGGTGCTTGTGACTGACCGCTCCTTTGGGCGGCCCCATCAAGCAATTGGTTAAGCAAAGGTTCGGCCTGCTGCAAGCGCTGCGGATCACGAACGGCATCTTGGGCTTCATTGAGAAGATTCGCATAGGAACCCATCACTTCTCGTCCCAGTGGATTACGGCAGAGCGCCCGCCCAATATCCTCAAACAAATCGATGCCTTGCGAAACATTAGGATTTCCCAGTACATTGCCTAAGCCCCGAAAATCTTCAATCCCAGCGCGCATGCTCGCCACTTGTTCACGGGCAGATAGACGACCGTCCCCGTTTGTATCCGCGCGAGTGGCGGCTTCTCTTCCCTGACTAAACGCCAATGCCTCTAGCTGCTCAGCGGTCATACCGAACAGATTGGTGGTATCATTAGTGGTCATGTCGTCCTCCATGTTGACACGGAAAAATGTAACAGACCACCATGACGAAACGGTGACAGAACAAAGAAAATTCGGCATTGTTCCATT
>DBAY01000014.1 GCA_002291925.1 Alphaproteobacteria bacterium UBA998 | reverse complement strand
TCTTAATGGAACAATGCCGAAATAGATTTGCTCATAGTGGTTGGAATGTTCCTGACAGGGTTTGATGCGCCGACTCTTAACACGCTGTTTGTAGATAAAAACTTACGTTACCACGGCCTAATGCAGGCCTATTCGCGTACAAACCGCATTTATGACGCGACCAAAACCTTTGGCAATATCGTTACCTTCCGGGATTTAGAGCAGGCGACCATTGATGCCATCACTTTGTTTGGTGACAAGAATACCAAAAACGTAGTGCTGGAGAAGAGTTACAAAGAGTACATGGAAGGCTTTGCTGATGCCGCCACAGGCGAAGCACGTCGAGGCTTCATTGATGTGGTGAATGAGCTGGAACAGCGATTCCCGAATCCTGATGCCATTGAAAAAGAAGCTGACAAAAAAGCCTTTGCTAAATTGTTTGGCGAATATCTGCGCGTAGAGAATATTTTACAAAACTACGATGAGTTTGCGAGCCTGAGAGCGCTTCAAGATGTTAATATGAGTGATGCCGCTGCAGTTGAAGCATTCAAGGCAGCACATCATTTGAGCGACGAAGATCTAGCCGCGCTTAAGGCGATCAAAATACCTGCAGAGCGCAAAATTCAGGATTATCGATCTACCTACAACGATATTCGGGATTGGCTGCGTAGAGAGAAGGCTGCCAATGAGAAGGAGAAATCTACAGTCGATTGGAATGATGTGGTTTTCGAGGTAGATCTTTTGAAATCTCAGGAGATTAACCTTGATTTTATTTTGGAGCAGATTTTTGAGAATAATAAAAAGGTTAAGGACAAGGTCGCACTGGTTGAAAATGTGCGACGCCTGATTCGAGCCAGTTTAGGCAACCGCGCAAAAGAGAGTCTGCTAGTAGATTTTATTAATTATACTGACCTTGATAAGATTGGCGATAAGGCTAGCGTTATTGATGCATTTTTTGCTTATGCTCAGGCCGAGCAAAAACGTGAGGTTGAAGAGTTAATCAGTTCTGAGAATCTCGATGCCGTGGCAGCGAAACGCTACATCACAGCCTCGATTAAACGTGAGTTCGCTAGTGACAATGGTACGGAATTGAATTCTATTCTGCCAAAAATGAGTCCTTTGAATCCACAGTATCTAAATAGAAAACAAAGTGTCTTTCAAAAAATAGCTGCCTTTGTTGAGAAATATAAAGGTGTGGGCGGACAAATTTAGTAATTTTCCTAATCTCCATTCCTGCAAAGCGAGATTCTCATTTTGTTGGTATTTTTGTTGGTATCTAGACAAAGGCTTATTTGAAAAAGTTATAATGTAGAATAAGATATTATATGGCGGCGTGTCCCGTAGGGTCATTACTGATGCCGGTGGCAAGAATCTGGAATCGCTGCTTTACGAAACTGTGTTTGACTCCAATGCCTCCAGCGACCTTGTCTCTCGCATTAATGTAGCGCTGCGGGACGGCACCATGACCGAGCCTTCGCTGCGCGCACTCCGTGAGTTGACAGTGGAGAAGAATGGCGAGACATATTCGCTGCTGCACGAGGAGGAAGGCGGCAAACGCTTTGACTGGAGAGGTCTCCAAGAGAGCAATATTTCGCGTGAGAAAATCGATTCTGTTTTTGCCTCCATCAAAAGCTACCAGGAATGGAATGGCGGTTTGCGCGTCGGCTTCAAGGATGTGCCGGAACCGCTTATCCGCGCGGCCATGGAACACCGTCTTTTGGTCATTGATGAATTTGCAGGGCGCAAGCCGGGAACGGAAGGTCCCCTGCAGCAAGTCTGGCGGGTCATCAACGGTGAAATCCCTGAGCTTACCGTATCCCTTGGCAATCTCGGTCAGTTCACCTTGCGGCATGGTGACATCCCACGTGTCATCATGACGTCTAACAAGCCCAAGGATGGGCTGCACGTTAATCCCCTTTCCACCTCGCTGGAAAGCCGGGTGTACAAAATGGAAATCCCTTCATTCACCGAAGATGACTGGGCACACCGCATTGCGCAGATACTGACCGGTGTCCCGGTTACCACGCTGGCACGCCTTGAGAAGGGCCGGATGGTGGCGGGTGAAGCCAATAGTCAGACGTGGGAGGTCGCCAACCCCGTTCGCTTCAAAAGCAACCTGCGAAGCATCCGCACCACGGGCGCGGCGGGTGTTCCCCCCATGCAGAGCCTTTTATTGGAGCATTACCCCGCTGTCATCGCAGCCTCACAGGCGCTGGCAAAAGCATACCACCAATCACAGCAACTTCTGAACCCGGAGTCGCGCACTTTGCAGAAGGGCGAGATGATTAAACTGCGTGCGGAAGTCGAAAACCCTGGGGACCCGGCACCGCGCGTGACACCGCGTGACGCTATCCGGCTTCTCAAGGAGGCGATAGAGCGCAACATAGAAAGCGTGCCCGCCACCGAAACGCAGGGCGCTGATTTTTCCGACTGGAGCATGCCTGCGGTGGCGCCGACGAAGGAAAATCCCGCAGAACATCTGGGTGACCGTATCCGGGCAGTGGCTGAACGGTGGATTGACAATGTGGCCGGCGCTACCTTTGATGGCGTACGCCGCCCGGAACTCTACAAGCATCTTCGCCGCGTATGGACGGAGGCGGGCATCCTTGGGCCGGATTCTGTTCTGCAGGGTCTCAACATTCATTCGGAGAAGTCAGCTCCCGGCAATGCCGAAACGGAAGCCGCGCGGCATACGATCAACCAGTTGCTGAAAGCGCGCTACCCAGATTTCGAGGGCATCACCTCGCAGCAGGTGGAGGCTTTTCTCGCCTCACTGTCAGTGAGTGATCCGGAGATACGTGCCGAGTAAACCGTCAGCGCGCCTGTCCTTGCCGTGACACCGGAGCGGGTGATCAGCGGACAGTACGTCCACGAGGCACTGGCTATCAGCCGCAGTACGGCCCCCGATCATCCGGAGGCCCAGGACATTCGCACATTCGCCGCCAGTAATCCCCCAGAGCAACTGGTGGATCTGGATCGTGTGCTGGGGACGCTCAGCATGCCGCATCTGGCCGGGCCGTTCCTGAAAGCCGCCAGCAAGGTGAGTGATGATATTTGAGAACTGGCCCGCAAAGATCGAAAGCTGATTCCTGCTGCCGCTACCTTTCATGACGATCGCCAGAGCGGTCTTTGCATGACCACCATGTTCTGCCGGGCCAAGGATGGCAACTACGCCCGCCTGCATGTCATCCATAACCGCAAGACGCACAATACGCTGGCTATCTCGTTCAGTGACACCGATTTCACGCCACCCCGAGGCGGAAACCTTACTCTTGTGACAGGAAACCGCCCGGATGCGCTTCCTGCCATCGAGGGCTGGCTGAACAAACATGCGGCGGGCCAAGCGCAGGCGCTGGGGGAGGCTTTTGCCTTCCGTAACCAACTCCCCGGCGACAGCACTAACCTTCCCATTGCCCAAAAGCTGATCCATCGGCAGCAGACCAGCCACTCCCCGGTCATGATCCGTGCCGGGATGGAGCCCGCACCGCAATCATGGGCGGAACGCGCCAATGCGTCCAACCGTTCCGCCGCTGCAGAAAGGTAATATCATGCACACGACCATCACCCAAGACCATCTGCCGCATCTGGCGCTGCAATGTGTCATGGACTCGCCGCTGGAAATTGTCGGCCTTTCCCATCTTTATACGGTACTGGAGGACTGGCAGAAGGGCGAGCTGCGCCGTCATCCTGCCTTGCGCGTTATGCGTGATGCGGAGGCGCTGGAGAGCGCTGTGGAAGCGGAGTTTTCCGCACTGATTTTGATCCCAGCGGACGCTGGCCTTCCCCGTTCCCTCATCCGCAGCATCCTCGCCCGCCATCCCGCCTGTGAGCATGTGGTGGTCTGTGAGGAGTCAACACGTTCTCACGTCACCTGATACTAAACAAAGGGGTAAGGCGGTGGTCGTGCGAAGGGTACTTGACGGCCAGTGCGACGGGCAAGGGATGTAAGAAAGGAAATATAAGTACGATAAGCTATACACAAAAAGAGCTGAACACTCAACTGCGAAGAGCGGCACTTGATGGCGATCTTGCCGCCGTGCGAAAAGCGCTGTGGGCCAGGGCGGAGGTGAATGCGAGCGGTAAGTACGGTTATACTCCCCTGCATGATGCCGCCACTCGTGGACGTACCGCGATCGTGCAGGCCCTGCTGGCTGCCGGGGCGGATATCAGTGTGCAAACCCAGTTTGACAAAACACCAGAAGACATAGCCGAAGGAGCGTGCAAATCGCTACTGCGCGAAGCACGCGAGGCGCGCGCAAGCATGACGCCCGCCCCACCCCCCACGCCGGTGACAACCGTGGAAGCTGCTACGTCGGACGGACGTCTGGAAAAGCTGCACAACACCCTGCGCGCCCAGCGCGAGGGGCAGAGGATGTAGCATGGATCGTCTGCCCTCACACTATCTTCGCTCCCGCATCAAGGCGGAGCCGCTGCGGGCGGTGCAGGAGGCGTTCGTGCGGCATGCCGTGGCGGGCAGCCTGAACGAGGAAATGGGTACAGCGCTGATTGCCAGGCTGGAAAAAATCGTCGCGCCGGAATCGCGCAACCATTTCCTCTTCGAACGTGCCAACGCGCAGGCGGCACAGCAGCAGGGCAAGGCCCCCCGCTCGCCTGACATTTCTTTCCCGGAAGCGTCCCTGCTCTGGGCCATCACGCTTGGCATGCAGGCCCGCGCAGAAGACGAGGCGTTTTACCATGGCCCCCTATGGAAACAGTTTGCCGGGATCGACGGCGTGGCGCAAAACGAAAAGGAAACGCTGGCCTTCTACATGGCCAATCTCGGCATCAATCACCAGACCCGCATTGCGTGGGGGCCGCTTGGCAGCACCTATTATTTTGACCCGCACAACCAGCGCATTGTGCTCGATCTAATCCTGTCCCTTGGCATCGGGCTGGAGAACAGCCGCGCCGTCGCTTTCCACGAAATCGGCCATAGTGAGCTGACCAAGGGGTTCGGCCCAACGCTGGAGCGGATGCATGCGGAGATTGAGCAGTTGCAAAAAAAAGGCCAGGACAGCGCGCTGACCCCGGAGGAGTATCAGCGCATGCAGCGCCTGAGCGCGGAAAGCCAGTTCCGCTTCCGCATCATGGATGAGGCAGAGAATAACGTGGTAGATCGCTGGACGGCTCACCATGGCCCTCGCCTGCGTCAGGACCTTGCCTACCGCCGCAACGTCAGCGAGGCCGTGCTGGCGGAAGGCATGATGAATGCCGTGCCGAGTAATGAGGCAGACGACACGCCGGAAAACCGCTTCACCAACGTCAAGCGTGCCATCCGTTCCGTTATTCCTTTTTTGCCAATAACGGCTATTTTCCGGAAACGGAGGAAGGCTGGCGGGAACTGGGTGTGCGCCCGGAATGAATCACCAGCCGTGACGGTCGCCTGCAGGGGATGGAGGCACTTGCCGCTCTGCGCGAACTATGCGGGGGGGCGGAGGGGGTTGAGCATTTGCAGCCAAAGGCCATCGACCTGATGATGGGCAAGGCCCGGCTGGCGGCGGCGGTTGAGGAATACGCCCAGCGACGCGCCCGCCGGATAGAGGAGATTTACGACCAGTTCGTCGCCCATCTGGCGGAGCCCCTGATGGATAAATCGCGGCAGAAAGACCGGCAATCCTCTCCGCCTGAGCAAGAGCAATCTTTCCCTGGTTCGCCGTCCTCAGGATCTGGCGGGCAAAGCAGCCGGGAAAAAAGCGAAAATACAGAAGGTGATGGTCAGGGCTCACCATCTTCGGATGCGAACTCCAAGGAGAAAAATGCAGCACAAGGTTCGCATCAACCTGACCAGAATCAGTCTTCCTCCGGCGGGCCCTCTTCGGGTTCGGGCAAGGAAAACAGTCAGGAAGAAAACCGGGATAAAGGTAGCGGCGATCAATCCCCAGAATCGCAGGATGCCCAAGCGGGTAAAAAAGAATCGGTGGACTCAGAGGGTTCGCCATCCCGCGCACAACCCGATGCGTCTGGTGAAAAAAGCGGACAGGCGGACGATGAGAAAGACGGGCCGGAATCCGGCAAGGTAAAGGTTGAGGGGAAGGGCAAGAGACCCGGTGTTCCCCAGCCGCCGCAAAGCCCGCATGAGGCGCGTGCACGCGCGCGCCCGCGTGCGAACTCCGGCGAAGAGATGGTGGCCGACGAAGGACAGACCATCGAGGAACTCGAAAATGAGCGTGGCGCACGTAAAGCGGGCAGGAATGAAGAGGCTGTATCAGGAGCGAAAAGGAATGGCCGGTCCTCATCGGTAACGCCAGATGCTTCCTACCGCTCTCCGCATGGGGGACTCAGCGATCACAAGGACCAGCGTCCAATGGTTGGCGACTGGAGCGATTACCAAGGTATGGTGCTTCAGTTCGCCCCCGAGATAAGGCGGTTGCGCGACAGCATTGATCGCTTGCGAGCGCGGCAGCAGGAAAATGCCATGCGGGCAGGGCCTGAGCGAAACCTGCTGCCGGAAGATGGCGATATGCGCCGCCTGAACCGGCAGGCTCATACGAGGCTAATCAAAAAAATCATTAAAAACCGAGGGGTTGGCGAAGACGACGCCCGGCGCTTCCAAGCTGACCGCGCCACACCCACCCCTAGCGCAATGGATGTGTGCCTGCTGATAGACGGGTCCGGCAGTATGTATGATAAGTTTGGTTCCGGTCATGCGCCGATCGAAGCGGGCATTCACGCGGGATGCCTTTTGAATGAAGCCTGCAAAAGTGATCTCCGCACCAAGCGAAACGTCAACTTCCATCTTGGGCTTTTTGGTAATGCAACCCCGTTTCAACTGGCACGGCCCGGTGATCTGCCGCAAGACGTTGGACATCGCATCAGTGGATTGAGGCGAAGCAGCAATTGGGGAACCAGTCTTGCGCCATCCATCCGCCACATGACACATGAAATTTCCGACACACTCAGGAAAGCTGTGCATGGTAATACCAGTTTCAGCCATATTGTCATTCTTTCTGATGGTGACCTAGCGGATGAGCAGGCGTCATTCCAGGCGGTCAGCCAGCTGCTTTCTCATTGTCCATACAGCAGCGTGGATTTCATGACAGTGAACGACCGTGCCAACACCAGCATGCAGCAGATGGCTGCTAAACTGGAACAGACTTTTCCCGGACGCGTAATTGTGAAACATCTCTCCAACCCTGCGGGTATTTCCCAAACAATTGAGGAATTGGTGGCTGAACGCGTTCGTCAGACGCCTATCACCCAGGCTATCACTGCGCGTGCCAAGCGATCCGGACTCGAACGCGCCTTGGACGCCATGAGCCGCTGAGCGGCATTCGCGGATCATCGAGTAAAAGCCATGTTTATGGCAAACCTGTAAGGCTTGGTTTTTCTGTCGCGCAGCAACTGAAGTTACTTAGAGTCGCCGGCTGATACCGTTTCATCGGTGCCGTCGCTTTGAGTGGATTCTTCACGCAAGCCCCCACCCAGCGCCTTATACAGATTGGCGAGGTTGGTGCGGCGTTGGCGGTCGATGGTGATTTCGTTTTGCTGGGCGACGAAGAGGGAGCGCTGGGCGTCGAGGACGGTGAGGAAGCTGTCGAGGCCCTCGCGGTAGCGGGCGTAGGAGAGATCGTAGGCCTGCTGGGCGGCGGCGACCAGCGCGCGCTGGGCGGCGAGCTGGTCATCGAGCGTGCGGCGGGCGGCGAGTTCGTCGGCCACCTCGCGGAAGGCTGCTTGAATGGCACCTTCGTATTGCGCCACGGCGGCGTCACGGCTCGCTTCGCTGAAATCGAGATTGGCGAAATTGCGTCCGCCGAGGAACAGGGGCAGCGTTGCCTGCGGCACAAAGCTCCACGCGCCTGCTGCGCCGCCGGAGAACAGGGTAGAGAGGTCAGTACTGGCAAAGCCGTAGCTGCCGGTGAGGGAGACGGTGGGGAAGAAGGCCGCGCGCGCCGCGCCGATATCGGCATTGGCGGCGAGCAGCCGGTGCTCGGCCTGCCGCACGTCCGGGCGCGCCAGCAGCACATGGGAGGAGACGCCCACGGGCAGGGATTCCATCACCGTCACACTGTCGAGCGTGACCTCTGGGGCGAGCAGCGCCTCGTCATGCGTGCCGAGCAGCAGGAAGAGGGCGTTCCTGTCCTGCTCCACGAGGCGGTCATAGAGCGCCACGTTGGCGCGGGCAGATTCCACAGCGGTGCGTACCTGCGCCACATCCAGTTGCGAGGCGACGCCTTTCTCGTTGCTGGCGGCAATCAGCTCCAGCGATTTTTCCTGCGCGGCGAGTGTATCGCGCGAGAGGATAAGGATTTTGCGGTCAGCCAGCCATTGCAGATAGGTGTTGGCGACTTCAGCCACCAGCGTGATCTGCGCCGCGTCGCGGGCGGCTTCGGTGGCAAAATAATCCTGCAGGGCCGATTCGCTCAGGCTGCGGATGCGGCCGAACAGATCGAGCTCGAAGACGGTGCTGGCGAGGTTGGCCTCGTACTGGGTGATCAGCCTTGTGCCCCCGGCGCGCGCCAAGGGGTTGGCCCCGCCGAGCGCTTCGGGGATGGCGCGGCGGTTTTCGGTGCCGTTGGCGGTGACGCCGGGCATGATGAAAGAGCGCTGGACGCGGTAGAGGGCGCGCGTGGCTTCCACGTTCAGCATGGCGGCGCGCAGGTCGCGGTTATTGGCGAGCGCCGTGCGGATGATGGCTTGCAGAGGCGGGGCGGGGAAGAATTCCTGCCAGCCGATGGTCTGCGCCTCGGGTGCATCCGCCGGGGCGGCGTCTTCGCCCACCGGCAGCTCCGCCGGGATGGGCGGCGCGGGTGGTGTGAAGCCCGGAATCAGCGTGCAGGCGCCGAGCAGCAGGCCGGCCAGCAGAAAGGGAGCGCGGCGTATCATGTGCCGGACTCCGGCGTCTGTTCAGCGGCCTTGCGGGTGAAGCGCTGCATGGCGACGTAGAAAAGCGGCACGAAGAAAATGGCGACCGACGTGGCGGCGAGCATGCCGCCGATCACGCCGAGGCCGATGGCGTTCTGGCTGGCCGAGCCCGCGCCGCTGGCGAGGGCAAGCGGCACCACGCCGAGGATGAAGGCCATCGAGGTCATCACGATGGGGCGGAAGCGCAGCTCGGCGGCTTCCAGCGCGGCGGTGCGGGCATCATGGCCCTGATCGTAGAGGCCCTTGGCGAATTCCACGATGAGAATGGCGTTCTTGGCCGCCAGGCCCACGGTGGTGAGCAGTGCTACTTGGAAATACACGTCGTTGCTGAGCGAGAAAATCCACGCGGCCAGCACCGTGCCCAGGATACCAAGCGGCACGCAGAGGATGACCGCCATCGGCACGGACCAGCTTTCATAGAGCGCGGCGAGGCAGAGGAACACCACGAGTAGCGAGAGGGCGTAGAGCTTGGGCGTCTGCGCGCCGCTCAGGCGTTCTTCGTAGGAGAGGCCGCTCCATTCCACGGCGAAGCCTTCGGGAAGTTGCGTGATCATCTTCTCGATTTCCTGCATGGCTTCGCCCGTGCTCACGCCCGGTGCGGCCTGTCCTTGGATATTGACTGAGGAGATACCGCTGAAGCGCTCCAGCCGGGGCGAGCCGAAGGCCCAGCGGCCTGTGGCGAAGGCGCTGAAGGGCACCATCTCGCCATTGCGGTTGCGCACGTACCATTGATTCACGTCTTGCGGCAGCATGCGGAAGGGGGCGTCGGCCTGCACATAGACGCGCTTGATACGGTTCTGGTCGAGGAAGTCGTTAACGTAGGAGGAGCCCCATGCGATTTGCAGCGTCTGGTTGATGTCGGTGAGCGCGATGTTCATGGCGCTGGCTTTTTCGGTGTCGATGTCGATGCGGTATTGCGGCACGTCATCCAAGCCGTTGGGGCGCACGCCGGTGAGCTTCGGGTTCTGCGCCGCCAGCCCCAGCAGCTGGTTGCGCGCCTGCATCAGCGCCTCGTGGCCCTTGCCGCCGCGATCCACCAGCTGCACGTCGAAGCCGGAGGCATTGCCCAGCTCGCGGATGGGCGGCGGGAAGATGGCGAAGGCCATGGCGTCCTTGATCTTCGACAGCGCGCCCATGGTGCGGCCCGCGATGGAAAACACCGTCTGGTCCTTCTTCGGGCGCTCGTCCCACGGTTTCAAGCCCACGAAGCCCATGCCTGCATTCTGCGCGACGCCGGAGAAGCTGTAGCCGGTGATGAGGAACAGGTGATTGATGTTATTTGCTTCCTGACCCAGCAGGTAATCCTCGATCTGCTTGCCGCTCTGCAGCGTGCGCTCGGCGGTGGAGCCGGCGGGGGCGTTGATGAGCAGGAACATCATGCCCTGATCTTCCGTCGGCAAAAACGAGGTGGGCAGGCGTAGGAACAGCAGCGCCAGCGCTGCCAGCAGCATGCCGTAGACGGTGAAATAGCGTTTCGCGCGGTGCGAGACGTTTTCCGCGCCGCGATGGTACATCTGGCGCGTGCGGTTGAAATGGCGGTTGAACCAGCCGAAGAAGCCGTGCTGCGCTTCCGTGTGGCCATGTTTCACTGGTTTCAGCAGCGTGGCGCAGAGGGAGGGCGAGAGCACCAGCGCCACCAGCACGGAGAGCGCCATGGCGGAGACGATGGTGATGGAGAACTGGCGGTAAATGGCCCCCGCCGAGCCGCCGAAGAACGCCATCGGCACGAACACGGCCGAGAGCACCAGCGCGATGCCGATGAGCGCGCCGCTGATCTGCTCCATCGATTTGCGTGTGGCGTCGCGGGGGGAGAGGCCCTCCTCACGCATGATGCGCTCGACGTTTTCCACCACCACGATGGCGTCATCCACCAGCAGGCCAATGGCCAGTACCATGGCGAACATGGTCAGTACGTTGATAGTGAACCCGAACACGGAAAGCACCGCGAACGTGCCGAGCAGCACCACAGGCACGGCGATGGTGGGAATCAGCGTGGCGCGCAGGTTCTGCAGGAAGAGGAACATCACTAGGAACACCAGCACGACGGCTTCGAGCAGCGTGTGCACCACGTTCTCAATGGAGAGTTTCACGAAGGGCGTGGTGTCGTAGGGGTAGACCACCTTCACGCCGGGGGGCAGCGTTTCGGAGAGTTCCGCGATGCGCTGCTTGACCGCCTTGGCCGTGTCCAGCGCGTTCGCGCCGGTGGCCAGGCTGATGCCCATGCCAGCGGCCGGCTGGCGCTTGTAGCGCACGATGCGCAGATATTTGTCCGATCCTAACTCCACGCGGGCCACATCGCGCAGGCGCACCTGCGAGCCATCCGTATTGACGCGCAGGATGATGCGCTCGAAATCCTCCACCGTGCTCAGGCGTGACTGCGCCTTGATGGTGGCGTTGATCTGCTGGCCCGGCACGGCGGGCATGGCGCCGAGCTGTCCGGCGGAGACGTCGGTGTTCTGCGCCTCGATGGCGTTGTACACATCCAGCGCCGTCATGTTGTAACTGAGCAGCTTGTTCGGGTTGAGCCAGATGCGCATGGCGTGTGCGTCGCCAAACACCGTAACGTTGCCGACCCCGTTCACGCGTGAGACGCTGTCCTGCACCTTGGAAACCAGCAGATCGCCCAGTTCCTTCTGGCTGAACTGCCCGTCCTCGGAATAAAAGCCCGCCACCATCAGGAAGCTGGCGTTGGATTTGGTGACGGTGACGCCCTGCTGCTGCACTTCGTTCGGCAGCTGCGGCAGCGCGGCCTGTACCTTGTTCTGCGTCTGCACCTGCGCGATGTCGGGATTGGCTTCCGGCTCGAAGGTGACGGTGATCTGCGCCGAGCCGTCCGAGCTTACCGCGCTGAAATAGCGCAGATAATCGATGCCGGTGAGGCGCTGCTCAATGACTTGCGTGACGGTGTTCTCCACCGTTTTGGCATCGGCGCCGGGGTAGGTGGCGTTGATGGTGACGGTGGGTGGCGCGATGCTGGGGTATTGCTCAATCGGCAGCTTCAGGATGGCCAGCACCCCGGCCAGCATGATGACGATGGCAATGACGCGCGCGAAGATCGGGTGGTCGATGAAGAAGCGCGACATCAGGGCTCCGGCTCGGCTTCGGCGTTCGGATCACCGGTGTCCGGTGCAGGGGTTACCTTGGCCTCCGCTTCCGTCTCGAAGCTGGCCTGCACTGCCGCGCCAGGCTTCAGCTTCTGGAAGCCCTGCACCACGATCACCTCGCCCGGCTCCACGCCGCCCTTGATGACCCATTGGTTGCCCATGGCCTGCCCCAGCGTCACGGGACGGGGATTGGCCTTGTTCTCCCCATCGATGACCCATACGGTCGCCGAGCCGTCCGGGTTGCGGATGACGGCATTCTGCGGGGCGAGGATCGTCTCCGCCGCTTCCAGCTTCAGCACGGCGCGCACGAACAGGCCGGGCAGCAATGCCCCGTCCGGGTTAGGCACCTTGGCGCGCAACAGCACCGAGCCGGTGGTGGGGTCAACGGTCACCTCCGAGAATTGCAGCACGCCCTCGTGCGCGTACGGTTGTTTCTCGCTTTCCAGATACACGGTGACAGGAATCTTCGTATCACGGTTCTGCAGCGAGCCCTGGATGTCGCGCAGTTCCTCGCTGGCCTGCGCCATGTCGACATAGATGGGATCGAGCTGGGTGATCTGGGCCAGTGCCTCCGCCTGGTTGGCCGTCACCAGCGCGCCCTTGGTGACGTTGGAATGGCCGATGCGCCCGCCAATGGGGGCATAGACCTTGGTATAATTGAGATTGATCTTTGCGGTGGCCAGCGCGGCACGCGCGATGCCGACATCGGCCTTCGCCTGCGCGAGCTGGGCGGTGATGTCGTCATATTCCTGACGGCTGACCGCTTCGATCTTGACGAGATCGGCGTAGCGGCGGGACTTGGCCTGCACGGCTTTCACGTTGGCCTCGGCTTTCACAAGGTCGGCCTGCGCGCTCTGGTAGGCGGCCTGGCAGGGCGCGGGATCAATCTGGTAGAGCTGCTGGCGTTCCTTCACCACGCTGCCCTCAGTGAACAGACGCTGCGTGATGATGCCGGTGACCTGCGGGCGCAGATCGGCGACTTGGTACGCCACGGTGCGGCCCGGTAATTCACGCTCCAGCGTCACCGGCGCGCGCTGCAGGGTGAGTGCCGTCACCGCCACCGGGCCGCCCATGCCGGGGGGCGGTGTTTGCGCGGCATCCGGACCACCAGCGAACATCCGGTAAAGCAGCACCGCGCCGATCAGCACCCCTAGACCCATGAGAAGGTTTCTCTTGGTGGTGGCAGGGCGGCGGAGGGACATGGATGGCTTCGGCATGGACAGGTAATTAACTTCCTCATGTACAGACATGATTGCCGGCCGGTCAAGGCAATCGCTGCTATAGATAGGCACGGAAAGACAAAAGCCAATGCGGAAAAGACACGGGGTGCCATTTTATAGGTAGCCCCGGTTGTTTTTGCCTCCGCGGGGGTGGTGTGGGCAGCTTTTTATTGATTCCTGATGCCAGGTGACATTTTACCTGACGGTATTTCCGGGGAAGCTTTTCATGACGCATTCGTACACTTCTATTGTTCCACGCGCCCGGCGCTGGCTAGTGGAGATGGCCCTGCCGCTCTGGGCCGGTGCGGGTGTTGATGCTGTCACCGGCGCGTTTCATGAGCGCCTGCTGCCAGACGGTTCGCCGGACCGCGCGGCCGCCAGGCGCGTGCGCGTGCAGGCGCGGCAGATCTATGTTTATGCCCACGCCGCCGCGTTGGGGTATTACCCGCCGGGGGCCACGGTGGCGTTGCGCGCGTTTCACCGGTTGATGGCCACTGCCTATGCGCCGGATGCGCGGCCCGGCTTCGTGCATCTGCTGAGCCCGGAAGATAGCGTCGCCGATGCGCGGCGTGACAGCGTCGATCACGTGTTCCTCGTGCTCGCATTCGCATGGCTGGCCCGCGCCACGGGGGACGCGCAGGTGCTGGCGGCGCTGGAAGCCACGCTGCGCTTCATCGATACTTACCTCACTCTGCCCAATGGCAGGCTGCGCGAGGGCTGGCCGGATACCTTGCCGCGCCGCCAGCTGCCGCACATGCACGGCTTCGAGGCGATGATCGCCCTGCATGACGCGCTGGCGCATCCAGACGCACTCCCACGGGCGGCGGTATTCCGGCATTTGCTGGAAACCCGTTTTGTCGATGCGGCGACGCAGACGCTCATCGAGCATTTCGCCGCTGACTGGACGCCCGCCGCCGGGTGGCGCGAGGAGAATGTCTCCCCCGGTCTGCAAGCCGAATGGTGCTGGATGCTGCGCTGCCATGAGCAGTTGGCGGGGCTGCCTGCCAGCCCCATCCCCCGCGCCCTGTTTGACACCGCGCGCCGCCATGCCGATGCGCAAGGGCTGCTGGTGGATGCCATCAGCCGACGTGGCGAGGTGCGCCTCGCCAGCCGCCGCAGCTGGCCGCAGACCGAACTGGTGAAAGGCTGGGTGGGCGAGCATGAGGCGGGCCATCCCGACGCGCGGGCCGCCGGGTGCGCCGCACTGGAGGTGCTCTTTGCGCAGTATCTGGATAAACCTTCCGCCGGGCTCTGGGCGGATCAGGTGGATGCCCAGGGCATCATCGTGCCCGGCCCCATTTCCGCGAGCACCTTTTATCATCTTTTTGTCGCCATTGCGGAGGCTGACCGCGTCTGGGGTTAACGGCTCAGCGGCGAAACGCCGCCACCAGTTCCAGATGCGTGCTCCAGTGAAACTGATCGACGGGGATGGCTTCCTCCAGTAGGTAGCCGGCCGCATGCAGGGCGGCGGCGTCACGGGCGAAGGTGGCGGGGTTGCAGGACACCATGACGATGCGCGTGATACGGCCTTGCGCCAGGGCTTCCGTCTGCGGCAGCGCGCCGTTGCGCGGCGGGTTGATGACGGCCCCATCGAAGCTTTGCAACTCGCGGGAGGAGAGGGGCTGGCGAAACAGGTCGCGCACATGCGCACTCACGCGGTTCTCCCAGCCCTCACGGCGGGCGGCATTGTGCAGCGCGGTCACCATGTCCGGGTGACCCTCGAAGGCATGCACGGCGTGGCCTTGGGTCGCCAGCGGCAGGCTGTAGGTGCCGCAGCCCGCGTAGAGATCGACGATGCGCCGCGCCACGCTAAGATGGCGCAGCACCGCATCGGTGAGGGCGGCCTGCCCCGCGCGGCTGGCTTGCAGGAACGCGCCGGGCGGCAGCTCCACGCTGGCCGAGCCCAACGCGATGACGGGCGCGGTTTTTTCGAACAATGTCATCCGTTCACCGTCGGGGAGCAGCATCGTCAGGCGCAGGAGCGCGGGTTCCGCGGAGAGCTGGGCGAGGCGGGCACGATCGGCCTCCTTCAGCGGGGCGGCGAGGGTGGTTTCCGCGTCGATGCCGTTATCCGCCAGCGTCAGCGCGAGGCTGGTGATCACGCTCGGTTTCTTCAGTCCATTCAGCGCCTCCTGCAGGCGCGACACCAGCGCGAACAGCGCAGGCTCCATCACCGGGCACATGGCGAGGGGAATCACCCCATGCGAGCGCGCCTCGTGGAACCCGAGGCTCACCTCGCCCTTGCGCACCCTCACGGCCAGCTCGACCCGGCGGCGCGAGGCGGGGCCGACATCCACCAGTGGGCGCAGGGCGCTCTCATCATAGCCCGCGCGCATGATGGCGCTGCGCAGCATGTCCTCCTTCAAAGCGCGGTACATAACACCCGGCAGATGCTGAAGCTGGCAGCCGCCGCAGCGGGTGAAGTGAACGCAGGGCGGCGTCTGGCGCTCCGGGCTGGCGTGCAATGTTTCCACCACCTGCGCCTGTGCATAGCGAGGGCTAGTCTGCGTGATGCGGGCATTCACCTGTTCGCCGGGCAGGGCGAATGGCACGAACACCGGGAGGCCGTCCGCCTGCGCGACGCCTTCGCCCTGACGGCTCAGGCGGTCAATGGTGAGGGAGAGTGTCTGGCCCGGCAACAGCATGGGCCTGCATAGCACGTCAGCGCGCGTGGCCCCAAGCCCATTATGCTACTGCGCAAGGGCTTCCGCGTCAGAGGCTTCAGGCACGCCGATATGGTTGTGATAGACCAGCGAGCCGCCGAGCCAGCCGCCGATCCCGAGCAGCGCCAGACCCAGCCCCTGCAGGATCAGCACCATCTCGTCGGGCCGCGTCTCGGCCTTGCCGCGCAGCAGCAGCGAGACGGCGAACAGCAGCACGGCCAGCAGGTTGACGGTCATGTGATAACGGCCCCGCCGCTTGGCGCGGGTGTCGTGCGGAATGGCTCTGAAATAATCGATCAGCCCCGGAATGGCCGCGACCAGCGCCGCCAGAATGCCCGCGACGGTCAGGTGCGCGCCGGTGATCCACCAGTTCTCCGCATCATAAATCGTGCCGATTAAATGAAACAGAAACGCGCCGGTGAGAAAGGCCAGCGGGAAGGGAATCAGCATGGGATGCAACGGGTGGGAACCAAGACGGGCTTTGCTGCGCACGGGGAACTCCTGAAACGTGAATGACCGAATGTCCAAACTAAAACGTGCGTCATCAGGAAGCGATGCGGGCAGGGCACAACTATTAATTGCGTGAAATTATTTGAACATAACTGACAGTAGAGTTATTCTGCAGGACATGAACCTTATGCATGCTCCGCTTCATGTCCCTGCGCCCGCACCGCAAACGGCGACGCATGCGTCGTGCTTCACCTTCCGCACCATGGAGGAAGCCTACCAGCTCTCCGGCCTTCTGGCGAAGCATTTCCCCGACCCCGCCGCCGCGCATCACGGGCTGTGCGAATTGCTGACCAACGCCATCGAGCATGGCAATCTCGGCATCGGGTTTGAGGAGAAGACCCAGCTCATGCGCAGTGGCCGCTGGACGGAGGAAATCGCCCGGCGGCTCGCCTCGGCACGCTGGAGCGGCCGCGTCGCCGAAGCGGTGCTGGAAACGGAGAGGGATGAGGTGGCCGTCATCATCCGCGATGAGGGGTACGGGTTCCACTGGGAGCCGTTCCTCATCCTGGCACCGGAGCGCGTGCAGCTGCCCAACGGGCGCGGCATCGCTACGGCGCGCCTGTTTGCGTTCGATCGGCTGGAATATCGCCATGGCGGGTGCGAAGTGCGCGCGGCGCAAAAAAAGCGGGGCCACTGAGGACCCCGCTTTCTGTGTTTGGCTAAAGCTGATTTAAGCCAGTTCTTCCTCACGGGTGCGCATGCTGGACTGGCTGGCGCTGCCCTGCCGGTCGAATATGCGGTTATAGGCATCGCGCACGGCCTCCTTGACGTTCTCCCACGTCATGCTGTCATCCGCGTCATCGCTGCGCGGGTTGAAGCTGCCCCTGGTATTGGCGCCGCTGGATGCCCCGCCGAGTGCGCTGGACGAGATGTTGCCCGCTCCCGCGCCCGCCATACCGGAGCTGAGGTTCGCCGAGCGTTGCGACATGTCGCTGCCGCTCTGGATGGCGCCGCTGCCCGCCGAAGCGGCCCCGCTGGACACCGAGCCGAGCGACTGGTCGCTGACGGAACTGCCGCGGCTCATGGCGCTGCCCTGGCTACCGGATTGGCGATGCGATTCCCAGCCGGAGCGCAGTGTGTTTTCATCCAATTCCTCAAAACGGCGGCCACCATGTTGCTGGAACGCCGACGCGCCGTACTGGTACGCCGGGCGTACGCGCTGGTAATCCCGGTCTTCGCTGGCATAGGGACGGGTGCCGTAATTCTCGCTCCAATACTGGTCTTCCTCTTCGTCAAACATGGTGACGCTGGTGTCGCTGTCCGAGCTGCCGCCCATGTTGGCCATGCTGCCGGACGCCGCCGAGGCGCCGGTGGTGCCGCTGCTCATGCCGCTGCCGGTGGAGAGGCTGCCCGTCGCGCTGCTATTCGCGGCGCCGCTGGTGCCATAGCTGCTTCCAGTGCCCGACAGGCTGTCTGACGTGCTGCTGGTGCCGACGCGTGTGCCGCCATAGCCGCCGCCCGTGCCCATGCCGGCTACGCTGCCTTGCACGCCGCCCTGCGAGGTGCCGGCGGGGTTGGACGCGGTGCTGGACGTGCCGGACAGGTTGCCGGACGCGGCCATGCCGCCTGCGGCGCTGCCGCTGCTGGATTGCTGGCTGCTGAAGCTGCCTTTGCCGAGGGTGTCTTTGTCATCAAGTGCCATGATTCTCTCCGTGGTGTGGTGGTTTTGGCAGACCAGTGTCGGTAGAGGGCGCTAAAGGCGCAATGGCGCACAGCTTCTGGGAGGTGAGGGTTGCGTCAAGGCATCTCAGGCCGGGCGCTGCGCGTCGCGGTAGGTGGAGAGGGTCTGCTCGATCTGCCCGGCCTCGATGCCGATGAGCTGCAGCGTCTGGCGGGCGAGGTGCAGGCTGGCTTCCAGCATCTCCGGCACCACCAGCGTGGCGCCGAGATCGTAGAGCGCCTGCACGTCCTTCACGTCGCGGGCGCGCACGATGACGGGCAGGATGGGCCAGTGGCGGCGCACCATGCGCAGCATGTCCCGTGCGGCACGCGGCTCGTCAACGGTAATGAGCACGCCGCGCGCCGTGGCCGCGCCGAGGCGTTTCCACAGCTCCATGCGCCGCGCGTCGCCATAGTAGACCGGAAAGGAAAGATCGCGCATCCGCCCGGCATGCATGGCGTTTTGGTCCACGGCGACATAGGCGATGTGGTGGGCTTCCAGCACTTGGCCCAGCATCATGCCCACCCGCCCGAACCCAGCGATGATGAAATGATCCTCACGCGCCTTACGGTTCGATTTCGGCAGCCAGTCGGGCAGGGCGCTGCCGGGGTTCTGCAACGTGCGCCCCAGCCAGCGCGCGAAAGCGGCTATTACGGGCGTGATCAGCATGGAGAGGGCGGTGACCAGCAGGAAGTACTGCGCCGCCTCGCGCGGCATGACGCCGCCTGCCAGCGCAAGGCTGATGATGATGAGCGCGAATTCCCCGGCCTGCCCCAGCAGCAGCGCCACCTCCGCCGCCTTGGCGACCGGCAGGCGAAACAGCAGCCCAATGGCAAACAGGATGCCCGCCTTGAGGGCGAGCAACCCCACCACGCCCGCCAGCAACCAGAAGGGTTCACGCAGCAGAGCCGTGATGTCGGTCGTCATGCCGACGGAGAGGAAGAAGACGCCAAGCAGCAGGCCGCGCAGCGGATCGGTCATCACCTCAACCTCGTGGCGGTATTCGGTTTCTGCAATCAGTAACCCGGCAAGGAAGGCGCCCAGCGCTGCGGAGAGGCCCGCACCGGCGGTGACGCCTGCAGTGCCAATCACCAGCAGCAGGATGAGCGCGAAGAAGCCCTCGATGTTGCGTGCCGCCCCAAGGAAAGCGAGCAAGGGCCGCAGCAGGAAGCGGCCCAGCAGGTAGATGCCCGCCACCGCCGCCGTGGCGAGGCCGAGCGAGCGGGCGAGGGCGGCAGCAAAGCTGATATCATCCTGCTGGAATGCGGTAAGCAGGGAGAGAATAGGCACCACCGCGAGGTCCTGCATCAGCAGGATGGAGAAGCACACCGTGCCGATAGGCGCGGAGAGGCGGTGCTGGTCGCGCAACAGCTGCATCACGATGGCGGTGGAGGAAAGTGCCATAGAGGTGCCGATCAGCAGCGCCACCGGCACGCTGTTATCGAACTGCAGGGCGACGAAGGTGATGACGGCGGCGGTGACAAAAATCTGCAACCCGCCGAGGCCAATCACCATGCGCCGCATCTCCCATAGACGATGCAGCGAAAGTTCTAGCCCGATCATGAAAAGCAGGAAGATGATGCCGAGTTCGGAAAGTGTGTGCAGGAACGCCGCATCATCAATGACGAAAAAGCGCAGCCATTCATGCTCTTTTGCCAGCACGCCCAGCGCGAAGGGGCTGATAAGCAGGCCGGTGACCAGATAGCACAGCACCGGCGAGAGGCGTGCCCGGCTGGCCAGCGGCACGACCACCCCGGCGATGGCAAAGATGAGCAGGCTTTCGCGCAGATGCCCAAAAATATCGGCGGAGGCAGGTAGGGTTTCCATGCCGCTATTGTGACGTGCGCGGCTAGGGAATCAACCGTTAATCGCCTGGTCAGGCCGCCGTGAGCAACAAGGCATAAGGCGACTGACTGCCGCCGAGGATAACGCGGTTTTCACCCGGTACCAGCGGGGCCTTGAAGGAGGGCTTGCCGCGCCCGATGGCATGCCCGTTCACCAGCGTGCCGAAACGGCTGCCCTGATCGGCAAGGAATACGTTCTCGCCGTGGCGTTCAAGATTGCAGTGGTGCGGCGAGATCAGGATAGGGGTTTCCAGGCATTCAATGCTTAATTGCTGGTCGCCGCGGGGTTTTCCCGCCTCGTGCCCACCAATACTGTAAGGAAAATTGGTAACGGCCACTGTAATAGGTTCAAATTTTCCAAGCATGGCATCGCTGCCGGGCTGAACCGTAACGTGGTTTATGGCGGCATCGAGCAGTACCACGGCCCGCTCCTTAGCGGCGATGCGGGCATTCTGTACACGCAGCCGTGCCATTAATTTGCGGACAATGGTCAACAGCGCAGGGGGGCAAGCCTCAAACATGTGCTGGAAATCGGCTGGGGAGAGAACCCGCAGCGTGCAGGGCTCAAGCGCCCGCGCCGTCGCCGAGCGCGGGCAGCCGGGCTCAAAGAGTGCCGTCTCGCCGAGAATTTCGCCTTCCGGCAACACTGCCAAAGGGACCATCCCATGATCAGCCTGTTTGAGAATTTCAATTTTTCCGGATTCGATGACGTAGGCGACATCGCCTAGGTCTCCCTCGCGAAAAACGAGCTCGTAAGTATTCAACTGGCGGTAAGACATTTTTCTAGAATGGGCAATGTTACTTACCCGATGCTAAGGACTGCTCGTTAAAAAACGGTGAAGCCCACATAAGAAATTCCTTCAAAAAGCGCCACGAAATAACTGCTGGAAAATTTCACGTTTCTCCTTATGATGCGCGGGCCCAAACGGGCGCATGCTAACCCGTCCGAGGTTGACTGAATGGCAGCCGCCACCAGCGAACACCGCGTTTTTGGAATGACCTTACTGCAGCAGGTGTTGCTGGGTCTGGTGCTCGGCATCCTCACCGGGGTGTGGCTGAAAGAGCAGGCCGCCGACCTCAAAATTTTTGGCACCGTGTTCATCAACCTCATCAAGATGGTGGTGGTGCCGCTCATCTTCCTCGCTCTGGTCTCCGGCATCACCAGCATGCAGGACCCCAAGAATTTCACCCGCGTCGGCGTGAAGGGCCTCAGCACCTACTTGGTGACGGCAATGTTCGCCGTCATCATCGGCATCTGCGCGGGCGCCATCTTCGAGCCGGGGCTGGGCGTGCAAATCAACCGTGAGCATCTGGAAGTGCCCACCGCCGTCTCCGCCATACAAGCCCCGCCGACCGTGGGTCAGTTCCTGCTGGACCTCATCCCCACCAACGCCCTGCGCGCCATGACGGAGGATCACTTCCTGCAGGTGATCGTGTTCGCCATTTTCTTCGGCATCACCATGAACCTGCTCGGCGACAAGGTGCAGCATGCGCGCATCGTGATTCAGGAAGCGGCCAGCATCGTCTTCAAGATGATCGAGCTGATCGTACGCCTCGCGCCGCTAGCCGTGTTCGGCTTCATGGCGTGGAGCGTGGGCACGCAGGGCGTGGAAATTATCCTGACGTTGGCCCGGCTGGTCATCACCGTGCTGGCGGCCTGCATTGTGCAGTATGTGCTGTTCGGCATCCTGATCCTGATCTTCGGGCGCCTGAACCCGCTGCCTTTCTATCGCAAAATGGCTGTGACGCAGATGATGGCGTTCTCCACCAGCTCCAGCAAGGCGACGCTGACTACCGCCATGAAGCAGCTGCAGACGCGCCTCGGCGTCTCGGAATCCTCCACCAACTTCCTGATGCCGCTCGGCGCCTGCATCAATATGGACGGCACCGCCATTTATCTCGGCATTTGCGCGCTGTTCTTCTCGCAGTTCTACGGCATTCCCCTCGACATGCATGACTACCTCGTGCTGGTGCTCACCTCCACGCTCGGCTCCATCGGCGCGGCGGGGATTCCGAGCGGCTCCATCATCTTCATGGGCATGGTGCTCTCCTCCGTCGGCCTTCCGCTGGAAGGCATCGGCCTCATCCTTGGCGTTGACCGCATGCTCGACATGGTACGCACCACCATCAACATCACCGGCGATTCCGCCATTACCCTGCTGATCGACCGCTCCGAAAAGAAGCTCGACGAGTCGCTTTATTACAGCAAATGATATTCAATGGTCGCCCTGAACTCGTTTCAGGGCCTATTATCAAAGATGCTGAAACGAGTTCAGCATGACGTAGAATAAGGTAGTCGCTGATTTTGGCCTCAGCGCGGAGCCTGCACCGGGCCCCAGAACTTGACGCGCCCGGTCAATGCCGCAAGCAACCCCGCGGCCCCAAGCCCAACCTCGGCCGTGCCGACGAGCAGGTGCCCAAGATCGCCCTTCTGATGCTCACCCGTCTGCGGGTCCGTATACCCCGCCACGCCACGCTTAAGGTTGACACCCCCTATCACCACGGCACCCACCGCCGCCGTGCCGCCGAGCACGGCGAGGCTTTTATTCAGCACCCCTTCCAAAGGCTTGATGCCTGCTTCTGTCAGGCGAAGCGGCGGTTGTTCAATCACTGCCAAAGCTCGGGTCTCTGAAGGCGGTGTGACGGCTTCCGCGCGCAAATTTGACTTTCTTGTACCTTTAGAAAATGGTGCGGGCTTCGATTCTGGCGCTTTAGGCTCAGGGGCAGGAAATCCGCACAGCGGGTCAACGCATCCGCCGGTCTGGTGCAGGATGCCGTGCTGCATTTGTTGGATGCTGGTCAGACGCTGGTACTCTCCCTCGCGCTTGGGAAACGCCGTGTCTTCGCCCGTCCAGCGCCATTTCAGCAGGCGTCGGGCGTAGGCCAGCCAGCTCTTCTTGAACTCGCTGGCTTCTTCGCTGTTAAAACGTACTTCGGGTGATTCCATTGTACTAGCCTAATCCTTTCCATATCTTGGCGAGAGAGAAACCGTCCCGGTTGTCATGAAATTGTCATGATGCCGGGTGGATCCTCAACCCGATTGATTGCTGACAGACAGCACCTGACAATCCACGAAAACCAAAGGCTATTTCCAATGTCCCGCCCGGCTGCCGCGCTTCCCCTTTCTGAAAACCCTTCCACCCCCGCAGCGGCGCCGGAGGTCAAGCCCGTTATCCTCTCCGTTGATGACGAGCCGGAGGTGCTGCGGGCAGTGGTGAGCGACCTGCGGGCGCGTTACGGCCAGTCTTACCGCATCGTGCGGGCCGAATCAGGGGCGGAGGCGCTGGAGACGCTGCGGGAGCTGAAGCGCAAGGGCGTTCCGGTGGCCATGTTCCTCGCCGATCAGCGCATGCCGGGGATGCAGGGCACCGAATTTCTCGCCGAAGCCATGCAGCTCTACCCGGAAGCGCGCCGCCTGCTGCTGACCGCCTATGCGGACAATCAGGTCGCCATCCGCGCCATCAATGACCTGAACCTCGATTACTACCTGATGAAGCCGTGGCACCCACCGGAGCAGGGGCTGTTCCCCGTGCTCGATGACCAGCTTTACCATTGGCAGCATGTGTTCCAGCCGGAATTCACCGGCCTGCGCGTCATCGATGTGCGCTGGTCGCCGGAGGGCCATGCCATCCGCGATTTCCTCAGCCGCAACCATGTGCCGTACCTGCGCATCGACATCGAGACGCAGAAGGACAACCCACTGTTGGCCACTTTAGATACCAGCCAGCCCCTGCCGCTGGTGATGCTGCCGGAGGGCGAGGTGCTGGCCAATCCGCCGCTCACCGCGCTTGCCGAACGCGTGGGGCTCACCACCGAGCCGACAACGCCTTATTTCGAGGTGATTGTCGTGGGGGCCGGGCCGTCCGGGCTCGCAGCGGCGGTGGCGGCAGCAACGGAGGGGATGAAGGTCGCCGTCATCGAGCGTTCCGCACCGGGCGGGCAGGCGGGCACCAGCTCGCTCATCGAGAATTACCTCGGCTTCCCGGCAGGAATCAGCGGCGCGGAATTGTCGCGCCGTGCCATCGACCAAGCCAAGCGCTTCGGCGCGGAATTCATTACCAACGACGTCACCGGCATGCGCGTGGCGGGGCAGTACAAGTTCCTCACCCTCGCCAGCGGGCAGGAGATTTCCTGCAGCGCGCTGGTGCTAGCCAACGGCGTAGCGTGGAACCGGCTCGATATTCCCGGCGCCAGGGAGCTGGAAGGGCGCGGCATCTTCTACGGTGCGGCGATGACCGAGGCCATGACCTGTCAGAACCGCGAAGTGTTCATCATCGGCGCGGGCAATTCGGCGGGGCAGGCGGCCATGCTGCTTTCCCAGCATTGCCGCAAGGTGACCATCGTCTGCCGCCGGGGCAATATCCATGAAACCATGTCCGAATACCTCGCCGCGCGCATCGAGACGACGCCCAACATCAGCGTGCTGCATTTCATGTCGCCCGTAGCGGTCAAAGGCACGGATGCGGTTGAAGCGCTGGTGCTGGAGCATGTCGATACCAAGGTGCGCACCGATCACTCCTGTGATGCACTGTTCATCTTCATTGGCGCAGAGCCGCACACGGACTGGCTGGCGCCGGAGATTGCGCTTGATGAGAAGGGCTTTGTCATTACCGGCGAGACCATTCGCCGCACCGAGCATGCCCGCCGCTGGACGCTGAAGCGTGACCCTTACCTGACCGAGACAACCGTGCCCGGCATTTTCGCGGTGGGAGACGTGCGGTCTGGATCGGTGAAGCGCGTGGCCTCGGCAGTGGGCGAGGGGTCCATTACGCAGAAATTCGTTTCGCAGGCATTGCGCGCATGAAACTCTGCATCTCTGATTTGCGGGACTTCGAGGCGTTCAAAAGCCTGAGCGAGGAACGGCTGCAATGGATGTGCGACCATGTCACCCCGCTGCCGGTGAGCGAGGGTGGCGTGGTGGTGCGCGAGGGCGACGCGCCGCGCGGTTTTTACATCCTCACCCATGGCAGTCTGCTGATTACCAAGCATACGAACGGGGAAGATATCCCGGCCGGGCGGCAGGAAGCGCCTAACTTCTTTGGTGAGGTGCAGGTTTTCACTGAAGACCCTGCGCCGGTAACGCTGACGGCCACTTGCGATTGCCGTATCTACCTGATGGAAAAAGACCGTTTCCGTGAGCTGATGCTGGCCAGCCGCGATTTCGAGCGCACCGTTTTTCGCGCTATCGCGTCACGGGCACGGGGACTGGAATCCTTTATCCGCACCCGCGAGAAGATGGCGGCGCTCGGCACGCTGGCGGCCGGGCTGGCGCATGAGCTGAACAACCCCGCCTCCTCGCTGGCCCGCACCATGGAGCGGCTCTACCCCAAAATCGTCGAGCTAGAAGGCATGACGATGCATTACGGCCAGCGCAACGTGCCCGCCGCGCACACCGCGGAATGGCAGAGCCTGCGCAACCGGGGCTGCCAGGCTATCTGTGAGGGCGCGTATGGCGGCCGGGCGCTGCGCGAGCGGGAGGATGCGTTTCTCGACTGGCTGGAGGAGGAGAACGTGCCCGAAGCGTGGGAGCTGGCGCCGCATCTGGCCGCCTCGGGCCTGAGCGTGGAGGAGATACGCCCGCTGCACGCCTGCTGGCAGAGGGAGGACGGGCCGATGCGCTATCAGGGCGTGCGCTGGCTGGCGATTTCCTTCGAAGTGGCAGGCATGATCGTGGATGGGCAGAAAGCGTCCGGTCGAATCAGCGGGCTGGTGAAGGCGATAAAGTCCTACTCCTACATGGATCAGAACGCCAAGGTACGCGCCAATCTGCACCAGGGGCTGGAGGATACGCTGACCATGATGCGCCCGCGCCTCAAATACGGCGTGGAGGTGGCGCGCGACTATGACGAAACGCTGCCGGCGCTGGAAGTTTATGGCAGCGAGCTGAACCAGGTGTGGACCAACCTCATCGACAACGCCGTGGACGCCATGGACGGCAAGGGCCGCCTTACCATCCGCACGCGACGGGAAGGCCAGTTCGTGATGGTGGAGATCGAGGATAGCGGGCCGGGTATTCCGAAGGATCTGCAATCGCGCATCTTCGAGCCATTCTTCACGACCAAGGAAGTCGGCAAGGGCACCGGTCTCGGGCTGGAGATTTCGCAGCGCATCATCGAGAACCGCCACGGCGGCACGATTACCGTACGCTCGCAGCCCGGCCAGACAATCTTCCAGGTCGCCCTGCCCCTGCCCAAGGAGGCGGTCACCGCGGCATGAGTTGTGCCTTATGCCTTAGTAATTGGCGGCCAGACGCACAAGGAACGTGTTGGCCGTAAAGTCGAACTGGTTGATGTTCGAATCACGATTGCTGTAAAGGTATTCCAGTCCGACATTGTAGATATCGTTCACGTCGTAGCGCACGAAGGCGGACGTATCATAGACATCGTCCTCGCGGGAGAGGGCGCCGGGGAAGCCATTATTGACCTGGAAATCAAACAGCGAGTAGCGGGCATCCGCGCCGATAGTCCAGAGCGGTGCCAGCAGGTACTGACCGCCCGCCGAGACACGGGTGCGGATGTAGCTGGAGGTGCCGAGCACCACGGCTTCCTGAATGCTGCGGTCGAAACCGGCAAACAAGAGGGTGCGTGGAGAGGCCTGCCATTGGAGGTCGCCACGGGCGCCCCAGGTGTTCACGTCCGGCAGAATGGCGGAGTCGTAATTCTGGTCGAGGTAACCCGCTGCACCGTCGAAGGTCAGCGTGTTCTCGAGCGTGGTGTATTCCAGACCCGCCATGGCGGCGAAGCCGTCGGAGTCACGCTTGTGGATCAGGTTCTGGTCCACATCTTTCTGATAGTTGTGGACGTTGTAGATGCCCTCGACATACGGCATCAGCCCCGGCGCCAGCACATAGCCAGCACGCGCGCGCTGGTAGTACTCGGTGCGGTCACGATCGTCCTGGATGATGCGGCCGCCGCCGACGCGGTCGACGTTGAGGTAGTTGTAGTTACGGATTTGCGAGTCCGCCAGCAGCATCACGCGGTCGTTTTCGTCTACGAAGCTTTTGATGCCCGCGCTCGCGTCCTGATAGTAATAGATGGTCGGCTTGTCGGCGAGCTGTTCGGGATCGTCCGCGAACGCACCGATCTCGATATGGTCGCGGCGCACGCGGCCTTCGGCCAGTAGGGCGGTATCCTGTGACAGGTTGTAACTGCCCCGCGCGCGCAGGTCGGCATCCACGTAGTTGTTGTTGCTGTTGTCCGCAAAGGCACCACCCTCGACCATTCCGGTCACCGTGGCGGCATAGTCAGGCGCGTCTGTGGTGATGCGGAAGCCCGGCGCGATGTAGCCCACGTAATCGGATACTTTGTTATTGTCGGAGCGGTAGATGTTGTCCTTGTAGTAACCGCCCGCCTGGCCGCCGATGGTGGCGCGCACCAGCGCATCCGGCTCGGCGCGCTTCTCCAGCTTGGGTGCCAGCGACGGAATGTCGAGTTCACTGTCGAGCGTTTCAGCCCATGCGCCGGCGGAAAAAGCCGAAAGGGCAGTGGTTAGAAGGAAGAGCGGGCGGAGGGATACAGTCATGGCTAGCCTTTCAGACAACGCAGAAGCGCCATCATACAAACTGTTATGGCAATGGGGCCACTCTTAGTTTCATGCGCTGGCGCACGTCAAGAGGCATCGTCTGTACAACGGTTGTACCATGGCGTTTTCTGCCGGGCCGCGACCTTCCTGCATCCCTAGGAGCCCGACTTATCGGCGGTTTTCTCCGGAGCCTGCTTGGCTTCGGCTTGGCTCAAGCTTTGCCATACAGCGTCCGCAATGGGATAGCCGTTTGCTTGCGCTTTTTTCAGCCAATCACGCGCTTGCTCGGGGTTGCGCTCCACACCTAGGCCGCGGGCGTAGCTCAGACCTACCTGATACTGGCCCTCCACGTTGCCCTTATTGGCGGCACGCTGGTACCAGCCAAACGACTCGGCAAGGCTTTGATCCACGCCATTGCCAAAGGCATAGGCACTCGCGAGTTTCAGCATCGCCTGCGGCTCACCTGCATCGGCGGCCTTGCGATACCATTTCATCGATTCCTCAACGCTGGCATCGACGCCCATGCCCTTTTCATAGGATTCAGCGACTTTCAGCGTAGCCTGCAAATCGCCTTTGGCGGCAAGCCTCTGGAACATTTGTACGGCTTTGGTCTGGTTCGCGGACGTGCCTTCGCCACGCTCATAGGCCTTGGCCAGCTTCACAAGCGCCTCGTCGTTGCCCGAATCAGCGGCACGCTGATAGAGGGCGAGCGCCTTGTCGTTCGCGCCATTGCGCTGGTAGGCCCGTGCAACGCTCATCAGCTTGTCCGGGTTGAGGGCCAGCGCCTTGTCCAGCCAGTAGTTGGATTGCTGCGTGTTTTTTGCGACGCCGCGGCCCTCGCCATAAAGCGTGGCCAGCGAGAGCATGGCCTCGACATTCCCCTGCTGCGCAGCGGTCTGATAGAGCGAGACGGCTTTCGGCTCATCCTTGCCGACGCCATAACCTGTTTCATAGGCGCGGGCCAGTTCCACATTGGCTCGCGGATCGCCCTGTTGGGCTGCCAAGCCATACCAGTACACCGCTTTTTCAGGGCTGGCGGCCACCCCGTTGCCGGAGGCATACAGATCCGCAAGGCGCCGGTAGGAAGTGGGTACGCCGGCTTGCGCAGCCATGTGATACTGTTCAGCTGCTGCGTGGGCATTTGCGGAAACGCCTTCACCGGCAAGGTACATGTCCCCCAGATCCACACGTGCGTTCACGTTTCCGCGCGCCACGGATTCCTGCAGCAGCGCAAAGGCGCGGCCCGCATCAGCCGGCACGCCACGGCCCTCACGGTAGGCACGGGCCAGTTCCTTGACCGCGCTGTCCGATCCGGCGTCAGCGGCACGCTGGAAGTAGGCCACTGCCTGCGTAGGATTCGGTTGTATACCGCCTAGTCCATCCATGTAAGCTCGGCCCAGATCAGCATACGCACTGGTGATGCCATTTTCTGCTGCGCGGTTCAGCAGGGCTACGGCACGAGCCTCATTCGGCTGGACAGCTTCTGGCACGCCATAGAGGTAAATCCGTCCAAGGTCGGCCATGGCGCCGGGATGGCCTAGATCGGTGGCGCGGCTATACCATTTCATGGCTTCTGCATAATTCGGCGTGCCTGTGGTGGGGCGCTCGTTCAGTCGCGCGAGATCAACCATTGCGCCAAGATTTCCTGCTTCGGCAGCTTGCGCGAGCAGCTTCTTCGCGTCGCCGACAGGATCCTTCCGTGTGCCGTTCTCCATCCAGAACTCTGCTAGTTCAATGGCCGCGCTCTCATTGCCAGCGGCAATCGCCTGACGGTACCAGCCCTCTGCCTTTGCCGGATCTTTCGGTACCAGCTGGCCTTCACGGTAAAGGCGGGCCAGCACCATCATGGCACTGTCATTGCCAGCAGCGGCATCGAATTCATATTTGGTCAGGGTGGCGGAAAGCATTGGATTGCCTGCCACCGTCTCAGGGGCCTGTGGATTGGCCTCAGCCGCAACCAAGGCCAGTGCGGCCTGGTTGTTAGTGACGGCCGCGACGCGGAGATGCGCCAGCCCTTTTTCGCGATCTATCGGAACGTCGGCGCCTGTAAGATAGGCTTCGCCGAGATCGAGATGGGCGCGGTCATTGCCTAGCTTGGCTGCCTCCTCAATCATCTGCAAGCCTTTGACCTTATCCTGCGGGACCCCATGACCACTGCGGTAGAGTGTGCCCAACTCATAAAGTGCGCGGGAACGCACACGTGGATCCTGCGCCGTTTCTGCTGCTTGCGAGAATTGCTGCGCGGCTTGCCGGCCATTGCCGTCCGAGCGCAGGTTAAGGCCGTCAGCCAGTGCACGTCCACCGGGTTTTTCCACCAGCGTGTAACTGCAGGCAGTGGTAAGCAGGCTGGCGGTGGCAAGAATGCCAAGATGCGTAACAGTGCGGTGCATATACACTTCCCTTCGATGAATTTATCAGACCCGCTCAGGACTAGGGACGTTCATCTAAAATTAACATTAGGAGCGCTGATTTATCGGTTTTTTACTTGTTTCACAACTGAAAATTGTTTCATCAATAAATAATATTTAATACGCATTAACACTTTACAAGGTAATGATGGCTAGGTATCAGTGGCCGCCTGCAGAACAAAATTCTGCTGAAGAAAATACAATCGCTTCTTATGGCGGCTTGATGCCGGTTGCCAGATAAGGCCAGAGTTATGACTCATTCGTCGTCCATCGCCCCGCTGCGCCCGACCCCCCTCTCGCTTTACAGTGGGCATTTTATCTATGTAACCTGCTTGCTCGCCACGTTCCTAGCCGCACCAAGCTATATCTGGGATCCAAAGCATAAAGAGTTCTTTTTCCTTATCGGTACGCTTGCCGTGTGGCGCTACTCTTGGGCGCTGGTGAACTGGATACGGTTCCTGTGGTACAGGCACGTGCGCTTCCCTGCCTGGCGGCAGGCCTGCGCGGAGATGGGCGAGGCAGGCATGCCGGGCCATGTCTATCTGCTGGTCACCAGCTTCCGCATTGGCACCGAAACCACGCGCCGCGTCTATGACAGCGTGATGCGCGAGGCCATCCATTACAACCGCCCCTGCACGATTATTGTTTCCATCGTCGAGAAGGCCGACGAGACGCTGATCAAGCAGATGTTCGAGAAGATGAGCCCGCCGGAGCATGTGAAGCTCTCCGTGGTGCGCATCGGAGGCACCGGCAAGCGTGACGCGCTCGCCTGCGGCTTCCGCGCCATCTGCATGAACCGCCCCGCTGCCGATGACATCGTGGCGGTGATCGACGGCGACTCCATGCTGCCGCTCGGCATGATCGAAAAATGCGTACCCCTGTTCAAGCTGCAGCCCGACCTTGGCGCGCTGACCACGGATGAAACCTGCGAAGTGGAAGGCAAGTGGATCTTCCGCGAGTGGTACAACATGCGCTTTGCACAGCGCCATGTGTTCATGTCCTCGGTCAGCATGTCGCGCCGCGTGCTGACGCTGACCGGCCGCATGTCGATGATGCGTGCCGACATCATCACCGATCCGGAATTCATCCGCCAGGTGGAGCTGGACTGGGTGAACCACTGGCGCCTCGGCCGCTTCAAATTCCTGACCGGGGATGACAAATCCTCCTGGTATTACATCCTGCGCCACGGCTATCCGATGCTCTACGTGCCGGACGTGCAGGTCATCACTATCGAGACGCCACCGGATCCCAGCTTCATCAACAGCTCCATCGTGCTGATGCGCCGCTGGTTCGGCAACATGCTGCGCACCAACAGCCGCGCCATTCGTCTCGGCATCCGTCCGATGGGCTTTTTCCCGTGGATCAGCATCATCGACCAGCGCATCTCCATGTGGACGGCGCTCACCGGCCCGGTACTGGCGCTGCTGGCCACGTTCTTCGTGACGCCGCTGGCGCTGTTCTACTACCTGATGTGGATTGCCTTCACGCGCTATGTCATTACGCTGAGCCTCCTCGCCGCGCGCCCTTATGTGACTGCGTGGTACCCCCTGCTCATGTATTACAACCAGATGGTTGGTTCAGCGGTGAAAACCTTTGTGCTGTTCCGTCTGGATAAACAGAAATGGACGCGTCAGAACACGACGCTGTCTTCAAGCCGTTCTTCCTGGTCGGAACGGCTGGTGGCAATGGGTTCGGCCTACATGCATGTGGCCTCCATCACGCTGTTTGTGACGATTCTGGCCTGGATGACCAACGTCATCGAAACGCCGGATATGGAATACTGGTTTTATAAATTGAGAGGGTGAGATGGCAAACAAGGTAAACATCGTGCATGAAGCAGAAGTACAGCGCCAGTTCGTGCGCATTCAGCTGCCGCTGAAAGTCAAGGTTGGCGGGCAGGAATACGAGACCATCGACTGGTCCAACGGCGGCGTGGCGCTGGAATGGCCGCAAAGCATGGACCGTGAGCAGAGCACGGTGTTCGTGGAAGGCAAAGTACTGAAGGGCACACTGGAATTCCCCTTCGAGGAATTCGACATGACCCTGCCGGTTGACATGGAAATCCGCTACGTGGACCGTGAGCGCCGCCGGATGGGCTGCCGCTTCACTAACCTCTCGGCGCAGCAGATCTCCATGCTGCAATATTTTGTCGGCGCCTATATCAGCGGCGAAGTGATCCGCGTGGGCGACGTGTTGGAAGTCGCGGCGCGCAACAACTTCACCACGCAGCGCAAGGTGCCTGCTGTCGATGCCGCCCTGACTCCGATGCAGAAATTTGCGCGCAACCTGCGCCGCCGTACCGGTATGGCAGCGGTTATGTTCGGATCATTCTTGCTGGCGGCCTACGTGGTAGCGGGCCTTTATGAGCGCGCCTTCGTGGTGACTGCCAAAGCCGCCTTAGTTACGGCGGACCTGGTTAAAGTACAGGCTCCGACCGGCGGTACAGTATTCTACCAGTCGCTGGAGCTGGGCTCCAAGGTACAGAAGGGCAGGCCGCTGGTGATGGTCTCCACCGACAGCGGCGCGATGGTAAGCCTGGACAGCCCGTGCGATTGCATTGTCGTGAGCCGCGCGTTCGAAAATTACGACCGCGTGAAGAATTTCGAGCCGGTAATTTCACTGGTGCCCATCAATGCCAAACCATATGTGCAGGCCACGGTGGGCTTCGATGAGGCCGTGAAGCTGACGCACGGCCAGTCCGCACAACTCAATTTCCTTGGGCAGGGCAAACATGTGAAGGGCCGTGTAGAGAATGTGCTCGTCAATGAGGGCAGCGAGTCGGGCACTGCGAAAGTGCTTATCGCGCCGGAAGCCGAGCTGCCACCTGAATATGTCGGCGATCCGGTTGAGGTGAAGATTGACACGTTCTAATCCTTACCTCTCCTGGCAGCGCGGAAATATGTGACTTCCGCAACAAACGACGTAGATACGGGAGTAGATTCCATGAGACATCACCGCCTCGTCTGGCTGTACGGCACCTTACTTGCTGGGAGCCTGCTGTTCACGGGGCCCGCTTCGGCGGAAGAAGCAAGAGCGCCTGCTGGAACGCCCCAGGAGCTCTACTTGCAGGGCAAACAGGCCGAGGGCGCGGCTGCCGTGCCATATTGGGAAGCGCTGCTCGCGCAGAAACCCGCCATGATTGCCAACGGCGTCACACTGGAAACCGTGCGGCTTAACTTGGTGAATGACCTCATCAAGGCGGCTGAGCAATCGAGGCAGTCCGCCTACTATATCCAAGCCGCGCAGGCAGGGGGGAGCCTTGCCAAGCCGCGTGAGCGGGCCTGGAGTTACGTACTTATCCTGCGCTCCCAACTGCTGAATGACCAGCCGCGCCTTGCTGCTGCGAGCTATGCGGACGCGTTGGCGCTTCTGCCACAGCTTACGAACAGCGAGGATTACAGCCATGTCGCCAACGGGCTGGTGCAGGCGCTGCTGGCACCAAAGGACGGGCTGCCCATCGCTGGCCGTCCGGGAGTGGAGAAAGCCAATATGCTGGCAGGTTTCATAGCTACTGCACAGCCTCGCGCCGAAGCGATGCGCAGTATTGCCGTAGCCGAACTGCAGCTAGAGGGGGGCTTGGAGGTGAAGGAATCCCTGGCGGGTACGGATTCTGCCGCGCAGTCGCAAATGCTAATAGCGCGTGCCAATGAGCGGGCACAGTCCGGCGCGCTGGATGAGGCGCTTCGTCTTGCCCTCGCCCTGCCTTTCACCCATGAGCGCAACCGCGACGATGTGCTGCTTGGTCTGAAAGACCAAGCTTTGAAAGCGGGCGATTACCGGCTGGCGGTAAAGGCCGTTTCCGGTATCCAGAAAGGTGAAGCGCAAGGACAGGCCATGGTTGCGCTTGCCAAAGCGCTGGTGGAGAAAAAGGAGCTGACCCGTGCCGACCGCTTGGCCACACGCATTAGTGATCCACAAGATGCAGCCGATGCTTATCGCATGCTGGCCCGCGCCTATCAGGATATGGGCTATATCCAGCGCGCCAATGCGGCAGCGGATGCGATGCTGGTCCACACAGCCGTCATCAAGGATGAAGTCCGCCGCGCCGATGCCTACGCATCCGCTGCCACGTTCTTTGCTGAAATTGGTGAGACTGGGCGGGCAGGCGAGGCACTGGTGAAGGCAGAAGATTCGTCCCATCTTATGGAAGCGCAGGCCTCCATGGCCAGGAAGCTGGCTGAGAAGGGTAAGATCTCAGAAGCGCGCGAGTATTACGAGGAAGCGGAGGATGCCACATCGGAGATTCGCAGCCGTGCAGCCGGGGCCATTGCCGAGGCCATGGCTGAACAAGGATATTCGGAAGATGCGATGGATTTCCTTGAAGGTGAGGATGGTCTGGGCGGTGAGGATGTACGCCGTGCGCAGATTGCTATCGTGAAATCCTATCTTGCGCGCAACGAAAAGGAAGAAGCCGAAGAATTCATGGAGCGCCTGAGCGATCCTGCTGCGCTGGGGGAAGCGCAGGCGCTCCTTGCTCGCCATCGTCATTTGGAAGGCGACGAGCAGGGTGCAGCCATGTTATTTGAAAAAGCCATTGCCACGGTCTCCGCTTCCAAGGATGCCACGGCGCAGTCGCAGGCCAAGGTAGGTATCGTCGAGGCGCTGGCCGAGGCTGGCCGCTTCAAACAGGCCACCGCCCTGTTTGAGGGCATGCAGTCGGAAGAGCATGCGCAAGCCGCATCCCGCCTCATTGCCGGCATGGCCGCGCATGACTCCTCCGAACGTGCGCTTGATTATGCGCTGAAAATCTCGGATGGTCCCTCGCGCGATGCAGCGTTGGTGGAGCTTTCTCGCTTTTTTGCAGAGCAGCAGAACATTCGGCTCGCCACAAAAGCGGCCAAGCAGATCAGCGCCATGACACCGCGCGTGCGTGCCTTCCGCCAAGTTGCCGAAATCCAGGCGCGTTTTACGGATTTCTATGGGTTGCTGCAGAACAAGGGAGCATCCGTTGCCAGCTTCCGCGCCGTGCAGACTGGCAAGGAAGAGCCCATGATCCTCCCGGCCTCGCTGCCGGCTGCCAGTGGGGATGAGAAAACATTCTCAAGTTTTGAGGAAGGCACTATCGATCTTATCAGGCATCAGCATGACGATGTTCTGATGCGTGATGCGCCCTTATCTTCCATTGGCCAGAAGCTTCCCAATATCAAGGCCAAGGAGCAGTTGTCATACGACACGGCGTACGTGCGCACACTGGTGCCAAAGAGTAGCTATTTCCATGCGTCGCGCGCCTATTATCAGAACAGCCCGTATAACCTTAAATTTCATTTCGCAGCAGGCAACGCGGATTTCGTGCGCCGGCAAGGTATGGCAGTGCCGGACATGATCAGCATCGAGCGCGGCGTGGTCGATCTTGCGCTTTTGCATGATTATTTGGAGGAGCTCGGGTTGGGAAAATACCTGGAGCGTATGGGCGAGCGCACATATATCCTGCGCCGTCCGCTGGTTATCGGCCCGAATGCCACGCTGGTGATTTCCGGCGCGGATACGGAAGAGCTGAGACTCTCACAAGAGGCAGGCGCCTACATCGTCAATGCGGGCACCTTCTTCTCGGTCGATACCAAGATCACCGCGTGGAGCGAAAAGAACAACCGCGCACCGATCGTGGATAAAGAACCCCATGAATTCCGGCCTTTCTATGCCACTTGGAGCCGCTCGGTGACCAACATGGCCAACACGGATTTCACCGCGTTTGGCTATACCAACTCCAAGTCCTACGGCCTTAGTATTTCTTCCGGCCCCCGCCAGTTCGAGAAGATGCAGTCGCGCGACTACAAGCGCCCGACTGGTGTCATCGTGGACAACTCTTTCCGCAATTTCCTCTATGGCTTTTATTCCTACGAGGCAGACAACGTGGTGCTGGTGGGCAACGAGTATGTCGATAACTATACCTACGGCGTCGACCCGCACGACCGCTCGCGTTGGCTGCTGATCGCCTATAACACAGCCTACGACACGCATAAGAAGCATGGCATCATTATTTCCCGCGAGGTGAACTTCTCGACCATTCTCGGCAACGTGACGTTCGATAATCACGGATCCGGCCTGATGATCGACCGTTTTTCTACGGGAACCATGATTTACGCCAACACGTCGTTTGAGAATGGAGGGGATGGGCTTACTGTGTTCGAGAGCAGCTGCAAGCTGATCGCCAGCAACCGCCTGTTCGAGAACAAGCGTGCCGGCATCCGCGTGCGCAACAGTATGGATGTCGGTATCTTTTTTAATGAAATACGCGGCAACCGGCAGGCGGCAGTGCAAGGCTATGTGGCTGATCTAAAGAACGACCCCGCCCACCGTCATCGTGACTTTGAACTCGACCCATATACCGACGTGACAGGTATCAGCATGGTCGGTAACTGGATTGAGCGTAATGGGGTGGGCATTATGGGCACCGATATTGCGGCTCTCTACCTGCGCGGTAACCGCTTTCAGGCACAGTCGCCGAAACTCTTGCGCGGCACTTGGGAGAAATCGGCTCCCCGCATTTTCTCTTCCAGTCAGATCGAGGGCGACGGGCTTTTCATTACCAACCGCTGCGTGAAGGGCACCATAGCGGTGCGCCACCATTGCGGTTTCCGTGATGACGGCTATTTCCCCGGCGACGGGCAGGATACGCTGGTACAGCGCATCGACGAGGATTACTGCGAGACGCCGATCCAGCCCGCGCAATCGGCCAGCAACGCGATCGGGGATAATAGCTGATGCTGGCGCACCTGCCCGTTATTGGCACACGAATACCATCACGGCCTTCGCTGGCGGTAGGGAACTTGCTGTTTGACGCTGGATTCACTCAATGCCCGTTCATTGACAGCTTAAGCGATGGCAAAGTCACCTGTTTCTGGTGGCAACCTTCCTGATGGAGACAATCATGATGGCCCGTATATTTCCACTTTTCCTGCTATTCTGCTTTGCCGCCCCGTTGGCACAGGCGCAAACCGTGCAGGAACAGATCGCTGCGACCATCACGCAGATGGAAGATGCGGCGCTGAAAGGGGATGATGACGCTTTTGGCCGCCTGCGCGCCGGGCTCGAGGCCCGCGATATGCCCGAGGCCTATGTGGCGCTTGGCAAGCTGTTTGGCAACCTGCCCACCAAATACGTGCTGCGCGTCAAGCGTTACGAGGAGGCGGCAGCTTATTATCAGCGCGCCATCGACCGTGCGGCGGCACTGAACCAGGATACGAAAACGCTCAGTGACGCCCGCATCAGTCTCGCTCGTCTCATCCTGCAGAATCGTCTGGAAAACCGCGACTATGCAAGCGCCGTAGCAATGCTCGAGCAGGCGGTACAATCCGGCAATGCGAACGCCGCTTACGTGCTGGGCCGCTGGCTGGAGCGTGGAATTGGCAAGGCCGAGCCGGATTACAAGAAAGCGGAATACTGGTATCGCTATGCCTTGCGCGGGCAGGTCGGCGAGGCCGCCATCGCTCTGGTGTCGCTCTACAAGCGTGGGTATGTGACGCCACCGAGTGCTGAATCGCAGAAAGAACTGGCTGCCCTTGGCATTTCGCTGCTGCGGCAGCGTACTGATCGGGGCGACAGCAGTGCTGCTTTTCGCCTGGGCAGAGTCTATGCGCTGGGGCAGGGCGTGGAAATCGACCGCGTGGAGGCGCGTAAATGGTATGATGTTGCAGCAGCGCTGGGATCGATTTCAGCTTTGAAGGAGATGGCCGCGCTCGCAAGCCGCGAAGATAACGACCCCGAGCGCGCCGCGCAGTACATGATCAAGGCGGCTAAGTCAGGCTCGATGAATGCTGCGGTGGAGCTAGGGCGCAAGCTGAAGAGCCAGCAGGGCTACTACCTAGATGTCAGTGACGAGGAAGCTAACATATGGGTGGAACGTGCCGCATCGCTTGGTAACATCTCAGCCATCGACATCCTGACGGACAGGCTGCTGGAGCAGGGCAGGAACGCCGAAGCAGTGGCATATCTTGAGCAGGCAGCGCGCCGGGGCAGTGTCGATAGTTATCTGAAGCTTTACCAGCTCCATAAGGCCGGACAGGGAGTGCAGGCGGATGTGGGCCGTGCGCGCCAGTACTTTGAGAGCGCGATGCGTGCGCGTGAGCTGCGCGCATCCGAGAAGGAACGGCTGGGAAGTATGATGTTGGTGCCTACGGAGCCGATTTTTGATGTAAAACGTGGGATAAGGCTTATCGAAGAGGCAGCCAACGCTGGCAGTGCCAGCGCCATGGCAAGCTTGGCCAATCTTTACCAGAAAGGTGGCGTGGTAGCTATGAACAACAAGAAGGCGTTTCAGTGGCGTGAGAAGGCGGCCCAAGCCGGCGATGTGGCCTCCGTGCTAGCGCTTAGCCTGATGTATGAGGAAGGTAAGGTGGTGCCGCGTGATCGCAAGAAGGCTAACATTCTGCTTAACAAAACCCTGAACAACGTCGCTCCCGATGATGCAAGGGCAATGCTGACCATCGGCCAGACCTATGTAGACGGTAAGGTGGTTGCGGCTGACATGGACGAGGCGGCAAAATGGTTCCGCCGCGCGACCGAAGCGGGCAGTATTGAGGGCTTGGTGGCACTCGGTCGCCTTGTGATGTGGAATGCAGTGAAAGAGTATGAGGCATCGCAGGCAGTGGAGATGTTCCGCAAGGCGGCCAGTGCGGGGTCCGAGAGCGCCATGGTGGATCTTGGCTTTCTTTATAGCATGGGCATGCTGGTGCCGCTTGATGAGACCATGGCCGCAGAATATTTCCGCATGGCGGCGGATGGTGGCTCTCTACAAGGCATGCAACAGCTTGGCCTTGCCTATATGGGCGGGCTTGGGGTGGAAAAAAATGAGGCGCTTGGCATGCAGTATCTTCTGCAATCGGCAGGCAGCGGTTACGCGCCGGCAATGCTTGACCTCGGCAACCTCGCCGCGATGGAAAACAGGCAGGCCGAAGCGGTGCGTTGGTGGAAACAGGCCGTGGCTGGCAATGTTCCTGATGCCTATTATCTTCTGGCGATTGCCTATCGCGAAGGCAACGGGGTAGAACGCAATCCACAGCTTGCTGCCCAGTATCTCAAAACGGCAGCAGAACTCGAAAACTATCCAGCGCAGCTGACGCTCTACGATGCCGAGGCTGCTACACATTAAGGCATGACGCAAACCAACCCAACACTTCCGCGATCCGTGGAAGAGGCCAGCGATGCATTTCCAACCCCACGGCGCTTTCCTCTGGCGGCGGTGGCGTTCTTGTCCGTGGTGGCCGTGCTGTTTGCCGGTGCTGTTGCGACCTTTTCCCGCAATCCCGCCAAATTTTCTGCCCTTCATGCGAAGCATGATGTGCGCGACTTACTGCAAGGCCGCACAACGTTGGAGGCGGAAGATCTCTATGAAGACCTCTATGCGCTGGAGGATTCCGCTGTAGGTCTGTGGGGCGGCCTGCGTTACCTGCTGTTCCGTACGGGCAATCAAGGTGTGCTGATTGGTGATGAGGATTGGCTCTATACCACCGAGGAATTTGAAGCTTATAAGGAAAGCCGTGATGAGTTGGAGCACAAACTCGAAATCATCTCGCGTGTGAACGGTTATCTGAGTCAGCATAATGTGCAGCTGATCGTGGCCTTGCTCCCGGCCAAGGCACGAATTTATCCGGAGCCGTTGGGCGATGTGGCGCTGCCCAAGGGCAAGCGCAAGCTTTACGCATGGTTTCAGGGCCGTTTGCTGGAGCGCGGCGTCTATGCACCGGACCTTGCGCATGTCTTTCAGCAACAAAGAGATCACACTCAGCTGTTCATGCGCACCGATACACATTGGACGCCGCAGGGTGCCGAGTTGGCTGCCGATGCGCTGGAACGCTTCAAGGCCCGTGATTGCCGCACGCTGAAACTGAAGTATACCGGCTATAAAACCCGCGTGCAGGAAGCGGAGACCTACTCCGGCGATCTTATCAAATTCGTTCCCACAGGTTGGCTGGGCCGCTGGGTGCGCGTACCCGCCGAGTCACTGCGCAAGCGTGAAACCGTGCCGGAGAAGGAAGCAGAGGGCGAAGACGCGCTTTTTGCGGAGGAAACCATCCCGGTCGTGCTGGTCGGCACTTCGTACAGCGCCCACGCGCAGTGGAATTTTGAGGGGGCGCTGAAGGCCGCGCTGCATAGCGACGTGATGAACGCTGCCAATGAGGGCGGTGGCCCCATGAAACCCATGGCCGATTATCTTAAAGCGGCGGACCTCACTGACCGCCCGCCACAACTGGTGATCTGGGAAATCCCGGAGCGCTTCCTTGAGAAGTCCTACAGGGATGTAACGTTTGACTTACCGGAGCCTGCAGCTAATTCCACCACGGGCTTCCGCTGCAACTTGGATCGTCTGCGTTGGCAGAGAGGGCAATATTAATGGTTTTCTCTTCCACCATTTTTCTCAGCCTGTTCCTACCGATTTTCCTGAGCATCTACTACCTCACGCCGTTTCGTTACCGTTCTCGGGTCATTCTTGCGGGCAGTTACCTTTTCTATGGCTGGTGGCGCATCGATTTCGTGGCCCTGTTCGCCGCCGTCACCTTCTTCGCCTACTGGGTGTCGCTGCGCATGGAAGCCACCGATTCTATCCCCCTCAAGCAACGCTGGCTAACCTTCGGTGTAGTCGTCAACCTTTTGACGCTGGGCTATTTCAAGTATTTCGATTTCGGGGTCCGTTCATTGAACGCCGCGTTCGTGCAGGCCGGGTTTATGCCCTTCGAAGCATGGGCGGTGATTTTGCCCATCGGTATTTCCTTCTATATTTTCCACACCATTAGCTACCTCATCGACATCTACCGCAAGGATGCGCCGGTAGCAGACAGTTTCTGGGATTTCGCCGCGTTCGTGGCGCTTTTCCCACATCTGGTCGCTGGTCCTGTATTGCGCTATAAAAACCTGGCTGAGCAGTTCCACGAGCGCACCCATAGCTGGGCCAAATTCAACGAAGGGGCTATTCGCTTCGCGGTGGGCTTTTCCAAAAAAGTGCTGATTGCCGATTCCATCGCCCCGGTGGCCGACATCGCCTTCACCCATCCCAACCCGACTTTCGGGGAATCCTGGATCGGCGTGCTCGCCTACACGGCGCAGCTTTATTTCGATTTCTCCGGCTATAGCGACATGGCCATCGGCCTCGCCCTCATGATGGGCTTCCGTTTCCTCGAGAATTTCCGCCACCCCTATATCAGCCAGAGCATCACCGAATTCTGGCGGCGCTGGCATATCTCGCTCTCCAACTGGCTGCGCGATTACCTCTACATCCCGCTCGGCGGCAATCGGAAAGGAAGGGCCCGCACCTACCTGAACCTGTTCCTCACCATGCTGCTCGGCGGCCTGTGGCACGGTGCCAACTGGACGTTCATCCTGTGGGGCGCGTGGCATGGCGGCTGGCTGGCCATCGAGCGCTGGATCGCCGAGAAGCGTGGCGTAAAGGGAGCCGCTTCACCTTATCCGAAACTCATTGCCATGCCATTCACTCTGCTACTTGCGATGATTGGCTGGGTGCTGTTCCGCGCGCCCAACATGCAGGCGGCGATGCAGGTCTATTCCGGCATGATCGGCCGCCATGGCTATGGCATCAGCGACGAGGTGGGGTGGCAGCTCCAGCCCTTCCAGCTGGGGATGCTGGTCATTGCATGGGGGATAATCTACACCGCGCCTATTTTGCAGAAGCGGCTTGGCGGCGAGGAGTCGCCCGTTTGGGCCGGCCGCATGGCACTGCCGTTGCAGATGGCCCTCTGCCTGCTGTTGGTCATTGGTGTCAGCAAGATGATCGCCCAGTCTTTCTCACCGTTTTTATATTTTCAGTTTTAGTTTTATGTTTGCCTCGATGCTACGCGCCTCTTGCGCTCGACTGACAGCGTTATTGTAGCTGTCATCCTGCGAGGCGTAGCCTGCGCAGGATATTCTTCGTATCGCGAGCAGATTCCGGGCACGCTGACGCGTCCCGGAATGACGGAGAAGAAGGAGCATGTCACCCCGTATTCATTGCGGGGTCTCCCTCCGCTCGCGAGGAGATGCCGCGTACCAAGTGCGGCATGACAGCGTCATTGTCATTACGACTCACCATGTCGGCAACGGCCGTCTGCTAGTCATCCTTCCCTGTGTAGAGCAGCGTCATATTACCGCCGAGGGCGGTGGAGCTTACGGGACGCTTGGCGCGCAGGATTGCCTTGCTCTCCTCGCTGGGAAAGCGGGCAGCGTAAGGCTCGAGCCAGCCGAGGCGGCTGGAGGGGATGCCGTCATCACTGTCAGGATAGGGCTGCTGCTTGTAACCGGTGAGCCTCTCAAAGTAGCTGGCATCCTTATTACTGTCGAGGATGCGTTTTACCAGCCGGTGTAGCGAACCGCCCTGTTCTGCATAGAGATTGACGCCGTTGGTCAGTCCAACCTCCGCCAGCATCACCAGCGGTGCAACAGAGAAAATGTGATAGTCACGGGAGCGGCTGGCGCGGCGCAGCTCACGCGGCAAAGTCCCATCTGGCTGGATTTCGCTTAGGCCGATGCGGGCGCTGTTCAGCCCCCACTCCAATAGGTTGCGGTTACCCACGGCGACGCCTACCATACCGACACCATAGCCGGACCAATAGCGATGATTGGCGCGGGAGGAGTTCTTGCCCCGTACCTCATCCGCGCGCACGCTATCACGCATCTGCAGAGCGATATTCTGCATCCATTGCTCGACCACTTGCTTTTTCGCAGGGTCGAGGTAGGGATTGTCGCGCACCTGCAGATAGGCCATGGCAAAGCCGCCTACCAGCTGACCCATGTTAAAAATGGCCTGCGGCGTGCGCAGATCAGTGAGCCCGCCCGCTTGCGCCCACGTGGCCAGCCAGTCAAGGGTGCATTCCGCAAACGCCGTCTTTTGCGCACCGGAGCGGACATAGTTATTGGCGAACTTGGTGACATCCTTCGCATAATCCCGCACGGGTTGGATGGCCGCCTGATACCGCGCATTCGCCTTGGGATCTTTCTTGGAATGCGTGGGGTCGCTTGGGTCATACATGCTGGTGGTGGCCAGTGTGCGGATAGGAGCAGGGGGAGCCTCACAGCGGTCACGGCCTTCCCCGGCCTTCTTTTGCCCTTTGGGTGCCGCCGGGATGGCGAAAGGCGATCGCAGTGCCTGCGCATGAAGGGGGGGCGCGGTCACGAGCATGACGGCGGATAGCAAGCCACAGGCAAGCCGCTGTATGCGGCTTGCGCCGGAAAGCGGGAAGGGGCGGGAAGTCATGATCTATTCCTTCAGAAAATTCGCGGGGGCATAGCCTGTTTGCACGGCGATTTCCAGCTGCCGCCTTGCCTCGGTGCTGCCAGCGTCCGCGGCACGTTTCCACCAGGAAAGTGCTTCTTGGGATGATTCCTCAACACCAAATCCGGCGGCATAGGAGCGCGCCAGCTCTTCCATGGCTCGCACATCACCGCGCTCGGCGGCACTGGTCAGCCACTGGATGCCGTAGCTTTCATTGCGCTCCACGCCTCGCCCGCGCATGTAAAGGAAGCCAATCTCGCGCATGGCCTTGGTGGAGCCATGCTGGGCGGCGGCACGGTAAAACTCGGAGGCCTTGTCAAAATCGAGCTGTACACCGCTGCCGGTGGAATAGGCCTCCGCCACGGCCACCATCGCACTCAGATCGCCTTTCTCGGCTGCCTTGTTCAGCCAGCTTACGGCGATGCTGCGGTCCTGTGGCACGCCGTTGCCCTCCATGTACATCTTGCCGAGCATGCGCATGCCTTTGGCGCTTCCGGCCTCGCCTGCTTTGTAGAACCATTCGGCGGCTGCCTTACTATTCTTTTCAACGCCCAAACCTGTCATGTAGGCTTCGCCGATCCGTGCCATTTCGTTGGGATCACTTTCCGCTGCCTTGATGGCCTGCTGCACCCAGCGTTTCACCTGCGCTTGGTCATGGATGGGAATGGCCGGGTCATTATAGAGCGAGACCAGCCGGAACATGGCCTTTACATCACCCGTTTTCGCCGCCTGCTGATACCACCTGACGGCCTCGGCATAATCCTTTGCCTGCAGGGCGCGCTCCGCCAGTATGCGCAGGGCGCGGCTGGAGCCCATGGTGGCGGCCTGTTCAAGATACGCCTTGGCCTGCGGCGGGTTCTTTTCCACACCGATGCCCTTCTCATAGAGATTGGCGAGATCGATATAAGCCAGCGCGTCACCGGCCTTGGCAGCGCGGTCATACCATTCGCGTGCGAGTTCGACATCCTGAACCGTGCCCCGACCTTCCAGATGCATTCGGGCGACGTTACGCATATGGCGCGTTTCACCCAGTTCGGCGAGCTTGGTTTCCCATTCGAGCGCTTTCGCATAATCCTGACGCGTGCCATAGCCAAAGGTATAAGCTTCAGCGAGGGCTTTCATGTCAGAGGTTTGTACGGCAGGAAAACGCAAGGCACGCTGAAACCATTCCGCCGCTTTCTTGGGATCCTTTTCCGTGCCCATCCCTTGACTGAACATGCGCGCCACGGTCATGCTTTTCGGAATGGAGCAGGATTCCGGGCTTTGCGCACGGGTGAGCCATTCCTCCGCACGCTTGGGGTCTTCCCGCACCCCTGTGCCGTGACGGTAGAATTCCGCCAGTGTTACTGCGGCTGTCGGGTCACCATGCACACCTGCTTCCACATACCAGTCGAGTGCGGCGTCCCGGCCCTGCTGATCCTTGGCGTTGGCGCGGTAATATTCTGCCAGCGTCAACATTGCCTGCGCATTGCCGAAATCAGCCGCCTGCTGCAGGTAGGTGAGACCTTGATTCACGTCCGCCGGTACTTCCGGCTGGCCTTTCATGTAGAGCATGCCTAGCTGGCGCAGGGCATCACTATCGTTATACTTGGCCGCTTCCGTCAGAAGGGAGAGACCCTTCTTTACATCACGCTGCACCAGCCGTCCTTTCAGGTACAGGCTGGCAAGTGATGAGAGGCCCTGCGCACGGTTTTCGCCGGGCAGGATAGCCTGCTCGAGCAACGACTCCGCTTTTTCACGGTTTTTCTCCACGCCCGGGCGTCCTTCCATGTAAATTTCCGCCAGTGCGATCATCGCCTTGCGATCATCCATTTCCACCGCGCGCGTCAGCAGCGCCACCGCGTGATCATAATCCTCCTCTGTACCGCGCGACTGGTATTCCTGCTGGGCGCGCTGAATGCCATCAAAGCTGGCATTGGCGATGGCACGGTCCAGCCAGCGCTGGGCCTTCACCGCGTCATAGCTGACCGCGATGCCGCAGTAATAATTATAGTACATCGCCATCATGGCCTGCTTGCTGCCGCGGCTGGCGGCCAGACGGTAGAAGCGCAGGGCCAGCTTGGGCTGGGGCGGCGTGCCGAGCGCCCGCTGGTAGAGTTCCCCCACTTTGTAAGGCGCGTCCTCATCGCCCAGCTTAGCGGCAAGCTGGTAATATTCCAGTGCCTTTCCGTAGTCGCGCGCGGTGAGTTTGCCTTCCTCGTAGGCCTGGGCCAGTTCGAAAATGATGGAGGTTTCCGCCGCCGGATGGGCCGCCGCCTTGTGCAGCCACTGCATGGCCAGCTTGTGATTCACCTGCCCGCCGTAATCACCCCGGTAAACGCGGAACAACAGATGCATCGCTTCCAGGTAATAGCGCTCGGCAGCTTTCTCTAGCCAGGGGATGCCCTTCGGGATGTCCTGATCCACATAATCCCCGAATACGTAGCTGAAACCAAGATCATACATAGCCTCCGAGGAGCCGAGCGCCGCTGCACGCTCCCACAGCTGCTGCACTTTCTCGCGGTCGTGCGCAACGCCCACGCCACGTTGATACAAGGTTGCCAGCGTCAGCATCGCCGAAACGTTGTCACCTTGGGTGGCGGCCTGCAGCCACTTGGCGGCTGTCTTTTCGTCGCGCTGCACGGTTTCACCGCGCAAATAGATATTGCCGAGCACTGTCAGTGCATCACAATCCCCCTGTGCCACACGTTCCAGCAGCATATTCTGCGCCAGCGCCACCATTTCATTGGCAGCACCTTCACGCGGCTCGGGCATTTTCTCGGACTTATAAAGTACGGCCAGCGACAGGGCTGCCGCGGGATTCTTCAGCGCAGCATCCTTGGCATAGGCATTGCCAGCCTTGGTGAATTCTCCCTCACTCTCATAAATACTCCCAAGCGCAAAGCCTGCGCCGCGTGTAGAGAGGGTAAGCGCCTCTTCCAGTGTTTGCTTGGCGATCACCCCGTCTTGCGCCGTGCCAAGTCCCTTGGCGTAAGTATCAGCCAGAAGCAGCAACGCTGCCCCGCGGTGCCTGCCCGGTTTTGCCGCGGCCGCTTTCAGGATTTTATGCGCCAGCAAAGGGTTGGAGGGCTGCTGGGCGCTGCCTTTCAGGTAAAGTTTACCAATTTCTGTCAGATCGCGGCCGCTGATGCGTGCCGCCTGAGTTTCTATGTTGTTCCAGTTATGTGTATCACGCGCGAGGCGATTCTTCAGTTTGCAGACCTTGGCATAATCCACTTGGGGCGGCAGCAGGGCAGGCAAAGGCTCTACGGCAGCCAGCGCCATGGAAGTGTGCAGACTCCACACAAAACCCGCCGCGAAAAGGCCGCGACGCAAAACAGATTCGGACATTCTTTCTTCCCCATCAATACCACCCTGCAGGTGCTGGGCGGCAGCTCAATATTCCTGTCTCAGCGCTGGATCTTGTTCTCGATCCAGACGGCCTTTTTCGCGTCCCCCGTGCCTGCCAGCACAAAACTGGTGCCGCTGCGGCGCTTTAGCGCGACGGAGGGAAACGTCTGCACCGTCTTGCCATCGGCGGTGATCGCCATTGCCAGTGTAAGCGCGTTCATTTCGCGGTGCATGCTCCTGTTTGGGGCGACATCGCCTGCAATGTCCATGTTCTGCTTGGTTGCGCGCAGGCTGGCCTTGGCAGCATCGGAGAAGTTGTAGAAATAGACATAGGCCTTGGACGGCTGTTCGATGATGGCGTCCTTCAGCGTCACCACCTTGCCATCCGGTGCCACCGCCAGCGTGTAGTATTTGCCGGCCTCAACGTTGATGGTTTCGCTGGCGCTGCCAGCTTTCAGCGTCTGCTCGCCCTGTTTAACGACCATGTAGGGTGAGAGACCGGGATAGGCTACATTACCGAATCTGGCGTCGCCTATCGTGGCGCTAATCTCACCGGACGGGTTTGCGTTCAGCACACGCACAAAGGCCGCATCCGCCGGTGGAGCGGGGTCATAAAGCTGCTGGTCGGCATCGGCCATCGCCACAGGCGCAGCGAGCAACATCAGGCTGAAACCAAGAACCCGGAACGTCGAGCGCATCATAGGTTTGTGTCCTTGTCAAATGATGAATGGTAACCAGTGAAATACAGGCGAGTTCCTTAACAGCATTAACGAGTGTTAAATATCCATCCTTTTGTCTTCGGGCAACCGCAAAGCCGCTAGTTGGCGGCAGGTGCCGCCTTGGTTTCCTGAGATGCCTGGCAAAGCCGCACTTCCAGATCCGCGTTGGTAATAGGCAGGCCATCGATGGTGACCGAGGTGAGGTTCCCCTCGATTTCATCAGACAATTCCACGAAGAATCGCCCGGTATTCTCAAAATGCTGGCTACGATCCACGGTAAACCATTCCCCGTCGCCGTCATCATACTCAAATTGCAGGGTGAACTTGGCAAGGCCGAGGTTGGGCGTGGTAATAAACATATAGTAATTATTGCCAGCCACTTTCTTCTGCGGAGAAAGGGTCAGTAGCGTGGCCGCTTGGCCGTTCTTGATGCTCACTTTTCTTGTCGCCACGGCTTTCTCAGTTGTGCAGGCTCCGTGCGTGGTCGGAATGATCTGGCGGAACATGGTCAGGGCCGACTGGCTGATGCCGGCAAGGTTTGGAATTTCCCAGATAAGGTAGGGGGGCACCTCCGCCTCAAAAGCAGGAGAGGAAGTATAGGAAGTGACAGCATTGAACTGCATGCCAGCTGAAATGGCACGATTGGCAATTTCCAGCCCCGTCGCCTCCATGAGGAATCCGTCAAAGTTATACTCCGGCAGGGCGCTGAAACTGGAGCCAACCAGCACGGAGGATGTGCCCGATCCAGCATCACCGAACAGCGCATCGGCATCATTGCCCGCTTCAAGCCGGGTCTCAAAACGCTGGAATGGCTCTGGCGGCAGCACATCCGTGCAAAGACGCTGGATTTCCAAAGCCATGCTCGGCTTCCAGCCGCTTTCGCTCACCATCCGCGTCACGTAGGTGGCAGGTGTCAGGGAAGCATAGATTGAGGTTGCCTTCACGGCTTCGCCGATCTTCTGTGCTACGGCGCGTGCCCCCCATGGAGTCCAGTGATGGTCGCGGCGGAAGAAAAAGGGTTTGTCTTCCGGCATGTCGAAAGGCAGTGGGTCCGTCTCCAGCAGGTTGGGCATCAGTACCCCTACCCTGCCCAACGCTTGGGTGATATGCCGGTAATTCGCAAGGGCCTTGTCTGGCGAGAAAATCGCCTGCTCGGTAACGGATGTATCAAGAAACTCGCGCGCGATGGCGGCGCGGGGTGGTACCGGCACAAGCACAAGTGTGGTGCCGCGGCGTTCCAGCGCGGCGGCAAAGCGGGCGAAAAGCTGCTCCACTTCCGGCGTAATTATCAGTGGCGAATTGAGATCACGGTTGATACGGAAAAACCAGCCATCCTTGCCCTGCGTCATCTGGTCAGAGGCGGTTTTTTCCTTGTTCATCAAATCTGGGCAGGTATAGGGTCCCTCCGCGAAGGCAGGCGCGGAGAAAAGGAGCGTAGCAGTCACCAGAAAAGGAATAGAGCGCATGCACTGAGCCATTCTTGAAGTAGGCATCCGGCCGTGTGTATGCCTTAGTGAGCCTGAGGAGGCAATCAAAAAAATTCGCTAAATAAAAGACTTAGGGGCTGTCCTAGATAACTAGGCTAGTATTGCTTAGTCCACCGTTTTAACTGCTTCAATTGGATTTGTGTGTTTG
>DBAY01000057.1:547-71754 GCA_002291925.1 Alphaproteobacteria bacterium UBA998 | reverse complement strand
TAGCGCGAAATCTCCGCGCCCAGTTCCTTCAACTCGCCGTCGATCTTATCGCGCTCGAGGCCGGTGAGGCGTTGCAGGCGAAGCTCGAGGATGGCGCGGGCCTGCTCCTCGGTGAACTTGATGCGCTCGGCGTTGATAATGGCGTTGCGCTTGTCATCCACCAGCGCCAGCAAAGGCAGCACGTCGGCGGCGTTCCAGTCGCGGCGCATCAGTTCCTCACGGGCGACGACAGGGTCCGGCGCGCTGCGGATCACTTGGATCACCTCGTCAATATTCGCCACCGCAATGGCGAGGCCGATCAAGGTGTGCGCCTTGTCGCGCGCCTTGTTCAGCAGGTAATGCGTGCGCTTGGTGATGACTTCCTCGCGGAAGGTGATGAAGGCTTCCAGCACGTCCTTCAGGTTCATCACCTGCGGGCGGCCATTGTTCAGCGCCAGCGCATTGACGGGGAAGCTGCATTGCAGCGGCGTGTAGCTGTAGAGCTGCGCCAACACCACGTCTGGCACGGCGTCCTTCTTCACCTCGACAACCACGCGCACGCCGGATTTGTCTGACTCATCACGCAGGTCGCTGATGCCTTCGATCTTCTTCTCGCGCACCAGCTCGGCGATTTTCTCGACCAGCCGCGCCTTGTTCACCTGATACGGAACCTCGGTGATGATGATGGCCGCCTTGCCGCCCTTGCTCTCCTCGATTTCCGTCTTGCCGCGCATGATGACGGAGCCACGGCCCGTATGCGCCGCCGAATGAGCACCGGAGCGACCGAGGATGATGCCGCCGGTCGGGAAGTCCGGGCCGGGGACGATCTGCATCAGCTCGTCGATGGTGGTCTCCGGCTCATCAATGAGCTTGCAGGTGGCGTCCACGATCTCGCCAAGATTGTGCGGGGGGATGTTGGTGGCCATGCCCACCGCGATGCCGTTCGCGCCGTTCACCAGCACGTTGGGGAAGCGGGCGGGCAGCACGGTCGGCTCCTGCTCGGAGCCGTCATAATTGTCCTGCCAGCGCACCGTGTCCTTGTCGATGTCCTCCAGCAAGGCAAGCTGCGCAACCTTGGCGAGGCGGGATTCCGTGTAGCGCATCGCCGCCGCCGGGTCGCCGTCCATGGAGCCGAAGTTCCCCTGCCCGTCCACCAGCGGGGTGGACATGGAGAAGTCCTGCGCCATACGCACCAAGGCGTCGTAGATCGCGGAGTCGCCGTGCGGGTGGTATTTACCCATCACGTCACCGACGATACGGGCGGATTTCTTGTAGGGCTTGTTGTAATCGAAGCCCGATTCCATCATGGCGTAGAGGATGCGCCGATGCACCGGCTTCAGGCCGTCGCGCACGTCCGGAATAGCGCGGGAGACGATGACGCTCATCGCGTAATCGAGGTAGGATTTTTTCATCTCCGAGGCGATGGAGACGGTCTTCAGACCAAGCGAACCGGAAGCACTTTCAACCACAGGGAAACCCTCATAAGTTTCTGCTTAAGAGGATATAGCAGCGGGAGGGGTGTTAATCAATGGCAGAGGCGCCAGAACTTACTGGTTTCAACGGTTCCTTGCATTATTTTGCACTCTGGTTCTCACATGGCTTGCTGCCCATGATTTTGCCGGAGCTAAATCCATGATATGAATATCTTCCTGCACCTCTTGCGAGCAGGACCGGCGAATACTTTCAACAACTATGCTCTGTTCCTTAGCGTGCAAGAAAATCACTTCGACACCCGCCTCCATCAAAGCCACATAGCCTTTCCATAACCGGTCCGCTAGCGCATTATCGAGGTGCTCGGGCAGACTGCGCGAATCGATGTAAAGGCGCGCAATACCGGCCCCGGCCAACACCACCGCCTCGCGAGAGCCCGGCGCATGGGTCAGGTAAACACTTTTTCCTTCCATCGCCATGCCGTCACGCGCCGCGTGCGCCACGGCCAGCTTTCCCGGAGCCAGTGACCATGCCTGTGCGCCTTCCGGGGTGTGGGCCATTTCTTCAGAACCCCTGGGTGGTTTTGAAGTTTCAACTTGAAGTTTGCCTCTCGGCTGCCGCTCGTCAAATATAACGGCCGCATGGAGCGGATAGCTCGGATTTAGTTTTCTCTGCCTGTCCAGTTCAATGCGCGCCGCATGGGCTGCCCTCTGCACTAAAATGGGAAGGCCACATAGGTTATTGTCAAAATTCGCCGGAACAGCCAGCCATGGATCCGGCTCACGACTTGTCTGTATGGATGTCTCGTAAAGTGAGCGATGAAACAGGGCAGTGCCGCGCTCCGTGGAAACCACGCGTGGGCTATCGCTGATGGCAAAGCGTTTCGGAGGCTGCTTGTCCAATTCTTCCTTTGACATGCGTATGTCCGGTTCGTTCTGTTCATTGAGGCGCAAGTCATGCACTTCAACCTGCACGCCTGCCCGCTTGAGCATATCGAGCGTCACCTGACCCTTGGGGTGCCAAACTTCAAACCAGCGGGGGCGCATTTTTTGCGCGCCATCAATGATTACTTCGCGAATGCCCGCCTCAATCATCATGTTGGTACATTCAAAACAAGGGCAGTGTGTGGTGGTGCAAATCGCATCCGCCGTGGATTTTCCGGCACGGGCGGCAATCACAACCGCTCCCTTCTCAGCATGCAAATCAAAATCAGTAAAATAGCGCTTGGTGTAGCGTACATCATGCCGTGAAAGGCCTGCCGGAAAACGGTTGGCATTGACTGCAATGCCCTGATAACGCCCGTCAGGCGTTTCTTTCCAGATGACCGCTCCCACGGCCGTATTGATATTGCCTGAAAGATGTTGTGCATGCCGCGCAATCCGCAGTGAATGTGCGGCGAATGCGCGTGGAATCAGTGTTATGTGAGATGGCGCGGATAAAAGCATAATGCAAACTTTTTTATGCTGTCCTTACCCCCCTGCAGACCGGCTATCAACTCCAAAACCACCTGCCGTCACGCGACCGTCACAAAAGTCAGGCCGTCGCGCGCTTTTTCCCTTCGGATTCCAGCTTTTCCCGCAGGGACCGGGCCGCCTCCACCATCGCCACGAGGGCGGGCTTCACCTCGGCCCAGCCGCGGGTTTTCAGGCCGCAATCGGGGTTGACCCAGAGCTGCTCGGGCGCCAGCACGTCCAGCGCCTTCTCCAGCAGGGCTTCCATCTCGCGCTGGTTGGGCACGCGGGGGCTGTGGATGTCATAGACGCCCGGCCCGATCTCGTTCGGGTATTTGAACGTTGCGAAGGCATCCAGCAGTTCCATGGCGGAGCGCGAGGTTTCGATGGAAATCACGTCGGCATCCAGCGCCGCGATGGCGTCAATGATGTCGTTGAACTCCGAATAGCACATGTGGGTGTGAATCTGCGTCGCGTCATCCACGCCGGAGGCGCAGAGGCGGAAGCTCTCCACCGCCCAGTCGAGGTAAGTCTTCCAGTCGGACTGGCGCAGCGGCAGCCCCTCGCGCAGCGCGGGCTCGTCGATCTGGATGATGCGGATGCCCGCCTTTTCCAGATCCACCACCTCGTCACGGATGGCCAGCGCAATCTGGCGGCAGGTTTCGGAACGCGGCTGATCGTCGCGCACGAAGCTCCATTGCAGGATGGTCACCGGGCCGGTGAGCATGCCCTTCACGGGCTTCTTCGTTTTCGACTGGGCGAACTGGCTCCAGCGCACCGTCATCGGCTCGGGGCGGCTGACATCGCCGAAGATGATCGGCGGCTTCACGCAGCGCGAGCCATAGCTCTGCACCCAGCCATTCTGGGTGAAGGCAAAGCCGGAGAGCTGCTCGCCGAAATATTCTACCATGTCGTTGCGCTCGAACTCGCCATGCACCGGCACATCGATGCCGATCTCGTCCTGCCATTTCATGGCCTCGGCGGTTTTCTGCTCGAGGAACATCTCGTACTGATCCTTCGAGAGGTCGCCGCGCTTGAACAGGGCACGCGATTCGCGCACGTCATGGGTCTGCGGGAAGGAGCCGATGGTCGTGGTCGGCAACAGCGGCAGGCCCAGCAGCGCCTGCTGCTTGGCGATGCGCGCCTTGAACGGGCTCTGGCGCTGCGCCATGTCCTTGCTGATCGCGGCCATGCGCTGCTTCACCTTGGCATCATGGATGCGTGGCGAGGCCTTGCGCGAGGCGATCAGCTTCGCATTGGTGGCAAACGCCTCGCGATCCTTGTGACCGTTGGACGCTTCGGCCAGCAGGCGGACTTCCGACAGTTTCTGCGTGGCGAAGGCAAGCCAGCTCTTCAGATCGGCGCTGAGCTTCTTTTCCTCCACCAGATCGACCGGCGAGTGCAGCAGCGAGCAGCTTGGAGCCACCATCAATTGCGCCGTGCCGCCGCGCAGTTCCGCCGCCTTGCGGACGATCTTCTCGGCCGCCTCCAGGTCGGTCTTCCAGATATTGCGCCCATCCACCACGCCAACCGACAGCCAGTGCGTGAACGGCAGTGCCTTGGCGACCGCCTCCAACTGCTCCGGCGCGCGCACGAGGTCCACATGCACCCCGGCCACCGGTAGGCTGGCCACCAGCTCCAGATTATCGCCAATCGCCCCGAAATAGGTGGCGAGCATGATTTTCAGCGGTGACGCGGAAGAAAGCGCATTATACGCCGTCTGGTAAGCCACCTTAGCGCGCTGGTCGAGATCGAGCACGAGGCAGGGCTCGTCGATCTGCACCCACTCCGCCCCGGCGCTATGCAGGCGCTTCAGCAGGTCCTCATACACCGGCAGCAGCCCGTCCAGCAGATCCCATCGGTCGGAATCATCGCGCACCTTGCCGAGCAGCAGGAAGCTGACCGGGCCAAGCAGCACCGGGCGGGTCACGATGCCCTTGGCCTTGGCTTCCTCGAACTCGCGCAGCGCCTTGGTGCTGCCAAGGCTAAAACGCTGGCCCGCATGGAATTCTGGAACGATGTAATGGTAGTTCGTATCGAACCACTTGGTCATTTCCATGGCCACCACGTCCTGCCCGCCAGCCTGACGCCCTCGGGCCATCGCGAAATAGGTGGTCAGGTCCACCTCGCCGCTCACGCGCCCGTAACGCTCCGGCACCGCGCCGACCATGGCGATGGTATCCAGCACCTGGTCGTAGAGCGAGAAATCGTTGCTGGGGATATGCTCGATGCCGGCCTGCTTCTGCAATTGCCAGTGGCGGGCACGCAGTTCGCCGGCGGTGGACATGAGCTGCGCCTCGGAAATTGCGCCTTTCCAGAAGCTTTCCAGCGCCGTTTTCAGCTCCCGGTGGGTGCCGATGCGAGGAAATCCGAGGTTTGCAGCCAAAGTCATGGTCGTCTCCAAGGTTAGGCCACGGGCGCGCTCAGCGTCCGGAAGCCATGGGGTTCAAGCTGGGTAAAGAAGCAGTTTGCGCGGTTCGTATGGCAGGCGGGGCCGTTCTGCTCCACCTGCAGGAGCAGTGTGTCCGCGTCGCAGTCGTAGCGCAGGTCAACCAGCCGCTGGACATGGCCGGAAGTCTCGCCTTTGCGCCACAACGCGCCTCTAGACCTTGACCAATAGGTCACTTTCCCTGTAGATAGCGTTTCCCGGATGGCGTCCGCGTTCATCCAGGCCAGCATCAGCACCTCACCGCTCTGGTGGGCCTGCGCGATGGCCGGAATCAGCCCCCGCTCATCAAACGACAGGCGGGAAATCAGCGATTCGGCGATGGCGGTGTCGTAAGGCATGCGCACTCCGGGGAATTTACTATAAGCCGCGCTCGGAAGCGGTCAATGAAAACCGCGCCGGGGAAAGAAGAAAATGAAGATTTTTTACTTTTGCCCCCTGAGCGCACCTTGTTTTACATAATAGAAAACTTATATCCGCGATCAAAGGCCCCTCATCAACGGAGATTTCCATGCCTGCGATTGCACTGCCGAAAGGACGCCGCGTGACTCGACCTTCAAAAGAACAGGCCATGGAGGCCGTACGTACGCTCATCGCCTGGGCGGGTGACGATGTGGCCCGCGAAGGCCTGCTGGATACCCCCAAACGCGTGGTGGAAGCCTACGAGGAATTCTTCGCCGGCTATGACATGCACCCGGAAGACATCCTGGCGCGCACTTTTGAGGAAGTCGAGGATTACGATGAGATGGTGCTGCTGAAGAACATGCGCCTCGAGTCGCATTGCGAGCACCACATGGTGCCCATCATCGGCCGGGCACATGTGGCCTATATTCCGGACAAGCGCGTGGTCGGCATCAGCAAGATCGCCCGCCTTGTGGACGTCTACGCCAAGCGCCTGCAGACGCAGGAAACCATGACCGCGCAGATCGCCGATACCATCCTGCGCGTGCTGCAACCCAGGGGCGTCGCCGTCATCATCGACGCCGCGCACCAATGCATGACCACGCGCGGCGTGCACAAGTCAGAGACCACCACCGTCACCAGCCGCCTGCACGGCCTCTTCAAGAGCGATCCACGTACCCGCCAAGAATTCATGACAATGATCGCCTCTCCGGCCATCGGGCAGTTTATTTCTTAATTGATCTGTCATGCCGCACTTGTTGCGGCATCTCCGCGTATGCAGGGAAGACCCCGCAATAGGTTAGGGAGGTGACATTTTTTCTACTCTCCGTCATTCCGGGACGCGTTAGCGTGCCCGGAATCTGCTCGCGATACGATGAAGATCCTGTGCAGCCTCCGGCTCGCAGGATGACGGCTACACGACTGTGTTAGTCAAGGACAGGCGAAACGCCGACAGAGCGTTTCGCGCGTCAGCCATGAGCCAGCAGAGCGTCGCTTACTTACGGATCGCAGGAAGCACGTAGCAGGGGCAAAGACTAGGGCTATCAATGCGCGGATTTCGCGGGGGAGACCATCATCACCATCTGGCGGCCTTCCAGGCGGGGTTCTGACTCGACCTTGATCTTGTCGGCGAGGATTTCCTTCACCTGATTGAGCAGACGCATGCCCAGTTCCTGGTGCGACATTTCGCGGCCACGGAAGCGCAGGGTGAACTTCACCTTGTCGCCTTCATCCAGAAACTTCTGAACGGCCTTCATTTTCACTTCCAGATCGTGCTTGTCGATCATCGGTCGGAGCTTGATCTCCTTTACCTGGATGATCTTCTGCTTCTTACGGGCCTCGTTGGCCTTTTTCTGGAGCTGGTACTTGTACTTGCCGTAATCGAGCAGCTTGCACACCGGAGGAGATGCACCGGGCGATACCTCGACCAGATCGAGCCCTGCCGCCTCGGCCATTTTCAGGCCTTCGGCAACGGAGACAACCCCTACCATGTTACCTTCACCATCAATAAGGCGGATCTTGTCGATACGAATCTGGTGATTGACCCGCGGTTCCTGACCGGTGGCACTCATAGGGAAATCGTCTCACGCATAGGCAGTTTGCTCCAATGTAGATGAAAATCGTAAGGGCAGATGTTTAAAATAGATTTAATGCTTAATCAACCTGCATTCTCGTCATGAGGCGGCAGTCTGCGTTCGCGGATCTCAGCCGTCAAGAGGTCGATGATCTCGGCCACGCTGTGCACGGTCTGCTTTTGCGAGCCCAAGCGGCGCACGGAGACACTGTCCTGCTCCTTCTCCCGCCCGCCGACAGCAAAGATGAACGGCACCTTACGGTCGGAATGCTCACGCACTTTGTAATTGATTTTGTTCGTCGAGAGGTCCGACTCGGCGCGGATGCCCGCGTCCTTAAGGCGGCGCACCACATCCGTGGCGTAGTCATCCAGATCGTTGGTGATCGGCGCCACCACCACCTGCACCGGCGCCAGCCAGAGCGGGAATTTGCCCGCATACTGCTCGATAAGAATGCCGATGAAACGCTCCAGTGAACCCAGAATGGCGCGATGGAGCATCACCGGGCGATGCTTCTCCCCGTCCTCGCCGATATAGGCGGCATCCAGACGCTCCGGAAGCACGAAGTCGAGCTGCAGGGTGCCGCACTGCCATGTGCGGCCAATGCAATCCTTCAGCTGGAATTCCAGCTTCGGCCCGTAGAAGGCGCCCTCGCCCGGCTGCACCTCATAGGGCAGGCCCACGGCTTCCACGGCCTCGGCGAGCGAATGCTCAGCCTTGTCCCACGTTTCATCGGTTCCCGCGCGCTTCTCCGGGCGGGTGGAGAGTTTCACGGCAATCTCCGTGAAACCCAGTTCCTGATAGACTTCCTGCAGCAGGGCGCAGAATTTCTCGGTTTCGGAGAGAATCTGGCTTTCCATGCAGAAGATATGCGCGTCATCCTGCACGAAGCCGCGCACGCGCATGATGCCGTGCAACGCGCCTGAGGGCTCATAGCGATGGCAAGAGCCGAACTCGGCCATACGCAACGGCAAGTCGCGGTAGGACTTGATGCCCTGACGGAAAATCTGCACGTGGCAGGGGCAGTTCATCGGCTTGATGGCGAGCGTGCGCTCCTCGGCTTCCGAGGTGAACATGTTCTCGCCGAATTTCTCCCAGTGGCCGGAGGCTTCCCAGAGGGCGCGGTCCACCAGCATCGGGGTTTTCACCTCCTGGTAATTTTCGCGATCCAGCTTCTGTCGGATGTAGTTTTCCAGCTCGCGGTAGACCGTCCAGCCATTCGGATGCCAGAACACCTGCCCGATGGCCTCCTCCTGCAAATGGAACAGATCCAGCTGGCGGCCGAGTTTGCGGTGATCACGCTTCTCCGCCTCTTCCATCATGGTCAGGTAGGCTTTCAGCTCCTTGTCATTCGCAAAGGAGACACCGTAGATTCGCTGGAGCATCTTGTTGCGGGAGTCCCCGCGCCAGTAGGCCCCGGCCAGCTTGGTGAGCTTGAAGGCCTGTGAAATTTTTCCAAGCGATGGGCAGTGCGGGCCACGGCAGAGATCGATGAACGCATCATCCCCCTGCCCCTGGCGATAGAGCGAAACCTTGCCGCGCTCGGTGGTGTCGTCTTCGGGGGCGTTGCGGATAAGCTCGGCCTTGTAAGTCTCGCCGCGTCCTTCAAACATGGCAATGGCTTCCTCGCGCTTCCACATCTCGCGCTGAACGGTAAGGCCACGGCCGAGAATCTCTTTCATCTTCGCCTCAATCTTCGGCAGATCGTCCGGCGTGATTTTGTATTCGAGGTCGATGTCGTAATAGAAGCCGTGCTCAATCGTGGGGCCGATGGCGAGCTTGGCGGCGGGCCAGATTTCCTTCACCGCCAGCGCCAGCACCTGCGCCGTGGTGGTGTGACGCATGATCTCCAGGCCTTCCGCGTCCCTCGTCGTCAGCAGGGCAACAGACGCATCCTGCGCGATGGGCTCGCTGAGGTCGCGCTGCACGCCGTCCACCTTCATCGCCACCGCGGCCTTCAGCAGGCCGGGGCCGATGGATTCGGCAATCTGGAAGCCGGTCACCGGCGCGCCGTACGTGCGCACGCTGCCATCGGGAAGCGTGATATTGACAGACGAAGGTTGCACGGCAGCGTGGGACATAAAAAATGCTCTTGTCATTCCGGACAAGTGAGGCAAAGCCGAGCGCCGATCCGGAATCCAGCGCAAAGCTTCATTCAACTGGATTCCAGCCTTCGCTGGAATGACACTGAATTGAAAAATTTATAAAAAGACCTTTACGCTGCCCTGTCAAGGCGAAGCCACGGTTTCAGCGTAGAAAACACCTCATCCACGCTGAGCTGTTCCAGCGCGTCACGCTGCAGCGCGGTCACTTTCTCGCCGCGCGGGGCGCACATCGCCGGATTCGAGGCACGCGAGAACAGCACGACCGAGGGGCACTGCGTGACAGCCACCAGATGCATCGGCCCCGTGTCATTGCCCACACACGCCAGCGCGCCGCGTCCCAGCTCCGCCAGATCAGCGAACGAAGTCTGGCTGCAGAGGTTGATGGCCTCCGGGCAGGCGGCCTGAATGGCGCTCAGTTCCCTGGCTTCCGCGTCCGTTCCAATCAACACCGGCGTGATGCCCAGTGATTGCAAGCGAACGGCCAGCTCTGCATAATGCGCCTGCGGCCAGCGCTTCTCCGGCCGGTGCGCAGAGCCGCCGGGAATCAGCACCACATAGCGCTCGGGCAGGGAAAAACGGGAAATATCCGAAGTCAGCCAGCTGACATCCGGGCCGGGGACATCATGGATGCCTGCGAGGTTCAACTGCTCGCGCTCACGGTCGAGCGTATGGCTTTGCGTGCGGTGCGGCGTGTCATGCACGAACTCCCCCGGCACCAGCCCAGACCATTGCGGCTTGTGGCGGAAAAGCTGGTAATAGGACGTACTGCGCTGGGAAGTCTGCAGGTCATACACGCGCAGGAAGGGCCGGCTGTTGAGCAGCCTTCGCAATTTCTGCAGGGCGGCGAACTGCCAGACTTTCGGTTTCGCATCCACCCAGATTTCATCGAAATACGGAGAAGATTTCAGCAATGTGTCATAAGGCTTCGCGGTCAGCAGAGTGATGTGCGCCTGCGGGTGGTGCGCCCGGATGGCGGTCATCGGCCCGGTCGCCAGCACGATATCACCGAGCGCGCCATGCTTGATGACGAGGATATGCTCCTGCGCGCTCATGCGTCGGCGGTCTCTTCCTCGGCAAGCGGCTCCTGCTCCGCGATGGCGTCCGGCTCAGGTTCAGGCGCCGGCAGCACGCCTGCCATGACTTCCGCGTACACCTGCAATGTCTTGCGGCACATGGTGGCGGTGGAGAAATTGTTTCGTGCGTTCCACAGTGCATTATACTCAATCACCTGCCGGGTGGCGTCATCCAGCGAAAGCGCCTCATTCAGAGCCCGCGCGAGGTCATCCACATCGCCGGGATTCACCAGCCAGCCGGTTTCGTACTCGCGCACCGTTTCCATCGCGCCGCCGTGGCGGGTGGCAATCACCGGCTTGCCCATTGCCTGCGCCTCGATGGGCACGCGTCCAAACGCTTCCGGCTCGATGGAGGGCGAGACGACGAGGCTCGCCAGCACATACGCCTCCGCCATGAACTTGGTGTTGCCCACCATGCGCACATGGCCTTCCAGGTTCAGCTCTTCGATGAGCTGTTTCAGCTCGTTGGCATAGTCCGGGTGGCGCTCGTCATCGCCCACCAGCAAGCAGAAGAAATTGCGGTGCGGCAGCTTGCCGAGCGCCTTGATGAGCACATCCTGCCCCTTCCAGCGCGTGATGCGGCCGGGCATCAGGATCAGCGGATGCAGCTCTTCCGGCACGCGCCAGTCCTTCGCCACCTGCGCCACGCGGCCGGGCACGACCTTGTCCGGTGAGAATTTTTCCAGATTCGCCCCACGGTGAATCACCGTCACGCGCTGCGGATCGACCTCATAATTGGCGAGGATATGCTCACGCACGAAGTTGGAGACGGCAATCACCCGCTCGCCCTTCGTCATGATGGCGTTGTAGCGCTGCTTCAGCGGGAAGTTGAGGTTGTAGACGCCATGGAAGGTCGTGATGAAATGGCACCCCGTGCGCTTGGCCGCCATGCGGGCGCTCCATGCCGGGGCGCGCGAGCGGGCATGGATGATATCCACTTTCTCTTCGCGGATGATTTTCGCCAGCCGGTCGGCATTCTCCATGATATGCCACGGATTCTTGCTTTTCATCTGCGGGATGCGGATATGTTCGCCACCCGCATAAGAGAGGTCGCTCTCCATATAGCCGCCCGCCGAGGCCACCAGCGCGCGGTGGCCCGCCTTGTGCAGGGCGGCGGCGATCTCCACCGTGCCGCGCTCCACCCCGCCGGTGCGGAGTTCGGGCAGCACTTGAAGAACAGTCGGTGGTTTGCCGGTCATTGCGTCGCTCCTGAGTGAGTGATAGGACAGTTCGCGCTGTTCCCTCAACGTTTTCCTTCGCATGGATCCTATATGAATGGCGGATTGCAGTACCATGTTACCTCCACGGGCGACCGGCTGGCCTATCATTATACGCCCGGTCGCGCGCCGGGCGTCATGTTCTGCGGCGGTTTCCGCTCGGACATGACGGGCTCGAAGGCGACGACGCTGGAATCCTACTGCCGGGGACGCGGGCAGGCTTTCCTGCGCTTTGATTACCATGCCCACGGCCAGACGGGCGGCGATTTTCTGGAAGGCAGCATCGGCCGCTGGACGCAGAATGCGCTGGAGTTGTTCGATCACGTGATGCAAGGCCCCGCCATACTGGTCGGCTCCAGCATGGGCGGCTGGATTGCGCTGAACATGGCCCTGCAACGGCGCGAGTACGTAAAGGGTATCCTCGGGATCGCCGCCGCGCCGGATTTCACCGAACGCCTCATGTGGGCAGGCATGACCCCGGCCCAGCAGCGTGACCTGATGCGCGACGGCGTCATCTACGTTCCCTCTCTTTATGGCGATCCCTACCCCATCACAAAATTGCTGATCGAGGACGGTCGCCAGCATCTGCTGCTGGATAGCCCCATCCCCCTCACCTGCCCAGTGCGGCTCGTGCAGGGCATGAAGGACCCAGACGTGCCGTGGACCTACGCCCACGACATCGCCGAAGCACTGGAAAGCAGGGATGTGCAGACGATGCTCATCAAGGAAGGCGACCACCGCCTCTCCACCCCCGAAGACCTGCACGTGCTCACCTTCACCCTGGAAAAACTGCTGGATGCGGTGAGTTAATTGTCATTCCAGCGCAGGCTGGAATCCAGTCCTGTCATGCTGAACTTGTTTCAGCATCTTTTTATCATAGGCCCTGAAACAAGTTCAGGGCGACAGTTAGTCTGGATTCCAGCCTGCGCTGGAATGACAAGGATGCGGAAAACTCTGCTTATCTGAAACACCTCATTGCCCACCTATACCTGCAATGATGTCCCTACATATTTTCCCTTTGCATCCGGGCGTGCTACGGGCTAAGCACATTCACGAAATTCCCTAATTTCCGGTAATCCCATGAAACCTACGCAGAAACCCGTAAACCCCTGTTTTTCTTCAGGCCCCTGCGCCAAGCGTCCTGGCTGGTCCTGGGAAGCGCTGAAGGATGCGCTCGTTGGCCGCTCTCACCGCTCCGGCCCCGGCAAGAAGAAGCTGGCGGACGTCATCGAGCGCTCGAAAAAGATACTCGGCATCCCGGCGGACTGGCGTCTCGGCATCGTGCCTGCCTCCGATACCGGCGCTTACGAAATGGCGATGTGGACCATGATGGGCGCCCGCGGTGTCGACATGCTTTCATGGGAGAGCTTCGGCGAAGGCTGGGTGACCGCCGCGAAGAAGCAGCTGAAACTCACCGACCTGCGCGTGTTCAGCGCATCTTACGGTGAAATCCCTGACCTCAGCCAAGTGGATTGGAGCCGCGATGTCGGCTTCACCTGGAACGGCACCACCTCCGGCGTGCGCGTGCCGAACGCTGACTGGATTGCCGATGATCGCGAAGGCCTTGCCATCTGCGACGCCACCTCCGCCGTGTTCGCCATGGATGTCCCCTTCGAGAAACTCGATGTAGTGACATGGTCCTGGCAGAAGGTGCTCGGCGGCGAAGCGGCGCATGGCATGCTGGCCCTCTCGCCCCGCGCCGTGGCCCGCCTTGAGTCCTACACGCCGAACTGGCCGCTGCCGAAACTCTTCCGCATGACTAAGGGCGGCAAGATCGTGGAAGGCATCTTCCAGGGCGAAACCATCAACACCCCCTCCATGATCGCTGTGGAAGACGCGCTGGACGGGTTGATCTGGGCCGAATCCATCGGCGGCCTGTCGGAACTCATCAAGCGCTCGGAGAGGAACCTCGCCGCCGTAAAGGCGTGGGTAGAAAAGACGCCGTGGGTCGATTTTCTTGCACAGGATGAAAGCATCCGCTCCTGCACCTCGATCTGCCTGAAGATCAGCGATCCGTGGTTCAATAGCCTTTCCGCCGATGAGCAGGCCGCCAAGGCGAAGGACATGACCAAGCTGCTGGAGAAAGAAAACGTCGCCTTCGACATCGGCGCCTACCGCGATGCCCCCGTCGGCCTGCGCCTGTGGGGCGGCGCGACGGTCGAGACCTCCGATCTGGAAGCCCTCTTCCCCTGGCTCGACTGGGCCTTCGGGGAAATCAAGCAACAGAAGGCGGCAGCGTAATTTAAACATGTCATCCCCGCGAAGGCGGGGATCCATAACTCCGGATTCTGGAATATGGATTCCCGCCTGCGCGGGGATGACAGAAACAATAAAAATGGAGACTATCTGCAATGCCCAAAGTTCTCATTAGCGACAAACTCAGCCCGCAGGCGATTGACATCTTCAAGCAGGGTGGCGTCGAAGTGGACGTGAAAACCGGCCTTGCACCGGATGAGCTAATTAAGATCATCGGCGACTATGATGGCCTCGCCATCCGCTCCGCCACCAAGGTCACCCCACGGATTCTGGACGCGGCGAAGAACCTGAAAGTTATCGGCCGCGCCGGTATTGGCGTCGATAACGTGGACGTGCCCGCTGCCACCGGGCGTGGTGTCGTCGTAATGAACACGCCGTTTGGCAACTCCATCACCACCGCCGAGCATACCATTTCCCTCATGATGGCGCTGGCCCGCCAGATTCCGCAGGCCAACGCCTCCACACATGCGGGCAAGTGGGAGAAGAACAAATACATGGGCGTTGAGCTGTATGGCAAAGTGCTGGGCATGATCGGCTGCGGCAATATCGGCTCCATCGTCGCCGACCGCGCACAGGGGCTGAAGATGAAGGTGGTGGTCTATGATCCCTTCCTCTCCGCCGAGCGTGCCCGCGATTTGAACGTGGAAAAAGTGGAACTGGATGACCTGCTGAAGCGCGCCGATTTCATCACTTTACACACACCGCTGAATGATTCCACCCGCAACATCCTCAACAAGGAACGGCTGGCCCAGTGCAAAAAAGGTGTGCGCATCGTCAACTGCGCCCGTGGCGGCCTGATTGACGAATGCGCCCTGAAGGATGCCATCGAATCCGGTCATGTTGCCGGGGCGGCGCTTGACGTGTTCGAGAAGGAGCCCGCCGAGAGCAATCCGCTGTTCGGGCTGGAAAACGTCGTCTGCACTCCGCACCTCGGCGCCTCCACCACAGAAGCGCAGGAGAACGTCGCTGTGCAGGTGGCGGAACAAATGGCTGATTTCCTTGTGAACGGCGCCGTTACCAACGCCATCAACATGCCCTCTGTCTCGGCGGAAGATGCAAAGAAGCTGAAGCCCTATCTGGAACTCGCGGGCAAGCTCGGCAGCTTCGCGGGCCAGCTCATCGAGACGGGGCTAAAGTCCGTGGTCATCGAGTATGAAGGCCGTGTGGCCGGGCTGAACACCAAGCCGCTCACCGCCGTGGCGCTGGAAGGCCTGCTGAAGCCGCAGATCGCATCCGTGAACATGGTCAACGCGCCGGTCATCGCCCGCGAGCGCGGCATCGAGATCAGCGAAACCAAGCGCGACAGCCTCTCCAGCCATTACCAGAGCTTGATGCGTGTCACTGTCACCACTGACAAGCGCACCCGCACCATCGCGGGCACCGTCTTCGCTGGAGCGCCGCGGATCGTGGACCTGCATGGCGTGAAGCTGGAAGCCTCACTCGGCCCGATCATGCTCTTCGTGCATAACGAGGACAAGCCGGGTCTCGTGGGCGGCGTCGGCTCGCTGCTGGGTGAGCACAAGGTGAACATCGCCAACTTCCAGCTCGGCCGTAACGAAGGCCATGATGACGCCGTGGCGCTCATCGAGGTTGATCAGGAAATCGACAGCGCCCTCGTTGACAAGGTCGCCAAGCTGCCGAACGTGAAACAGGCGAAAGTGCTGCGCTTCTAAGCCGCGCCAGCTGTTCTGTTATCGATGACGTCGCTGCTGAGATGCGCAAGGTTTTCTTCACGGATCTTGGCAGCGGCCTCATCATAGAAGAAAGGCAGGAAGGCATATCGCGTCCCTTTTATGACTGGCGTTGCCTCATGCAGGAGCGTGCATGAGAACACCACCGCCCCGCCGGTAGGGGGGCGATAGGTATGGGTGCCAAACTCGGGAAAGCGCAGATCGCCACCCTCATATTCTTCCGCGTTGAGATTAATGGAACATGCGAAACGGCGATGTGCTGTTGCCGGTGTAGTATTATCACGGTGCGGGCGGAAGAAGCCTTGGGTTTCGCTTTCATAGCAGGAGACGACATAGCGCTCCATACGGGTAACCTCGAAGCTAAAAGCTCTTTTTATCTCTGGTAAAAGCCGGCGGACAATTCTGCGGCGTACCTGATCAGTCATTTCATTATCCTGATCGAAGAAATAGTCACTGCGGCGCTTGAAGCTGTAATCATAGACGCCGACGGTCTTCCCATTGACTTCACGCATGAAGCCAGAATCCTGCCCGCCATGGCGCTGATACTCATCAATAAGCTTGCGGCAGAATTCATGCTCGAACACATGGGGGACGACCAGGACAGGCGCATGGATTGGGACACCGGCATAATCATTGACAGGCCTCAGCGCCGCCATCGTCAGGTCAAATAGAGCGTTGTGCTGGGCAGAGTCCTTCAGAGGAATATGTGCGATCACGCGCAAGTTGGGGTCGAGGATGAGCGTCGAGGGCATATAGCTGACCGCTTGCCCCGGTGCGGGTGCGTCCATCGCTCCCAGTGTCAAGCTGATGCGATGATCGAAGTCCCAGAAGGTCCGTACGCCCGACTCTCGATCTCCTAACCTTTTATGATCCTCGTCGCCTTGGTCTATGCTGACCGCGAAAAAGGAAGAGAACGTATCATCGAAGCGATGACTCATCATATGCCTGAGCGCCTCGGCGTTCTTTTCAATGCCTGCTGAACCAACCAGGCACAGGACGATGTAGCGCCCAGCCATCGTATCGAAATGAAATTTATCGCGAGATCCTGTCCGGCCAATAATGGATGGAATTCTCTCGCCTATCGTCCAAGCGCGCAGCATATATTTCCACCATAGATAGCAATGGTGAAAATTTTATTAGCTTACACCTGCGACTGCAGATAGTTCTGCTCACCCATCGCCTTGATGAGGCCGAGTTGGGCTTTCAGTTCCTCAATGTGCTTCTCTTCGCTGGCGAGGATTTCTTCTACGAGGTTAACCGTCGTGCGGTCATTGGCTTCCTCGCAGACGGCGTGGGCTTTCTTGAGGTCTTCCAGCACCACCAGTTCCAGCTTGTAGTCGCACTCGACGATCTCGATGGGGTTCTCGCCGATCATCAGGCGGCCGATGTCCTGCAGGTTAGGCAGGCCGCCGATCATGAAGATGCGTTCCATGATGCGGTCGGCGTGCTTCATCTCGTCGATGGATTCCTCGTATTCCTTCTGCGCCATTTTCTGATAGCCGAGGTGGCGCAGCATGCGCGAATGCAGGAAATACTGGTTGATAGCCGTCAGCTCGTTTTTCAGAATCAGGTTGAGCGCGGCGACGACGTCGGCACTGGTGGCCATGGAACCCTCCGTAAATTTCAGTCGACGCTACGTTACGTGTCAGCGCGCGCCTGTTTCAAGCAAAAAGAGGGCGATTAATTCGCAACTGCAGAAGTTTGTCGCGACTTCGAAAGATAATGCTCGCGCACGAAGCTGACGCACTTGCCACACTGGGGCTGGCAGCCAAGCTTTTTATACACCTCGCTCACCGTGCGCGATCCCTGCGCAACGGAGCAGACGTCCTTTTCTTTCAGGCAATTGCAGATACAGAGATACATAAATCCTTCGGGCAGCACATGCGAACGATTTTCATTCTATCGAAAACAGCCGAAAGATGCAACTCATTCTCATTAAAAATGATGAAATCAAAGTTTGTAAGATCAAGGTGCTATAAAACATTCTCATTCCCGACCAGTGAGGCGCAGCCGAGCGCCGATCGGGAATCCAGCGCAAAACAAAGAATGCCTCATGCGCGGCTAGCGCCCTCTGGATTCCAGCTTTCGCTGGAATGACACGATTGTGAATTGGGCTAATGCCCTCAGCTTAAGGAGCCTGCGTCACGGGACGAAGCGCGCCAAACACACCGTCTTCCTCATCCTGCGGACCGGCGGCTACGTAAAGCGCATTGGTATCGCCCAGGCCTTCGCCATTGCCAAACAGCAGGCCCCACAGCCCTTCCAGCGCAAAGGGGTTGCCCTCGGCATCGCGCAGCACATCGATGAACGCGTGCGTTTTGGCATCAAAGGCGGCAATGGTGCCATCGCCGAAATTGCCGACGAGGAGCGCGTTGGAGAGCTTGCCAAAATTCGCCGGGGCATAAGCAACGCCCCAGGGCGCGGTGAGGTGGCGATCATCCGGCCACACGCGCACCAGCTTGCCGTCTTCGGTGAATTCGGCCAACCTGCCCGCGCCTGCGGTTTTGTCTTCCTCGCCCGGATAAATCTGGCCTGCCGCGCAATCGCCTTCGGTTACGGCCTTGTCAGGGCAGGCACGCGTGCGCGCATAGGTGACGAAGAGGTGGTTTTCACCTGCAGGTGTGGTGAGTGCCTGCACGTTGAAGGGCGCGAACTCGCCGGGCTCCACGTCGCCATCCTTGTTAATGTCGAAGGGCTGGTCGAAGCGGATATCGAGCGGCCTGAACTGCCCGTCAAATACCTTGATGGCCGGCTTGCGGCCGAAATCGGCGGCGTAGAGGCGGCTGTAATCATGGCTGACCGCGATTCCGAAGAATTGCGCGCCCTGCTTCGACTGATCAATGACCGTGATGGCCTCGCCGGAACGATCGAAACTGCCATCCGGCAGCTTGCGCTCCGTCCAGGCGGAGATGATGCCGCCGTCACTAGCGAAGAGGAATTTGGCGGGGGCGGTGATGGGCTCCTTGCCGGAAATCTCTTGCGTGATGGTGAAGTTCCGGTCACTGCCGGAGAAGACGGTGCCCGTGGCGAACTTGTCCGCTCCCCCCACCGGCAGCTTCACGATTTTCAACTCGTCCTGATGCATCGGGCGCAGTTTCTCATCCGCCGAGGCCCGCACATCGCCGACATATTCATAGCTGATATCCTTCGCGGTGACCCAGAAATGCCCGCCCGCCCCTTTGGGACGGATGGCGATGCCCCACGCATTGACGAACGGCTTTTCCACGCCCAGCGAGGGCTGGTACTGCGCGTCGTTCGCGTGGAACACCTCCAGCGCGTAACGGTTTTGCGGCTGAGAAGCGGACGGGGCCGCCAGCACCGGCAGCGCGATCAGGCTGACAAGACTGGCAACGGCAAGGCTAATCGAGAACATATCAACATCCTGATAATGATTCTCAGTGACATACTGAGCATCCTATCTGCCGTCAATGGAAATCCCCTTGATGGATATCAAGCGGTCAGCGTCTTACCGGGACGGGAGAGGCCCTCGGTACGCACCACCGTGGTGGTCACGGGCATGTCGAGATCCGCGGGCACCGCTTCATTGCGCATCTTGTATTTCAGCCGCTCGATGGCGCGGGAAAGCTCCAGCGCCACGCTGTTGGTCCAGCCGAAGCCCTCCACGTTGGCGCTGTAGCCCTTGTCGATAAGATGCGACGTGCCGGAGGTGCCGGTGAGGCCGTTATATTTTTCGTAGAGCTTCCCGGTGAGGCTGAAATCCTGAATCAGCGTGCGCAGGAAGCCCACCGCGATGTCGAAGGCTTCCTGGTAATAGTCGTAACGCTCCAGCGCTTCCACGGCGATGATGACCAGTGGCGCCCACATCATCGGCCTGTCCCACTGGCTGCCCGTCTCGCGGCTGGAGGTCATGATGCCCCATGAGGTCTTCAGGCGCGGAATGAGATAACGCACCGTCGCATCCGCCTGCTCGCCGGAGGCCACACCGACCCAGAGCGGGTAGAGCGAGGTGATAAAGTCATAATCGCGGAAAGCAGGAATATGGTACTTGCTGCACAGCGCGTGGCTGATGTTGCGGTCGCGGTAGCACGGCGGCAATGGCCCGGTTTTCTTGCCCACGCTGTCATGCGGCTTGGTGCCCTCATCCCACAGCCATTCATTGATGAGCGATTGCGTGCGGTCGGCCATGCCGCGCCAGTAGGCCTGCTTTTCAAGCCACTCGCTGATGCGTTCGGGCACGAGCTGCTCCAGCTGGCCGTACATCCACGCGATGTCGTCCTCCATCTTCACCCGCAGCGAGCTGAGGCAGACAGGCAGATAGTTCAGCACGTTGACGTTGAAGAATCCGAAACGGCGCGAGGGGTCGAAGCCCGTTTCCCGCATGGCGCGGTCGCCTTTGTAGAAATCGTCGTTCAGTCCGATGGGGCGGCCTGACTCATCGCGTACGGTGAAGCGCTCGAGATAGTAAAGGTCCTTGCGGGTCTGGTATGGCAACGCGCAGATATAGTCATCCAGCGCCGTGGCATCACGGATGGTGGCCATCTCGGCGAGGGTGGCCGCATGCTCCTCATACATCGCCTGCAGCTGGCGCAGTGCCTCGCTGTAATGGCGCGGCTCGCTGTGAATCACCTCGTAGCCGGGCGTCGGCAGATGCGAGCTGAACATGGAGAGGCCGCTTTCCGCATGGTAATGCGGGGGCGTCATCCAATGGCGGTGATAGGCCTCCGAGAGCGTCGCCGCGCGCTCCAGCCATTCGGCGGCATTGGCAGGCTCCGGGTCCGTGAGGCGGTGATAATTGAGGAACACGCCGACGATGGTCCCGGTCAACAAGGGCGGCTGGGAGCGGGGCTTGTAGGTGTCGTAATAATAGGTGCGCGTGCCGTTGGTGATCGTGCCGTAATGCTCAATCTGGTAGAGGAAATTATCCACCAGATCCTTGGAAAGCTCGAATTTTTCGTCCTGCAACAGCCCGCTCACGAGGAACGCGGTGTCCCAGTTATACATCTCGTCGAAGCGCGGGCCGGGCACGATGTAGGGCTTGGGCACATAGAGCAAGCCATGCTCATCGTCCGCCAGGTCAAACGGCTCGCCCATCGGCGGCAGGCGGCGGATTTCGATGGCGGGCAGGTCCGCCTCGCTGCGGATATTCTTCTCGATGATGGCCCGCGCGATGGATTTGTCGAAATCGTCCTCAAGGCAGCTTACAATGAAATTATAGAGATATCCCTTCTCGCGCAGCGCATTCACCTCGCGCAGGAGCGTCACCAGATTGTGCCGGGCCGTTTCCAGCTCCGCGCACACCCGCGCCTCGTCCTCTTTTGCGGAGATATAGAGCAGCGGCTTGCAGTTTGGCACTTTCTCGTCATAGGTCGCGCCGAGATAGAGATGCTCATGCGTGCGGATTAGCTTCCACCAGGTGTTGCTGATATACTCCGCCACTGGCTCCAGCTGCTGCTGAATCTCGCGCACCGTGGCGCTTACCCCTTGCTTGTTGCTGTCCGGATGGCGGCGCAGGAAGCCAAGCGGCCCCTCCCCTCGCGCCAGCAGCCGCTTGATGCGGCGATACGAACTGGATTTCTCCTCGGCCAGGCTCTGGAGATTCTCGGAAGCGGCGGACACGGCAGCGGGCATGAGCAGGGCTTCTTATGTTGGTTTAATGGTCTTAGCGCTGTCTGCATTGGCTATCCAGCCGTCTGATGCCCTCCCGGCGCTAAAAACCGGGAGGTTCGCCTGGCATTATGTTATTGTCCCCCTGCCCCGGCTTGTCTATAACTGCCCCCTACGCATGCGGACCCGTAGCTCAGCTGGATAGAGCGTTGCCCTCCGAAGGCAAAGGTCGGACGTTCGAATCGTCTCGGGTCCGCCACGGCAAAACCCTCTTGCATTCCCACCTCCCTTCTCTACAACCTGCTCCCAGAACAGGGAGAAACGCGTGAGCACCACTGACAAGATCATTATCGGCAGCGAGGAATGGTGCGTGCTGCCAGAGCTCGGGCTGCCCGCGGTGAAGGCGCGGGTGGATTCAGGGGCCAAAACGTCATCCTTGCACGCGTTTAACATTCAGGTGTTCGACAAAAAAGGCGTGCCGTGGGTACGCTTTGATGTGCATCCCATCCAGGCCAACCGCAAGATTGTCAAGCGCTGCGAGGCGCGACTCATTGAGCGGCGCGAGGTGCGATCCTCCAGCGGGCATCTGGAGCAGCGTCCGGTGATTGCCACCCGCGTGCAGCTGGGCGCGCAATCGTGGGACATCGAAATCACCCTCACCAACCGCGACCCGATGGGCTACCGCATGCTGCTCGGCCGCGAGGCGATGGTGGGCCGCTTCATCGTCGACCCGGAGCGCGGGTTTATGCTCGGCCGCATGAGCGGCACCAAGGCGGCGGGGTTTTACGAATCCAAGCGCGTCAGCCGCAAGGGGCTGCATATCCTCGTGCTGGGCAGCAACCCGAACCTCTATTCCAACCAGCGCCTCATCGAGGCAGGAGCCGCGCGCGGCCACACAATGCGCTTCGTGAACGTGAAATACTGTTACATGAACATCAACGCCGCCGAGGCGAAGATTCACTATCGCGGCGGCGAGATTCTGGAGGAAGTGGACGCCGTCATCCCCCGTCTGCGCCCTTCCATGACCTTCTATGGCTGCGCGGTGACGCGGCATTTCGAATCGGCGGGCGTGTTCTGCCTCAACGACGCTGCCGCCATCGCCCGCTCGCGCGACAAACTGCGCTCCCTGCAGATGCTGGCCGAGCAAGGCATCGACATGCCGGTGACGGGGTTCGCCAACTCGCCGCTGGATACAAAGGACCTCATCAAGATGGTCGGCGGCGCGCCGCTGGTCATCAAGCTGCTGGAAGGCACGCAGGGGCGCGGCGTGGTGCTGGCGGAAACTAGTAAGGCGGCGGAATCCGTCATCAACGCCTTCAAGAGCCTGCAAGCCAACATCCTCGTGCAGGAATTCATCAAGGAAGCGCAGGGCCGCGACATTCGCTGCTTCGTGATCGATAACAAGGTGGTCGGCTCGATGGAGCGTCAGGCCGCCGAGGGCGAGTTCCGCGCCAACCTGCATCTTGGGGGCTCCGCCTCCATCGTTCAGGTGACGCAGGAAGAGCAGGACATGGCCATCCGCTCCGCCCGCATCATGGGGCTGAAGGTCGCCGGCGTCGACATCATCCGCAGTAGCAGCGGGCCGAAAGTGCTGGAAATCAACTCCTCACCGGGGCTGGAGGGTATTGAGACCGTGACCGGCGAAGATATTGCCGGCCAGATGATCGAGTGCATTGAGCGGCATATTAGCTGATTGCCCCCCCTTGTCATTCCCGGCAAGTGAGGCACAGCCGAACGCAGACCGGGAATCCAGCGCAAGATAAAACGGCACAAGGCGCGGCCAGCGCCCTCTGGATTCCAGCCTTCGCTGGAATGACAAAAAATCGTATAAAATAGTGCCTGCTAGCGTGAACTTAGATAGGCAACGAAAAGGAAAACCCCGAGCACGACCAGAACGATTAGAAACATTACATCGTTTCTTGGCTCATTGTTGTTTAGCAATGACTTCTCTTGAGGGGAGTTTTTGTTATCAAGAATGTCTTTATAGCATTTGTAACGTGAGTAAGAGAGACCACTACCGGGCAGGCCGAAAGTTGTACGCACACCTTTGCGGCTAACATTGGCGGTAGCGCCAGGCCTTCCAACTGAAATGCTAGTTCCAGTTTTGCTAAGGTTTATTCTTACGCTGGGAATGACTCGAAAAAATTTACGAAACCTGAAACCCATAAAAATTCCGATGTAAAAATCCCCGGTAAGCAAGCCTACCGGGGATTAAAACCTACTCTTTCTTCTCACCTTTATCCTTATCGGCGCCCGTCTTTTTGTCGGCTTCGGCGCGGCTGGAGACGATGGAGTCGATGAGGCCGAAGCGCTGGGCGTCTTCGGGGGGCATGAAGTTGTCGCGCTCCATGGCTTTCTCGACGTTGGAGAGCTTCTGGCCCGTGTGCTTGACGTAAATATCGTTCAGGCGCTTGCGGAGATTCAAGATTTCACGCGCATGAATCTCGATGTCCGACGCCTGGCCCTGGAAGCCTCCGGAGGGCTGGTGGATCATGATGCGCGCGTTCGGCGTGGCAAAGCGCATGCCCGCCTCGCCAGCGCACAGCAGCAGCGAGCCCATCGAGGCCGCCTGGCCAATGCAGAGCGTGGCCACTTTCGGGCGGATATACTGCATCGTGTCATAGATGCTGAGGCCCGCGGTCACCACGCCGCCGGGCGAGTTGATGTACATGTAGATGTCCTTGTCCGGGTTTTCGGACTCGAGGAAGAGCAGCTGCGCCACTGCCAGCACCGCCATGCCGTCATGCACGGGACCGGTGAGGAAGATGATGCGCTCCTTCAGCAGGCGCGAGAAGATGTCATAGGCGCGCTCGCCGCGGCTGGTCTGCTCGACGACCATCGGCACGAGGTCGGCATAGACGTCGGCCATTTGTTCGGGGTGGCGGATTTGTGGAACTGGAAACATAGAGGTTCTCTTCACCTTAAGCGATTAATCGGATTTCTTCTTGGCAGCCGTTTTCTTGGCTGTAGCTTTCTTCGGCTTTTCCTCACCGTGATCATGATCGTGGTTGCAGTCCGGGCCATGCACATGGCCTTCCGCGTCATGGTCGGAGGGGGTCATGGCGAAGCTCTCGCTCTCCTGCTCCTCCATGAGGGCTTCCAGCGTCATTTTCTTGTCCTTCAGCTTCACCTGGGTGAGGATGAAGTCGACGGCTTTGTCCTCCAGAATCGGGCCGCGCAGCTCGGCGAGCTGTTCCGGGTGCTTCTGGTAGAACTCGATGATCTTACTCTCCTGCCCCGGATACTGGCGCGCCTGATCCATCACCGCTTTGGAAAGATCGCTGCGATCCACGGTGAGGTTATTGCGGCCCGCGGTCTGCGAGAGATAGATGCCGAGGCGCACGCGGCGATCGGCAATGGCTTCGTATTCCTTTTTCAACGCGGCGTCGGATTTGCCTTTCACAGCGGGGTCGCCCGCCTTCTTGGCCTGCTCGACCTGCGCCCAGATGGAATCGAACTCCAGCTTCATCATGCCGGCCGGCACGTCGAACTTGGCTTTCTTGTCCAGCTCGTCGAAGAGGTGCTTCTTCATGCGGTTGCGGGCCAGCATGTCGTAGTCGCGCGAGATGGACTGGCGGATGGCTTCCTTCAGCTTCTCCAGCGACTCCATGCCGAGGCCCTGTGCGAACTCATCGTTCAGCTCCGGCTCCACCGGCTCCAGCACGGCATGCACTTTCACCTCGAAGCGGGTCTTTTTGCCCTTGAGGTCTTCGGAGTGGTAGTCTTTCGGGAAGGTCACGTTGACGGTGACGTCATCGCCCGCCTTCGCGCCGATGAGTTGGTCCTCGAAGCCGGGGATGAACTGACCGGAGCCGAGCTCCAGGTTGAAGTTCTTGCCCTCGCCGCCGGCAAACGGATCATCGCCGAGGAAGCCTTTGAAGTCGATGCGCACGATGTCGCCCTTGGCGGCCTTGGTGCCTTCCTTCTTCTCTTTCACGTCGCGGTTGCTGGTGGCGATACGTTGCAGCGCCTCGGTGATTTTCTCTTCTTCCACTTCAGCAACCGGCTTCTCGATCTCGATCTTGCCGAGGTCGAGCGTGGGGGATTCCGGCATCACCTCCAACTCCATGTCGAAGCAGAGATCGCCGCCTTCCTCGAACTGGGTGATCTTCACGTCCGGCTGCAGCGCGGGGGTGAGCTTGTTTTGCTCCAGCACTTCGCTGGTGGCGTTGTTGACGGCGCTGTTGATGACATCACCCATCACGGACTGGCCGTAGCGCTTGCGCAGCACCTGCTCAGGCACCTTGCCGGGGCGGAAGCCCGGAATCTTCACGTTGCGGCTGACTTGCTGCAGCTGCTTGCCGACTTCCTTTTCAATTTCCGCGGCGGGAACAACGATCGCGAACGACCGCTTCAGCCCTTTGTTTTCCTTTTCTTTAATCTGCATTGCCTGCGCCATGTGAGGGTTCCGTAAATGATAAAAGATAACAGAGCCCTGTCATGGCACAGCATGCCGCACGATGCAACCCTTTTGGGCCCGCCAGACCGCGATTTTCCGGCTTATGTGGTGCGGTGTACGCGCTGCCACAACTGCGCGAGGATGAACAGCGCGCTGGCCGCCAGCACGATGGAGGAACCGGGCGGCAGATCATGCTGGAAAGAGGCCGTCAGTCCCGCCCCGACGCTTGCAACACCAAGCACCGCCGCGCCCAGTGCCATGCCGCGGGGCGTGCGCGCGAAGGCCCGCGCCGTCGCGGCGGGAATCACCAGCAGGGAGGACACCATCATCACCCCCGCCACGTAAATGCCGGTGGCGACAGTGAGCGCGATCAGCAGCATGAGCAGCGCCTGCAGGCGCCCGACCGGGATGCCCTCCGCCTGCGCCAGCTCCTCATGCAGGGTCACCAGCAAAAGCGGCCGCCACCATGCCAGCAGCGCGAGAAGCACGGCCGCGCCGCAGGCAAGCAGGGCCAGCGCATCTTCCTCCGAGATGGCCAGCACGTCGCCGAACAGGAAGCCGTAGAGATTCACCTGCAGGCGCGGTTGCAGGTAGATGATGAGGATCCCCGCCGCCAGCGCGGCCTGCGCGAGAATGGCCAGCAGCGCATCCGAGGCCAGTTGCGTCTTGCGCTGAAGCAGCAGCAGGGCAAGGCTCGCGAGGATTGCCATGCCCACCACGCCACACAGCGCCCCGACCCCGGCCAGCAGTCCGAGTGCGATGCCGAGCAGCGCCGCGTGCGAGAGCGTATCACTGTAGAACGCCATGCGCCGCCAGTTGACGAAGCAGCCGATGGGCCCGGCCACCAGCGCCAGTGCCAGCGCGGCCAGAATGGGATAGAGAAAGAGCGTGAGCGACGTCATGCATGCTCCGCGCAGTCATGGCCGGGGAAATGCTCGTGCGTGTGGCCATGATGGTGATGGTAATAACCGAGCACTTCGGCGATTTGCGGGCCGAAAATCTGGGTGAAGGCCTGATCCTGCACGATGTCCTGCGGCTTGCCGGAGCAGCAGATATGATGGAACAGGCAGATGACCTGATCCGTCTGGCGCATCACGAAATGCAGATCGTGCGACACCATCAGCACGGCGCAGCTCCGCTCCTGCTGAATGCGGCGGATCAGCGCATACATGGCGAGCTGCCCGGCAACGTCCATGTTCTGGCCCGGCTCGTCCAGCAGCAGCAGGTCGGGCTGGCGCAGCAGGGCGCGGGCCAGCAGCACGCGCTGGCGCTCGCCGCCGGAGAGCTGGTGCATGGAGCGGTGGGTGAGCGCATAGGCCTCGGTAAGGTGCAGCGCCGCCTCGATAGCCGCCGCGTCCGCCCCGGAGGCAAGCTGGAGGAAATACTCCACCGTAATGGGCATCAGCGGGCTGAGTTCCAGCGCCTGCGGCATGTAGCCAATGCGCAGCCCCTGCCGGCGCTCCACCTTCCCCTCCGTGGGCTGGGCAAGACCGAGCAGCACTTTCAGCAGGAGAGTCTTGCCCGCGCCGTTCGGACCAATGAGGGTAAGATGCTGCCCCGGCTTCAGTGTGAGGCTGACCTGGTCCAGCACGCGCCTGCCATCGCGTTGCACGGTCACGCGGTCCGCGAAGAGAAGCACATTATCAGGGCTGAGTGAAAGGTTCTGCATAAAATAAGGGGCAGATGCTGCCATCTGCCCCCAAAGCATGGTTTACGTGTTTGGCATCAGAACGCGAAGCGCGCGCCGACTTCCACATTGTGCGAGCTCAGCTCGTGCTCAACAGTGGTAGCGCCGAGGCCGAACGAAGGGTCGTCGCTGGCGAAGTAACGGTAACCCACGGTGAGGGTCGTGTTGGGCACAGTGGACGGCGTGTAGCCAAGGCCACCCATGAACTGGTAGGCGAATACGCTGTCATTTTCGTTCAGGCCGATGCCGGGTACGTCGAGGTCAACCCGCGCCAGACCTGCGCCCGCACCGATGTAGGGCACGATGCTGGTGCCGGTCGGGATATCGTAGAAAGCGTTCACCATGTAGCTGTGCACGCGCAGGTCCTTACCAGCGGAAACACCGGCAATGGTGTCAATGTCTGCCTGATTGAAGGAATATTCCAACTCGAAGCGGGTATGGTTGAAGAAACCGTCGCCGCCTGGCATGTAGCCCAGCGAGGCGCCGCCGCCGTAGCCATTATCGAACGAAGCATCGCCAATATTCGTGTTACCCAGGGTGACGTCCGTGTCTTCCACCCATGCCATGCGGGCGTGGATGCCAACATACCAGTTCGGCCAAGTGCGCTGCTGCGCTTCGGCGGATACGGCGAGCAGGCTGAGCGCTGCGGCCAGGGCGAGAGAAAGTTTCTTCATGCGTAAACTCCTTGCGGTAAACATGTACATGCGGCTTTATGGCACCCGATATTCATTTGCCATAGGCCGGAACATACGGATATATACACAGCGCTTCCCGAAGCCTCAATCCGGCCCGGACATATTGTCACAAAGATGTCTTTTTTCGCGCCGCTTGTGGCTTTTGGGTTGGCATCATTGCCCGCGTGGCGGAATGGTAGACGCTACGGACTTAAAATCCGTTGCTCCTCGGGGCGTGCCGGTTCGAGTCCGGCCGCGGGCACCATTGAAGCTAATTTACGTTAAAACTATATTGTTGATAATCAGAGTCTTTACGACTCTTTAATAAAGGCTTTCTGCAATTAATGGGATTATTTAGACGACCTCATGTCTTTAATTAAACGTTACAGCGCTTCAACCCTATGCGCTCTTAACATTTCCCACGATACATTAACATGGAGTCTATAGATGATTTTCAACGTTCGTGACTTCGGTGCCATTGGTAATGGCGCCACCAATGACCGCGCCGCCATCCAAGCGGCGCTGGATGCCGCTTTTAACGCGGGCGGAGGAACTGTTTTCATCCCGAAAGGCGTTTATTCCATTGCTCCGGCGTCAGGAACCAAGCCTACCTATGCGGGGCTCCAGATTCGCGACAATACTGAGATAGTTGGTGAGGGCATGGGGCAAACGATTATCAAGGTAATGGACGGTTACACAGGCGGCATGACCGGTATCATGCGTACACCTTATGGCGGCAACACTGAAAATGTTTCAGTACGTGACCTGACGCTCGATGGCAACCGTGTCGCCACCGACGGCAAGGTGGATGGCTGGTTCAATGGCTATATCCCAGGCAACCCGAACGGGTTTGACCAGAACATCACTCTGCAACGTATCGAGATCAAGGACTGCTCTGGCTACGGCTTCGATCCCCACGAGACCACGATCAACATGACTATCCGAGACAGCGTCTCCCACGGCAACGGGCTTGACGGGTTTGTGGCAGACTTTCAGGTTGATAGTGTCTTTGAGAACAACGTCGCCTACAATAACGACCGGCACGGCTTCAATATCGTCACCAGCACTAATGATTTCGTGCTGCGCAATAATGTGGCCTACGGCAACGGCTCCAGCGGCGCCACAATCCAGCGCGGAAGCTTCGATATCCCGTGGCCGACCAACATTCTTCTGGAAGGCAACCGGTTCTACGATAACGCCCGCGAAGGCGTGGTGATCAAGATGTCGAGCAATGTCACGGTGCGCGATAACGATATTTTCGATAATGGCGGCAACGGAGTGCGTATTCAGGGCGGTACAGGCAACATCATAGAAAACAACCGCATTTACAATAACTCCCAGATAGGCACTGGCCGCTTCGACGAAGTACGCGTGGAAGGCTATGATGATACTGACGGCGCGGCGCAAGAAACCTATGCCTCGCTGAATAACCAGATCATCAACAACGTGATTTACGCTGACGGCGCCAACCGCGCGCTCTATGGCGTGCGTGAATTCACCACCTTCGGTACTGGCAAAACCATTGTTACCGGTAACGAGATCGATGGCATGCGCAATGGAGATGCACTGATTCTGGCCTCCGACAGCACTTACGTCCCCGATACTCCGGCCACCGGCGCGGACGTCATCGGCACCGCACAAATCGATTCGCTAGCCGGCAGCAACATTGGGGAAAAGCTCTTTGGCTTTGCCGGCAATGACCTGCTTAATGGCCGCGGCGGCAATGATACACTGGAGGGGGGCACTGGACGTGATATGCTGATCGGCGGTACCGGCTCGGATGTCTTCAAGTACAGCAATGTTACAGATAGCCAGGAATTCAGCGGATCGTGGGATCGCATTATGGATTTCAATGCCGCTGAAGATAAGCTCGACCTGTCGGGTCTTGGTTTCACCGGCCTCACCAGCGCCACACGCACCCTGAGCAGCGAACTGCGCCTTGCCTACAGCGAGGCCACCAACAGGACGTTTGTGCGCAGTGATCAGTCTACCTTCGAGGTAGCACTAGAGGGTGGCGATTATCGAGGCAAGTTGACAGCCGGCAACTTCATCTTCGGCACGGAGGCGCCCGTGGCCATCAATGGCACCTCAGGCGGTGATGTCCTGACCGGCGGCAATCGAAACGAAACACTGAGCGGCTTTGGTGGCCGCGACACCCTCAGTGGTGGCGGTGGCAACGACACGCTGATCGGTGGTGCGGGTGGCGACGTGCTCACAGGCGGACCGGGCGTGGATGTGTTCAAGTTCGTCCTGCTGAGCGACTCACAACGCGGCACCAACCTGTGGGATCGCATCACGGACTTCACGCATGGCGAAGACCAGATTGACCTCAGTGGCCTAGGTTTCACGGCGCTTGTCAGTGGCACCAGCACAGCGGCGGGCCAATTGCGTATCGCCTACAGCGAGACCACTAATCGCACCTTCATCCGCAGTGACCAGACGGGGTTTGAGATCGGGCTGGAAGGCGACCACCGCACGACGCTGGACGCCACGGACTTCATCTTTGGCTAGTAGGGATTAGCGAAACGCGTCCTTCTGGGCGCGCAATTCAGCAAAACGGGCCACGTCTCCTCCGGTGCGCAGGAAGGGATTGGCCCGTTTTTCCATGCCGAGCCGGGCGGGAAGCGTCGGCAGTCCCTGCGCGCGCAAGGCGGCGGCTTCCTGCTGGCGCTGGATCAGGTCCGGGTTTCCAGGCTCAACGGTAAGGGCAAAGCGGGCATTGTCCAGTGTATATTCATGGCCGCAGCATACCCATGTCTCGTCTGGCAGGGCGGCAAGGCGCTGCAGGCTGGCGAGCATCTGGGCGGGGGTGCCCTCAAAAAGCCTACCGCATCCGAGCGAGAAAAGCGTATCTCCACAAAAGAGCAAATCGGCGGAAGGCAGGTAATACGCCACATGCCCCAGCGTATGGCCGGGGATGGCCAGCACCTGCACGTCCTCGCCGGAAAGCGTGAAACGCTCCCCTTCTGAAACCGGCCTATCAAGCGGCGGCAGGCGGTGCGCATCGGCGGCAGCGCCAACCACGTGCCCCCCATAGGCGGCTTTCAGCGCGGCCGTTGCGGCCGTGTGGTCACCGTGATGATGCGTTAAAAGGATGGTGTGCAGGGAAACAATCTTGCAAGACTGCAACCATGAAATTACATGGGTATTTTCACCGGGGTCTACTAACACGGCATGGCCGGTATCCGCGTGGATGAGGCCGTAGATGTAATTGTCTTTCAGTGCGGGAATTATCCATACCTCCCAAGGGCCTGCGTCCTTGGCACGGAAGGCGGTCATTTACCCGTGGCTCGCGCGGCGCGGACGCTCCATCGCCTCGCGCTCACCGGTGAAATCAATCAAATCTTCGATGATATACTCGCGGATGGCTTCCCGGTCCTGCGGCGATACCCCATAGCGGTCGGCGAGCGTGCGGTAATCCTGCTCGGTCAGCGGGAGGTGGAAATTGATGGACTCGCTGATCGCCACCGGCAGCCCCAGCACGCGGCGGACGATATCCACCAGCTGCATGTCATTACGCAGCGCTTCATCGATGATTTTCGCCGCCACGCGGATATTGCAGGTAAGGCTGGCATCGTCGCCTACCGCCTGCGACCGCAAATCACGCGGCGTAAACGTCGCCACGGAGGGCAAATCTTCCGCCTCCACGCTGGGCAGGCGGGAGATGGTGGTTTCCTCAACCGCCTCCTCCGGCGCCATCTCTTCCGATGGCACCTCTTCCTCCGTCCAGGCATCCGCCAGTTCGGCCACGGCAGGCTCGGCCTCTTTCTTGACCTCGGCCAGCGAGATGATTTCAGCGCTCGGGCCCTGCGGCTCGGAGGCCTGCAGGCGCGGCCCCTGCCCCGTCGCTTGCGCGGCGGCGGAAACCCGCGGCTGGGCGCGGCGCTCGTGATTCACCTGCACGATGTCAGAGACAGGCCGGTAGACGGTTGCGTAGACTTCATACTCCCCGTCATCGAACCACTCAATTTCCAACGCCTTGTCATTGGCCTCGCTGACAAAGAGGAAATAGCTAAAGGTACGGGTGCCGGCCGTGGTGGTTTTCTGCCCACGCACGCCGTCGATGCGGCGGTGGTATTGCATGGTCACCCAGTCCTTCACGCCGGGCGTATGCTCGCGCACGTAGAGCTTCGTGAAGCGGCTGAGATCCGGCAGGGCGGCGAATTCGTCCTCGGCGAAGAGATTTATGATGTCACGCGTCCCCAGCAGGCGCGAAATGGCGAGATAGACCTGGTTATGCCCGGCGCTCGCCACGATCATCTGGCAGACGGGTCTGCCCTCTTCCGAGAGCTGGTGCGAAATGAACCGCCCGCTGCCGAACTGGTAAAGCGTATTCTCGCCGATATCGAGCTTCTTGCCGGAGAGGTCCTTCTGCGCCATGAAACCGAAGCGCAGGGAGCAATCATTGCGAAGCTTGTTCCACCAGTCGGCATCGCGCTGCAGGACGCGGCGCGCCGGCATCCAATCCTCGGCCGTAAACAGCTTGCGGAAACCTTCAAACATCTAGTGCCCCTCTTGGCATTACTCTAGGCCGCGTCGGTGCCGCGAGTCAAGGCAGAAGCCAGGCGGAACATAAGGGTTTCCTTACGTTTCATGGGTGCATCCGCCCCGTTCTACGGATGCGTCCGCACCGCGCGGGCCTTTTCGCGCGCCCATTCACGCTCCTTGATGCTGTCGCGCTTGTCGAACTCTTTCTTACCCTTGCCAAGGCCAATCATTACTTTCACCTTACCACGCGCGTTAAAATACATGCGTATTGGCACCAGTGTATAGCCCTTCACCCTTAACTTACCCACCAGCTTGCGGATCTGCTGGCGATGCAGCAGCAGCTTGCGTGGACGGCGCGGCTCGTGATTGAACCGGTTGGCGCCGGGATATTCGGCAATCTGGGCATTCATCAGCCAGATTTCCTCATCACGCTCCACGGCGTAGGCGTCCTGCAGGTTTGCCTTGCCGGCGCGGAGCGACTTCACCTCGCTGCCCACCAGCACGATGCCCACCTCCAACTCATCCTCGATGTGATAGTCAAAGCGCGCCCGACGATTCAGAATCGCCTGCACCTCAGAGGGCTTGTTCTTGGCAGCCATGCGGGGCTAGACCAGCCCGGCCTGCGCCAGTGCCGCCTTTATCAAGGCTTGGCTGGCCGTGGTGGGCTCGGCCAGCGGCAGGCGCACGTCCGGCTGGATGCGGCCCATGAGGCCCAGCGCGTATTTTACCGGGCTCGGGTTGGTTTCAATGAACATCACCTCATGCAACGGCTGAAGGCTGTCCTGCACGGCCAGCGCTTCGGCGTAGCGGCCTTCGCGCGTCAGGCGCTGCAGCTCGGCACAGGCGCGCGGCATGATGTTGGCCGTCACGGAAATGCAGCCCTGCCCGCCCTGCGCGTTGAAGCCGACGGCGGTCATATCCTCGCCGGAGAGCAGCGCCAGCCGGTTGCCGATGCGCCGCCGCAGCGTGCTGACACGGGCAAGATCACCCGTGGCATCCTTCACCCCGGCGATGCGCGGCAATTCTGCCAGCCGTGCCAGCGTTTCGTCGGTGATGTTGATCACCGAACGGCCGGGAATGTTATAGATGATAATGGGCAGACCGCTCGCGTCATGGATGGCCTTGTAGTGGCGGTAGAGCCCTTCCTGCGTCGGCTTGTTATAATAGGGCGCCACCACCAGCGCCGAGCTGGCCCCCGCTTTTTCCGCATGGCGAATGAAGGCGATGGCCTCCTCGGTGGAGTTGGAGCCGGTGCCCGCCATGACGGGAATGCGCCCGCCCGCCACCTCGATGCACAGCTCAATGAGGCGGGCATGTTCAGCATGGCTCAGCGTCGGCGATTCGCCCGTCGTGCCGCAGGGGACAAGCCCGTGCGTGCCCTCGGCAATGTGCCATTCCACCAGATCGGCGAACGCGCGCTCATCCAGCCCGCCATCACGGAATGGCGTCACCAGCGCCACATATGAACCCCAAATCTCTGCCATCGTCAGCCCTTTCGTCAACAACGCCGCACCATATCGCCTGCGGCCACGGAGTCAATAAGCGGCGCACTCTGAGCTTGCCCAGGGCGCGACGATTGCTATGATTCGACCCCAGTCGGGGTGTAGCGCAGCCTGGTAGCGCATCTGCTTTGGGAGCAGAGGGTCGGGAGTTCGAATCTCTCCACCCCGACCATCCACCTTCGCTATTTTTGCCGAAGGCAAAAATTAGCTACGGCGTGATTGGGTATACCCTAATCTAAGCCGGAGCGTGCGAAGCGGATGTCACGACGAAGCCTGCAGGGCGAAGGCGGACTTTTATGAAGTATGTCTACATGCTGCGAAGCGAATCCCAGCCTGACCGATACTATACTGGCTGCACCACTGATCTAAAAAGGCGCTACGTAGAGTATAACAAGGGTGAATCCATTCACACAAAGAAGTATATGCCTTGGAAGCTTGTTGGCTATCTTGCCTTTTCTGATGGTAATAAGGCTGATAAGTTTGAAGCATATCTGAAAACTGCTTCCGGCAGATCTTTTGCAAAAAAGTATTTTTAATACCCTCTGAGCGCGGTGCAGTCTTTAGAAACGGTGATCGTTTGGCCCAATCAGGCTTTATAAAGGAGCAGATTCTGAGGTCGCCCGATACAAATGCGTCATCAGCGCAATGCCGGCAAAGGGCGCAATCAGATTGATCAAGGGAAGCGTGCTCATAAGCACGATTAGCACGCCGCCGGTAAAGACGCGGGTGGCGTAACGCTTGCGCAGCGCGGTGGCGGCGGGGCGGCCTTTCTCACGGGCGGCGATCATCTCGAAGAATTCGCGGCCCAGCAGGTAGCCGTTCAGCGAATAATAGGCGACGGGAAACAATATCACCGTGAAATACAGCGGCAGGCAGGCCAGGTTCAGCCCCAGCGCCAGAAGGCTGAGCTTCAGGCCATGCACCAGTTCCGGCCCCAGTGGCAGGCTGCTTTCGGGGGTGAAGCCATACTCCTCCCGGTCAATCTGGTTGGCCACCTGCTCCTGAAAAACAATCGCAATCAGCGGCACCACGATGGGAAAAAGGAACCAGCCTGCCGCCATCACCATCAGCGTGCCTGCCACATCGGCCAGGCGGTCCAGCCAGGTGTCCTGAAACAGTGAGACATGCTGAAATACCATCCCTGCCGCGAAAGAAAGCAGCAGGAAACATCCGAGTGTCACGCCGATGCTCAGCATCAGCAGCCGCAGGAAATAAGGCTGGCTAAGGGTGTGAAACGTGCGGGAGATCGTGACAGGCAGCATGGGAAGACCTTCTGGCGGCTACCCTAGAGGCTATCCCTGCCTACGCCAAGCAGAAAGCATGTCAATGCACAGTCGCACCCGGCGGGGCGCCGCGCTCACGCTGCTGCAAGCGGCTGATTTCATAGGCCTGCCAGCCGTTTTCGTTTTTCGGCTGAATCTGGTTATCCGGCCTAGCATCCGGAGTCGTCCACATCTGTTGCGCCACCTGCGCGGTGGCGGCGTCCACCTGAATCGGCGCCTTGTCGTTGGCCTGCCCCTGCTCGGCCTTGCGGCGGGCGATGCGGTTCTCGCGCTGGGTGTCGGCGAAACTCTTCTGAAGGCGGCCATCGCGGCGGTTCTCGCTATCCTGCCCGTGGCGCTGCGAGTTGATGAGGCCGCGCGGCTCGTAGGTCATGGCTTCCGTCTCGGCGGAAACCGGCTTGCGCTTCAGCACCTGCCAGTAATCCTTCACCCCGGCCTTCACCTCGCTCCATTTGCCATGATCCAGCCCGTCCAGCACGCGGTAGATGGAAGCGTCCATCTGCGGCGTATCCCACCAGTTGGCGGTTTCGTACTTGGCCATCATGTAGGGCGTGTAGGAGTAGGCATTGTTGAAATAGCGATGCATTGCTTCATGCACGCCAGCTTCCCTGAAAGGACTGCCAATCGCCCGGTTTCCTGCCTGCGCCACCTTGGCCAGACCGGTGCCCGCCACATCCGAGGCAATGCCGAACGGGCGCAGGAACGCAGAGAAAGCGGTGTGGTTCTGGGCGCGGCTGAATGGGCTGAATCCGGGGCTGTATTCTTCTGTTCGAAGAATACGTGAACCGTTTAGCGAGAGCTTCATCTGGTTATCACCGAGCTTGCGGTCAAAATGGCTGAACTTGCTTCCACGGGCAAAGGTGCCATCTGCATTTCGCGTCTGCTTCATAACGAATGCATCCTGCTCCGGCATTGCGCCGGGGAAGATACGCGAACCCTCGGCACGTGCGCTGGAAACGCGGGGAATCCAGAAGAAGGGCATGGCGGGCGTCATGTACGTGGTCGCCTTGATCGCCGTCTTGGCGAGGTACTTGCCCGTTTCCGAGAAGAATCCGCGCTCATGATGCGGTTTTTCCTCGTCCTTGCGGTGCTCAAACACATGCTTCACATGCTGGAAAAGATCGCGGTAAAGCAGGGTATACACGTTGTAGCCGGTGAAGCGGAAATGCAGGTCGACGGCCCCGGCGATGGCATAGTCACTGCGAATCTTGCCGTGCTGATCCACCTCGAAGGCACCACCGAAACTGCCCTCTGAAATCGCCAGCCGAGCGCCGCGATGGTAACGGTCCAGCAGGAGGCGCTGGCCCTTCATCTGGTAGACGTAGGGAATGGCCGCGAACCAGTCTTCCGCCTGGTTGTAGGACAGGATATCGAAGGCAGCCTTGCCGGTGGATTTGGCGAAGTCCTTCCAGTCGATGTGCCCGTCTTCCTTCAGCCAGCTTTTCTTGACGTTGGGATCTAAAATGCCTGCAATACGTCGGCCCCACGCATCGCCGATGCTGCCTAGCGCAAAGTCCAGCGTGATGGCTACCGCCTCTTCGCCATAGGTGCGGCCCATGCTCTGATAGTGGCTGGAGACGGCGAAGTCGCGCTGGCGGCGGAAAGTGACTGCTTCCTTGCCGAAAAGATACTCGATCGGTCGGCCGATGAGAACATCATAAGACTTCGCAATCGGATGCAGTGCCTTGGAAATGATGTGTTTTGTTTTATCAGCTTCCTTAAGGTACTCAGAAGCCTTTACCGTTGTACCATCCGCTAGCTTCCAGCTGTGTGAAAGCGCGCTGGCGGGAACGTATTTGGACAGAACATAATTACCCGCCGTAAGAAACGCCGCGCCCATGACCCCGCGGCTGAAGAGGCGCATGGCGAGGCGGCCGCCCATGGAGTCCATCCAGCGCGGGTGGCGGTTCTGGTCGCGCTCGCTGTCCCAGACATTTTCGTAATGCGACTGGAACAGCCGCGCGCTGTGATTGACGTCGTAATTCGGGGCGAAGAAACGCGCATAGGCACGTTGCGGTTGCGCCGGGCGTGCCTCGTCCTTCGCGCCCTCGCGCGAGGCATCGGGGGGGCTGGCAGTGGGTGAGCGTTCAATCACCGGGCAAGCTTCGGGCAGATTTCCACACCATGGATTTTACCATTGCCCGTCTTTCGCAAACATGAAGATTTCATGACAGTCCGCACGCCTGCCACCCCTGCAAACCTTCGCAACCGCAGCATTTTTTGCCGTTTTGTGACAGTTTAATGAAGTTCCGCCCGCAGAAGCGTTCGTGCGCGTGTGAGAGGCGCGCCGGTGTAGTATTCTAAAAGGGCTTTCTCCCGCATCGAGTGTCGCCTTGACCATCCACGTCGCTCCCACCCCTTCCGCTGCCGCCCGCCGCACGGCGTCCGCCGCGCTGCTGGCGCCGATGGAGTATGTGTTCGTCAAGGGCCTGTTCGTACCGCCGGGACTGCACCGGCTCTACAACGCCACCGGCCTTTCCGTAGGCCTGCTCGCCGGGCGGGAGCTGATGAACGTCATCGTCGGCCATACGCCGGACGGCACGCCGCTGGCGAAGGAGGATGTGCCCCTGCCCCTGCGGCCCCTGCACGGGCTGGTGAATTACAATGTTTACTCAGACGACCCGCGCGACCGTTGGTTGCACGCCATCGACAACATGGCCCCGGCCGTGCTGGGCGCGGTGGGCGTACTGACCTCCAGTCGCATTTTCTTCCGCGAGCGCATGGAACTGGCGGCGCAGCTGGAGAAATCCGCCCTTGCCGGCAAGCACCTACCCAGCACGCCCCTTGCGGAGCGCAGCGGCTTCACCATCGCCGACGCGGACCGCACCATCTCGATGCGGCATGCCGAGCCGTGGGCAGCGGCCACCGCCGGCTCCTCGCTGTTTGGCTCCGCCTCCGGCTTCAACCTTCTGCCATGGCCCGGCAACTACGCTTCGTCGCTGGGAGCCCTGTTCGGCCTGCGCGGCGGCCGCAAGGTCGGCATGGCCAGCATGCTGGGCGAGTCAGGAAAAGGCTGGGAAGGCTGGATCAAGAACCCCCTGCGCCACCTGACGCGCACCACCGCCAATTCCCCCCTCGGCCCGGAGGACATGGTCCGGCAGGCCATCACGCACGTGGTGCACAATCCGCACCTCGCCGCCAGCGAATTGCCGGAACTGAAGGAGCTGGCCAACGGCGTGCTGCATGCGTGGGTCAAGCATGTGAACCCCGCGCAGGTGGAAGCTTTTGCCAAGGATATCCATGCCTACGCGCAACGCATGAAGGATTCCGGGCTGGAGGCGAAGGCGCTGGACAATGTCGTGCGCGAGTATCTCGACACACGTTTCGAGGCCTTCCTGCTGGACCACAAGCTGGTGGACATGTCGAGCTGGCAGGCCGTGCGCCAGAGCCTGACGCCGGGTGAGAATGGCTGGCTCGGGAAAGTGGCCGAGTGGGCAGGCGCCCGCAACCACACCGAGGCACTGCGCGACAGTTTCGCCAAGGGCTTTTATGCGCGTCATTACGCCGAAGCGCAGCGCCTGGGCCTGCCTGTCGGCCGCGCGCTGGAGGAAACGGGCGACCACGTCCTCGCCCAGCCGGAGCGCAGTCGAGCCGCCCGCAAGGTTGGCTTGGCCGCAGGGGCCGGTTTCCTCGGCATGGCGGCGCTGGGCTCGTGGAGCGGCGCCACGCCGGATGAGCGCGACCCGCACAAGCCCGGCCCCACGCACCGGGTGGCTGCAATCGTCAACGGCAAGCCGCTGGATTTCGTGGAATGGATGGGCAATGCGCTTAATTTCCCGCCCAGCCTGCATCGCTGGAAGAATGCCCTCAGCCTCGCCACCGGGCTCTATACCGGCATGAAGGGCATGGAACTGCTGACCGGCATGGGCATCCGCGGCGAGCGGCTGACGGAATTCCGCCTCGCCAAATTCATGCCCGCGATGGGGAAAATCGCGGAAAAGCCGCTGCTGCACTACAACTTCCATGGCGCAGGCGCGGCGGATCGCTGGATGAAGGTGCTGCACATGGCCGTGCCCGCGGCGCTCGGCTTCTACGGCAACAAGCTGGGCTCGGACTGGTATTTCCAGCCGACGCGCGAGCGGGTGCGCAAGGCGGAATATATCGACGATTACTCGGCCCGCATCGCGTTTGATCAGTCAAAACCGTGGGGTTACCTTGCCTCGGCCACGTCGCTCACCAACGTGGGCGTGGGGCTAAATTTCCTGCCCTTCAGCTATGGCATGAACTTAGGTACGCGCTTCACGCTGGGCTCGGACCGCAAGGTGGTGCTGCCGGGCGTGAAAGAGGTCTGGTCAAACAACCATTCGCGCTACCCGCTCGGCCCGGCCAAGCTGCGCGATTACATGATCAATTACCTCGTCAACAATCCGGATCGCGAACCGCGCCAGCTGGAAGAGATGGCCGCGGGCGTGCTGGGCCCGTGGTTTGGCACGCAGCCTAATTCCACCATCAACCAGTTCGCCGCCGATGTGCTGGCGGTGCGCAACAAATATTACCGTGACGGCGGCATTCCCCAGCAGGACAAGGCCAAATGCAAGAAAGAGCTGCGCGAGCGCTTTGTCGGCAAAGGATTGCATGCCGAGCTGAAGAAACTGGGCCTCGATGTACTGAACGCGCATCTGGCCGATAACGGGCTGTCGGGCGATATCGCCAATGCACTGGGCGCCAAGGCCGCCGTGGCGCGCGACATCTCAGACTTCCGCCGCAAGGAACAGGCGCGCCGGGCGGGCAAGCAGAATGCGGAATCGCATGAGCCCGCGCCAGAGGACCGCCGCCCGAGCTTCACCGAGCGGCTCGCGCTCAACCGCGATCAGCAGCAGGGTACCACGGCCACCCTGCACTAGGCGTCAGCGCAGCGGCGCGGCGGCAATCCAATCGGCGGGGAAGGCTTGGCGCAACTGGGTGGCGGCGGCTTCCGCATCACTCAAACGGGCGCATAATCCAAAACAGGTGGCCCCACTGCCACTTACGCGGGCAATGCGGACAGCAGGCAGCGCCGCCAGCGCTTCGAGCCTCGCCCGGATGGCAGGCATCAACGCGCAGGCGCTCTCCGCCAGGTCGTTTTCCTCGCCCGCAAGGAATGCGAACAGCGCCTCGCGACTGGCAAAATGCGGCAACGGCGCATGCGCGGCGGAAAAGGGCTGCCCACTCTCCCGGTAGGCGGCAAAGACCTGCGGCGTTGGCAGCGCTTCGCGAGGGTTGATGAGCACGGCCGCGCATGGCGGGAAATCCGCCAGCGGCGTCAGGGTTTCGCCAATGCCTTCCATCCATGCGGCCTGCCCAAGCAGGCAGACGGGCATATCAGCCCCCAGACGATCCGCCAGATGCTGCCAGTCCGCCGTGGCCAGCGAAATGCCCCATAGGTCGCACAGCAGCCGCAGTGCCGCGGCCGCATCGCCGGAGCCACCGCCGATGCCGGAGGCCACGGGCAGATGCTTCTCCAGTATCAGAGCCGCACTGTTGCGGGCACCCGTCAGCTCGCGCAGCTGCTCCGCCGCGCGCAGCACCAGATTATCAGGCCCGGCGGAGAGCGTGGCGGCCTGTGGGCCAGTGATTTCCAGGGTGAGACGTTCAGCGGGGGCAGCGTGGAGCACATCCCCCACCTCGGCGAACGCCACCAGACTTTGCAGCAGATGATAACCATCGGCCCGCCGGCCGGTGATGCGAAGCGACAGATTGAGCTTGGCGCGGGTATGCGCCATCCGCTCCGCCATTAGGGATGCGCCACCGCAGAGCTGGGGGCAGCGGAGGATGCCGTGCTGGTCGGACGCGCCGCCGGTGCCGCGGGCAGTCCGGCCACCAGCTTCTGCTCAATCGCCGACTTGTCCTTCGGCTCCGGCTTGAAGGCGAGCGCGCGCTCCCACTGATAGCGGGCCTCGGTGCGCCGTCCGGCACGCCAGAGGATGTCGCCGTAATGGTCGTTCACGGTGGCGTCGTGCGGCATGATCTCCACGGCCTGCTCAATGAGGGCGAGCGCCTTCTCGTAATTGCCGGTGAGGTAATGCGCCCAGGCGAGGCTGTCGATGATGTGCCCGTCATCCGGGCGGCTGAGCGAGGCCTGCTCGAGCATTTCGGTAGCCTTGTCCATATTCTTGCCCATCAGCAGCCAGCTATAGGCAAGGTAGTTCTTCACATCCGGCTGCTCGGGCTCCAGCGAGAACGCGCGCAGCAGGTCGGCCTCGGCCTTCTCCCACTCCCCGGCGCGCTCATAGCTGATGCCGCGCGTGAAGAAGAGCGGCCAGTGCTGCGGCTTCACCGGGCCCAGCGCCTCAATGGCCTGCGTGTAGGCGCGGGCGGCGTCCTGATATTTCTCCTGCCCGCGCAGCAGGTCGGCCAGCGTCATGTAGACATCGCTCGGACGCGGTTCGGTGCGTGCCATCTGTTGCAGCATTTGGATGGCCTGCTGCGTATGCCCGGTTTCATCCAGCAGCAGTGCCCGGCGGAGCGAGGCATGCCGGTGAAGCGGGCTGTCTTTCGGCACGGCGTCATAGGATTGCAGCGCAATTTTTTTCTTGCCGCTCGTCTCATAGATTTCGCCGAGGAGATAATGCGCGTCCCCCAGATCAGGCCGCATCGAGAGGCCAAGCTGTGCGTAAACCAGCGCTTCGCGATCCACCATCTCGGCATGCAGCATGCTGGCCATGGTCAGCATCACTTCGGCCACTCCGTCCTTGGCATTGCGCACCGCGCCCTTGCCGTTTTTGAGGGCGGCAATGGCTTCAGGTACGCTAACCGCCTGCCTGGTGAGGTCGCCGCTATTGGCATTCAGGTAGTCCTCATAAATTTCCGTAGCGCGCGCCTCATTGCCCTCCCGCAGGTAGAACTGCACCGCCACCGTCACAAACCGGCCGGGGACGACGGCCATGTCGGCCAGCATTTTATCATAGGATTCAGCGGCCAGTTCCTTCTCTCCGGCGGCATCCGCCAGCAGACCGGTCTGGAAATACTGGAAGGAATCGTAAAAGCTCTGCTTCAGCTGAAGCGGCGCTTTCGGCAGCTTCAATGTGCCGGTTTCGCCCAGTTGCGTCCATGCCTGCAGGTACGGCAGGGTGATGGCTTGCAGGCCGTAAGCGCGGATATTCTGTAGGTGCTTGTCCGCCAGCTCCCAGTTGCCCTGCCGCGCCTCATCGATGAAGAGCGTCATATGGATGATGGGGCTTTTCACCTCCATGGCCGTTTTCTCGCGGGCCAGCTTCACGGCGCGGTCAAGATCGCCTGCCATCAGGAGGTTACGCACCGCCTGCGTGGTCAGTTCCTTGTCCTGCGGCGCGTGGGTCAGGGCTTGCGACAGAAAGTCCGACGCGGCGCGGCTGTCGGAATGCATGCTGGCATGGCGGGCGGCCAGATAGCTGCCGGTAAGCGTGGGCGCCGGTCGGAGCATGGCATTTTCCACCGAGGCCTCGGCAGGGGGCGGCTGCGGCGGAGTGCGGTACGACCAGAAGGTCAGCAGGCCAAGCAGCAACAGGGCAAGGACAAGGCGTGAAAAAAGAGATGCCATGAAACAGTCTATTCTTGATGGGTTGTTGATATGACTATACCCCAGCTAATCCGCCGATTGCAAATAAGTCTTGCCGTGGAAATCAAAATGATTATATTCCCCGGTCTTGGCTTTCGGCCTCATCATCGCTTGTTATCGGAGGAGCTTCCATGAGCAGCAAGAATAACCCGGAGAATCGTGGCCGCGTCACTGAACTCCGCAAGTACAATGGCAAAACCGTGAAGCCCGTGCTCTACATCAACGGCAACACGCGCTACATCGCCGCCATGTACGAGTCCGGTGAACTGGTGATGGACAAGGTCAGCGGCCTCGCCATCGCTTACAAGGACGTCGCGTAAGCGGGCTTTTCCCGTCATCCTGCGAACCTTAAAGGCTGCGCAGGAACTCCTTCGTATCACTCAGAGATTCCGGTCCCGCTCCACGCCCAGGAATGACGCGTCATTGTCACCCCGCACTTGTTGCGGGGTGCCCCTGTGAGGAACCGCCAGACCCCGGCATCCGCTGGGGCGACATACTCAGCCAGATTCCCCCACTCCCGCTCCTCATCCTGAGCCTGTCGAAGGATGCAGGCCCGCACCCGCGCCATCACATATTCGGATAATTCGGCCCGCCGCCGCCTTCGGGGGTGACCCAGACGATATTCTGCGTCGGATCCTTGATATCGCAGGTCTTGCAGTGGATACAGTTCTGCGCATTGATCTGCAGACGCCGCCCATTCTCCTCGCCCACGATCTCATACACGCCCGCCGGACAGTAACGCTGCTCCGGCGCGTCATAGATGGGCAGGTTATACTGTATCGGCACGGCTACATCGCGCAGCGTCAGGTGCGCGGGTTGGTCCTCCTCATGGTTGGTGCCGGTGAGCGCAACGGAATCCAGCCGCGCGAAGGTCACCACGCCATCCGGCCGCGGATAGACGGGCGGCGTGCATTCCGCCGCGGGTTTCAGCGCGCTGTGATCAGGCCGGTGATGCAGCGTCCACGGCGCCTTGCCGCGCAGCACGTAGGTATCGAGCGCCGCATGGGCGAGCCCGGCCCACAGCCCGCGATGGAAGCCAGGGCGGATATTGCGTGCCGCCTCCAGCTCCTGCCCCACCCATGAGGCACGAATGGCAGGCTCGTATGCATCCAGCATCTGCCCCGGCTGCAGACCGTCCCACGCCTTCATCAGGCAATTGGCGGCGACCATGCCGGATTTCATGGCGGTATGCGTACCCTTGATCTTCGGCGTGTTGAGGAACCCTGCCGCGCAGCCAATGAGCGCACCGCCGGGGAAGCTCAGCTTCGGGATGGACTGCCAGCCGCCCTCATTCAGCGCCCGCGCCCCATACGCCACGCGCCGCCCGCCTTCCAGCAACGCTCGGATGGCCGGATGCGTCTTGAAAGTCTGGAATTCCTGGTAGGGGTCAAGGTAGGGGTTGCGGTAATCAAGGCCGATGACATAGCCCAGCGCCATCTGCCCGCCGTTCAGGTGATAGATGAACGAGCCCGCATAGGTATCATGCGCCGTCGGCCAGCCGACCGTATGCAGCACCTCGCCGGGGCGATGATGCTCCGGCGCCACTTCCCATAATTCCTTCAGGCCGATGGCGTAGGTCTGCGGGTCGCGCCCTTCGCGCAAGCGGAAGGTCTCCATCAGCCGCTGCGAGAGCGAGCCGCGGCAGCCCTCGGCGAACAGCGTGAATTTCGCGCGGAGTTCCATGCCGGGCTGGTAACTGTCCTTCTTCTGCCCGTCCTTGCCGATGCCGAACGCGCCGGTGAGGATGCCGCGCACCGCGCCGTCCTCGATGATGACATCCGCTGCTGGAAAGCCCGGAAAAATCTGTACGCCCAGCGCCTCCGCCTCGCGGCCCAGCCAGCGCACGAAATTCGCCAGCGAGATAATGTAATTCCCGTGATTCTTCATCTGCGGCGGCGTGGGCAGCGAGACCATGCGCCGCTCAGTCAGCAGGGCGAAACGGTCATGGCTGACCGGGGTATCGAGCGGCGCAACGCGCTCCTTCCAGTCCGGGAGCAACTCGTTCAGCGCGCGCGGCTCCAGCACGGCGCCGGAGAGGATATGCGCGCCGACCTCGGAGCCCTTCTCCACCACCATGATGCTGAGTTCCCGCCCCTGCGTCTTCGCCAGCTGCGCCAGCCGGATCGCGGCAGAGAGCCCTGCCGGGCCCGCCCCCACGATCACCACGTCGCATTCCATCACCTCGCTCATCGGCACTCCTTATATGCTGCGCTCACTATAACGCAATTACGGCGCCTACGCACGCGCCACCCGCACGAAGCGCTTGCAATCCCGGCCTGCGGCATTAGGTTAACACCATGGGAAATGATGCGGAAAAGGCGCTGCTGCAATGGTATCTCGACGCCGGAGTGGACGAAGTCATCGAGGCCATGCCGGTCGACCGGCTGAAGGTGGACGCCGCCCCGGCGGAGCCTATTCTGCCCACCATCACCCGCAGCCCCGCTAAGGCTGCCCCGGTGCCGCCCCGCGCTCCCGCCCTCTCCGATGCCCCACCCGCCGCCATCGCGGAAGCGCGTGCGCTGGCGGATCAGGCGCGTACGCTGGAGCAGTTGCGCGCGGCCGTGATGGGCTTTGACGGGTGCGCGCTGAAGAAAACCGCCACCAATACCGTGTTCGCCGATGGCGACCCCACCTGCGGCCTCATGCTGGTCGGCGAGGCCCCAGGCGCGGACGAGGACAAGCACGGCATCCCGTTCTGCGGGGTGAGCGGCAAGCTGCTCGACCAGATGTTTGCCGCCATCGGCTATCCGCGTGGCCGGTTTTACGTCACCAATACCCTCTTCTGGCGCCCGCCCGGCAACCGCCCGCCGACACCGGAGGAGTTGGCGATCTGCCAGCCTTTCCTTGAGAAACATATTGCGCTGGTGAAGCCCAAGCGGCTGGTGCTGATTGGCGGCACGGCTGGAAAATCCCTGCTGAACAGCAAGGAAGGCACCACAAAGCTGCGCGGCCGTGATTTCAGCTACACGAACAAGTACCTGGATGGCAAAGAGATTCTTGTGCGCGTGACATTTCACCCTTCCTATCTGCTCCGCCAGCCGGCACAAAAGAAGCAGGCATGGGAAGACCTGCAGGTCCTGAAGCACTTGCTGGCTGAATAGGTCATTCTTTCCAGATACTTATTGCATTCTTACACAGGAAAACTTAATTCTCGGCATGCTTATTGCTTGAGATTAACGATTTTTCAACGTATACACGTCCGCAATGCGTTTTCGGAATATGAAATTCCAGGCATTTGGAAGCCCCGCATGTAGCGGATTTTCCTACAAGCCTCTGCACATCGCAGGCCTTTACACGCTGCTTTTGTGGCTGGCCATCGCCCCCGGTGTATCCAGTTTCTACCCCCTGCCCCGCTTTGACACGTCCGCCGCCGAGGTGTTCCTGCCTTCCAGTGACTACATGACACTGAAAGAGTATTTCAGCGCCCAGTCGCTTGATGCCGAGGACGCGCTGATCTACCAGCAGCTCTTCCGCCTGCAGCGCGACCGCCAATGGGCCGAGCTGGACAAGGCGGCACAACACCTGAAAAACAAGGAATTGCTGGCGTGGCTGCAAGGCGAGAAGCTGGCAAGCCCTGCCTATCGCCCCACCCTTCTGGAGCTGACGGAATGGCTGGCGCATAATGAATTCCTGCCGCAGGCCGCGCGCATCCAGCAGCGCCTGGCGGCGCTCGACCCGGCCCTCTCCAAGCAATTCGCCCCGCTGGCGAAAAGCCCGGTCAAGCCCGCCGCACGCCGTCCCCAGCCGCCCTCGCTCTATGTGAACATGACGCTCTCCCAGCGTTCCGTGATGGAAGGTGTGCTGCGGCAGTTCAGCGCGCGCCAGTACAAGGCGGCGCATGAGGCCTCGAGCCGGTTGGCCGCGCAGGCGAAGAAGACGCTCCCCGGCGCCTTGTGGATTGCCGGCCTCACGGCGCACCAGCTGGGACGCTCGGAAGAGAGCCATGCCGCGTTCCACCGGATTGCCGAGTGGGCCGCCGAGGAAAAGCGCCCTGAATGGAAGGCGCAGGCACATTACTGGGCTTTCCGTACAGCGGCGCAACTCGGCCAGACCGAGCATGCGGAGGAGCACCTCGCCTCGGCAGCCCATGACAAAACCAGCTTCTACGGCCTTCTGGCGCAAACCACGGCAAATGAGCACCATGCCCTGGCGGCGGGGCAGGAAAACCTCTCCACCCGCGCACTTCGCGCGCCTGTTCTGCGCCTGATTTCCATGAGCGCCCTGCTGCGCGATGCGGGGCAGGTGAATGAAGCGGAAAAGCTCATCCGTGGCGTGTTCACCCGCGTGGAGCCTACCGAGCAGAAGGCGCTGCTATGGACGGCCTCCGCCCTGCAATTCGATAAGCTGCAACTGCCGCTGGCAAGCCAGATGGCCACCCTCGACCTGCGCAGCCATTACCCGATGCCGGGCTGGCATGAGGAGCTGAAGGTAGACCCCGCGCTGGTGCTGGCCATCGTGCGCCGTGAGTCCGGTTTCGACCCCAACGCCGGCAGCCAGGCCGGAGCGCAGGGGCTGATGCAGATCATCCCGTCTACCTTCCATTATATGGTGAACAAACAGTCCGCCCTCGATGTGCAGGTGGCAGACGGGCAGGAAAGCGCCTACCTCGCCGTTGCCCCCGTGAAGGGCGGTCTGAAGGACCCGCATGTCAATCTGCGCGTGGGCCAGAGCTATCTGCGCTACCTGCAGGATCAGCCCTACATCGGCACCAACTTGATTTACCTGATTGCCGCCTACAATGCCGGGCCCGGCAGCCTGCAGGCTTGGGCCGAGCAGGCGAAGGAGGCGGTGGATCCGCTGCTCTTCATCGAGAGCATTCCCTACCGCGAGACGCGCGAGTATGTGAAGAACGTGATGACCGATTACTGGATTTACAGCCAGTTGCTAGAGCGCGACGCCGCTTCGCTGGAGTCGCTGGCGCATGGCCAGTGGCCGGAATCACAAATCTGAACGGTAGGTTTGACGCCTGCCCCTCCCGCCGCTAGGCTGCCGGCCCATGCAACCTAAGCTTCATATCCGTTTCGAGCAATCTTTCGGTGGCCTGGTCTGCGGTGTCGATGAAGCCGGCCGCGGGCCACTGGCGGGCCCGGTGGTGGCCGCAGCAGTCATCCTGCACTCTGAGTGTCTGCCGGACGGAATCGGCGATTCCAAGAAACTCTCCGCCCGCCGCCGCGAACAGCTCTATGAACAGCTACTCGCGCAGGCCGAGGTGGCGACCGGCCTCGCAACTGTCGAGGAGATCGATACGCTAAACATCCTGCGCGCCAGCCTGCTCGCCATGCAGCGCGCGGTGGAGGCGCTGCCCTCTTACGGGATGCTGCACGCCGCCCTCATCGACGGCAACCAGCGCGCCCCGCTTTCCTGCACGCAGCATACGTTTGTGCAGGGCGACGCGCGGTGCCTCTCCATCGCCGCCGCGTCCATCGTCGCCAAGGTGACGCGCGACCGCATCATGGCCGACTATGCCCGCCAATACCCGGAATATGGCTTCGACGGGCATGCGGGCTATGGCACGGCCGCCCACCTCGCCGCGCTGGAGCGGCATGGCATTACCCCCATTCACCGCCGCAGTTTTGCCCCCATCAGCCGCCTGCTGGAGCGCGCGGCATGAGCAAGTCGCCCGACCCCGGCAAGCCCACCGGCCCGTTCGACGCCGTGCGCCGCGCCCGGCTGTTCCCCAAAACCATGGAAAGCGCGCTGGGCTTTGCCACCGCCGAATCCCTGCGCAAGCGCGGCTTTGGGGATCGCAACCTGGTGAGGGACTGGGCAAGCATCATCGGCCCCGAACTGGCCAAGCATACGTTTCCGCTAAAACTGGCCGCCACCGGCCCTAAAGGCCCTACCATTCTATATATCAAAGCCGCTGGCCCGTTTGCTCTGATGGTCCAGCACAGTGAGCCCCGTATTCTCGAACGAGTTGCTCTCTATTACGGTCGTGATATGGCCCAGCGCATCATGATTGTGCAATAGCCAAGCACAGCGTTAGTCTTTTTCTTGTTTTTGTTAACATATTTATAAGAATTAACCTTTATAGTGAAAAAGTGTACATCCCTGCAAACACACAACCGGAAGACGATTTTCCTGACATGCATGCAATGTCTGCTGAAACCCTGCGCCGTGAGCGCGACCGATTTGTAGCTTTTGCCTTTGCCGCAGCAGACATGCTGATGGAACTGGATAAGGACGGCACCGTCGTTTTTGCCGATGGCGCTACGGGTGGTTTGCTCGGCGTGGTTCCGCAATCACTGGTTGGGAAGAATCTTGCAGATCTGGTGATCAGCGAGGACCGTAAGGCTGTCAGCAATCTATTACGCCAGATCCCTCATGAACAGCGTATGGAAGGACTTAGTTTTTCCTTCTTCTCTCTAACGCTGAATGCTCCGCTGATAATGACGGCTTCTGCCTTCCATTTCAGCCGAATGGACAACCACACTTTCCTCTCTTTCAGCACCCGCAAATCCTCGCCCGCCAATGACGATCTCCGCACACGCGATGCGGACACGGGCACTCTGAACAAGGAGGCCTTCTCCATACAGGCTACCGAGAAAATCCGCGAAGCCGAAAGAAAAGGTGAAAAACTTGAGATTACATTACTGGATTTCCCTCAATTAAAGCAGGTGCTTGATGGCTTACAAGTTGATCAATCGCGTAAACTGCTTGAGGAAATCGGCAATTATCTACGCGGGCAATCAGTGGGCGGTGATTTGGCTGCGACTGTAAACGAAGCGAGTGCTTACAGCCTTCTGCACGCTCCTGGTTTGCACCCTACAGATGTTATCGGGGCCATACGCAGCATGGTACTTCGGCTCGTACCAAAATTCGGATCTTTTGAGGGACGCAGCCACACACTCAATGCGGGGGTAAAACAGCTTACCAAACAGGATTCGGCAAACGCCCTAATTTACACGCTCAACAAATTCGCGGAATCGCGCGGCGAAGACTTTACCATTGATTCGATTAGTGATGGTTACCAGGAGCTTCTTGAAGATACCATGCAGCGCATCACCAGTTTCAAAGATGTGGTGATCAGTGAGAAATTTGATATCGCCTTCCAGCCCATTGTCGATATCCGCTCCGGAACAGTTCATCACTTCGAAGGCCTAGTCCGGCTGAAAGATGAAGCCAGCAAGGATTTCGCCAATCCGTTTCATTTTATCAGCTTCGGCGAGTCTGCCGGTATCATCAACGAATTCGACCTTATGATGACGCAAAAGACGCTCAACGTGCTCAAAGAGGCGCGCCATGATGGCCGTAGTCCTCGTATTTCAGTGAATCTCTCTGGCCGTTCACTCAGCTCATCGCTATTTATGGACAGCTTTCACAAAATTATCGCGGCACAGCCCCAAGTCCGTCAGCAGTTGATCGTGGAGATCACCGAATCCGCCAAAATCGCCGACCTCAAGCTAGCGAATAATTTCATGCAGAAACTGCGCAAGGAAGGCAACCTTATCTGCCTCGATGATTTCGGCTCCGGTGAATCGTCCTTCGATTACCTGCGCAGCCTGCAGGTGGATTTCATCAAGATTGACGGAAGCTACGTGAAGGAAGCCATGCAGAGCCAGCATGGGCGTGACATGCTGCGCGCCATGGCTGGCCTGTGCCGCTCGCTCAACATCGCCGCCATCGGCGAGATGGTGGAAGACGAGAAATGCGCCTTTTTCCTCTTCCAAAGCGGCGTGCGCTTCGGGCAGGGCTATTTCTTCGGCAAGCCCACGACAGACACAGCCTCGCTTCTCAGTTACGGCAAGGTTGTACCTAATTACCCGGGAATCATGCGCGCTAAGCGATTCTGAAAAGAACAATCCAGTTGCGCTTAGTTCTTCTTGCCGTCCTTGCTGCCGGGACGTTTGTCCGCCGCCGAGAAATACGCCTCGAACGGGTTGAACATCTTGAAGGTGTTCTGGATCATCTCCATGTTCTGGCGGCTTATTTCCTCGAACTTGCCGAGCGGGTTGTAGCTGCCCCACGCCTCGTCCATCACCTGGCGGATCTTTTCCTGGTTCTCCGTGAAGCTTTCCATGCTGCGTTCCAGGTAATGCGGCAGGAACTCGCCCACGCTGTTGTCATAGAGCGTGATCATGCGCTTGAGGAACCCCACCGGCATCATGCTGCGGCCTTGCAGCTCCAGCTCAAAGATAATCTGCGCCAGCACCTGCCGAGTGAGGTCTTCGCCGGTCTTGGCGTCGCGCACTTCGAAATCTGTGCCCTCCTTCACCATCTGGCTGACATCCTCCAGCGTGATGTAGGAGCTGGTCTCGGTATTGTACAAACGGCGGTTGGCGTATTTCTTGATGACCACCTTGTAGTTCTGGGCGGTTTTGCTTGCGGCAGGGCTCATATTGTTGTCTCCGGGTTGGGTCGGTTGCGATTGCCTTTGGGCAGCAGTCGCTTATAGTAACACCCGCGTGACGCACCTGCAATAAACTCGACGCCGGATGATTGTGCAATGCAACAAGACCCCACTGACATGGCCCGTATGTTCGTCGATCTCTGGCAGGAGCAGATGAAGCAGTTCATGCAGGATGAGCGCTACCTGAACGCCTCGCTGGACATGCTGCAGAAAATGCAGCAGTCTTATGCCCCTGCCCCCGGCGAGCCCGCCCATGACGAGCCATCCCACACCAGCCCCCGCGCCGCGCACCATGCTGCAGCTTCTTCCCCTGCACCTGCAGACGAGCATGGCAAGCTTTCTCTGTTTGCAGAACGCCTTGCGATCTGCGAACGGCGCATCCTCGAGTTGGAGCGCCAGGTCGCCGAATTGGAACGGCGTGCCTGATTTCTCCGCCCTGCCCGCGCCGCTGCGTCAGGCCATCCTGCGCGAAGCGCTGAAACGGCAGCAGGAAACGCTGGCGGGGGTGCAGAGCTTCCTCCGTTACAGCCGCGATGCCGTGCGCTACCCGGCCCCGCCCAAAGCGGTCTGGCAGAAACATGCGGCGCGGCTTTATCATTATCCCGCAGAAGGCAAGGCGCAAAAGCGTCCGCTGCTTATCGTCCCGTCGCTCATCAACCGCTATTACATTCTCGACCTCGATGAAAAGCGCAGCCTCGTGCGCTTCCTCGCGTCACAGGGGCATGACGTCTACCTGCTCGACTGGGGCGTACCGGGCGCGATGGAGCAAGCCTTTAGCATCGCCGAGTATGTGGCGGAGATTCTTACCCCCGCCGCGCGGCATGTGCACACCGTGCATGGCACGCCTGCCGGGCTGGTGGGCTATTGCATGGGCGGGCTCATCGCGCTGGCGCTTGCGCGGCATCATCCGGAGCTGATTGATCGCATGGCCCTGCTGGCAACGCCTTGGCATTTCCACGCGGCGGATGCGTGCCATCTGCAACTCTCCGACGCGCGGGCCGAGGCGCTGCGCCAGACGCTGGCGCGCCTGCCCTTCCTTCCCGGCGAGAGCATTCTTTACCTGTTCTACCAGAGCGACCCGTGGCGCTTTCAGGAAAAGTTCCGCGAATTCCCCACGCTGAAAACCAAGGCGGAGCGCGATTACTTCACCGCCATCGAGCACTGGGCTAATGATTGTGTGCCCCTGCCCCGCCATGTGGCGGTGGAATGCTTCATCGACTGTCAGCAGGAAAACCGCACCTACCGGCGGCAATGGGAAGTCGGCGGCGTCACCATCGACCCAGCCTCCATCACCACCCCCACCCTGATTGCTGCACCGCAACATGATCGTATCGTGCCGCAAGGTTCCGCCGTGGCGCTGGCAGAGCAATTGCCCCATGTCACGCTGCACCGTCCGCAGACCGGGCATATCGGCATGATCACCGGCACGCGCAGGCAATCGCAATTGTGGAAACCTCTGGCCGCATGGTTCGCCCACGCGTAGAAAACCAAGCTCCCACTTTACTTTACCCTTGGAAATCCATAAAACGCGTCTACATAGCTCCCATACCCAACAAGGAGAATCGCTTATGACCACCAAAGACGACGTCGTCATCGTCGCGGCGCTGCGCACCCCGGTCGGTAATTTCAACGGCAGTTTTGCCAACCTACCGGCCCATGAGCTCGGCAAGGAAGTGCTGAAAGCGCTCATCGCGCAGACCAATGTTGCACCGCAACATATTTCCGAAGTCATCCTCGCGCAGGTATTGAATGCGGGACAAGGTCAAAACCCAGCGCGTCAGGCTTCTATCAAGGCCGGATTGCCTAACGAGGTCCCTGCGTGGGGCATCAATCAGGTATGTGGGTCCGGTCTGCGCGCCACGGCCATCGGTATGCAGAGCATTCTTCTGGGTGACTCCGACATTGTGATCGCGGGCGGGCAGGAGAGCATGTCCATGGCCCCGCACGTGGTTTACCTGCGCAATGGCGTGAAATTCGGCAATGTCGAGATGATCGATACCATGATCCGCGACGGGCTGTGGGAAGCCTTCAATAATTATCACATGGGCAACACCGCTGAGAATCTCGTGAAGCAATACGGCCTAACCCGCGAGAATCAGGACAGCTTCGCCGCCGAATCGCAGAAAAAAGCCTTCGCCGCCCAGCAGGCGGGCAAGTTCAAGGATGAGATCGTCCCCGTGCAGGTGCAGGTAAAGAAGGACATGGTGACGGTGGACAAAGACGAGTTCATCCGTGGTGACACCACCGCGGAGAGCCTTGCCAAGCTCCGTCCGGCCTTTGACAAGGAAGGCACCGTGACGGCGGGCAACGCCTCCGGCATCAATGACGGCGCCGCCGCCGTGATGCTGATGCGCCGCTCGGAAGCCGAGAAGCGCGGCCTGCCCGTGCTTGCGCGCATTGCCAGCTGGGCACAAGCCGGCGTGGAGCCGAAGATCATGGGCATCGGCCCGGTTCCCGCCGCGCGCCGGGCGCTGGAGAAAGCGGGCTGGACGCATGAGCAGCTTGACCTCATCGAGGCAAACGAGGCCTTCGCCGCGCAGGCGGTCTGCGTCAATCGCGAGATGGGCTGGGATACGTCGAAAGTAAACGTCAATGGCGGCGCCATTGCCATCGGCCACCCCATCGGCGCTTCGGGTGCACGCATCCTCGTCACGCTGCTGCATGAGATGAAGCGGCGCGATGCGAAAAAAGGCCTCGCCACGCTGTGCGTTGGCGGCGGCATGGGCGTCGCACTGTGCGTCGAACGAAATTAAGCAGAATCAAGAGGGGAATGATATGAGCCGGATTGCACTGGTCACCGGGGGAACGCGCGGCATCGGCAAGGCGATTGCCGTGGCGCTGAAGGAAGCGGGCTACAACGTCGCCGCCAATTACGGATCGCGCGACAGCGTGGCGGAGGAGTTCCGCGCCGAGACGGGGATTCCCGTCTTCAAATTCGACATCTCCAACTTCGACGAATGCCAGGCACATGTGCAGAAGATCGCCGAAGCCATGGGTGGCCCGGTGGAGGTGCTGGTGAACAATGCGGGCATCACGCGTGATGCCTTCATGCACAAGATGCCGCCGGAATACTGGACGGAGGTCATCAACACCAACCTCAACTCCTGCTATTTCATGGCCCGCGCGGTGATCGGCTCCATGCGCGACAAGGGGTTTGGGCGCATCGTCAATATCAGCTCCATCAACGGCCAGCTCGGCCAGTTCGGCCAGACCAACTACTCCGCCGCAAAAGCCGGGGTGCTCGGCTTCACCAAGGCGCTGGCCCGCGAGACGGCGAACAAGGGCATCACGGTGAACTCCATCGCGCCCGGCTATATCCGCACCGACATGACGGCGGCGGTGTCTGGCTCGGTGCTGGAGAAAATCATCGGCGGCATCCCCGTCGGCCGCATGGGCGAGCCGGAAGAAATCGCCCGCGCCGTGCTCTTCCTCGTGGCCGATCAGGCCGGCTTCATCACTGGCGAGACGCTCTCCATCAACGGCGGACAGTACATGGAGTGATGGGCCAATCGTCATGGCAAGTGAGAGCGAAGGAATTCGCTGGCTAGTCTGGATTGCTTGGTCGCTACCCTCCTCGCAATGACGGTGCCCTACTCGTCATGCTGAACATGTTTCAGCATCTTTACAAGAATAGGCCCTGAAACAAGTTCAGGGCGACAAGGGGAAATACCTGTCATTCCGGGACGCGCAGCGGGCCCGGAATCTGTTCGCGTAACGAGGGAGATCCTGCGCAGGCTTCGCCTCGCAGGATGACGGCTAAAAAGCAAATGTCACCCCGCACTCGTTGCGGGGTCTCCCTCCACTAACAAGGAGATGCCGCGTACCAAGTGCGGGGTGACAACCCCCAAAAACTAAGCGTATTCCTTGAGTTTTTCCACGCGGGCGAGCAACTCGTCCAGCGTGTTCACCACCTCGAACATGGTGCGGGTTTCAGGGCGGGCGAAGCCGGTGGAGATCATATGCTCCAGCAAGGCGACGAGGTGATCCCAGTATCCCAGATGGTTGAAGATGATCACCGGCTTCTCGTGCAGCTTGAGCTGGCGCCAGGTGATGATCTCGAACATCTCGTCCAGCGTGCCGCAGCCGCCGGGGAGAATAGCGAACGCATCGGCACGGTCATACATGATTTTCTTCCGCTCATGCATCGTATCTACGATGATGATCTCGTTGAGCGACTTATGCTCCACCTCGATATTCTGCAGATGGCGCGGGAACACGCCGGTGACCCAGCCCTGGCCCGCCAGCGTCGCGTTGGCGACGGCCCCCATGATGCCGCAATCGCCCCCGCCATAGACCAGCGCGATGTCGCGCTTGGCCATTTCGGTGCCGAGTGCGGTGCCAATATTCAGATGGGCTTTGGGGACAGCGTTCTGCGCGCCGCAGAAGACGCAAAGGGACTTTCTCAAACGATGTTCGGTCATGAAACTTACGCTTTCTTCCCGAACAGGCCTTTGCGGCGTGCCGTTTCAGGAAGGTTGAGCGTGAGCTCATCGCTTGGTGTGGGGACAGCGCCGAACAAAGCCGGGGCGGGAGTGGGTGTTTGTGGTACTTCATTCACCCCTCCACTATGCAACGCCATTAGTTTACGTTCCCTTAACGCCACCACATCTTCCAGTTGCTGCGCTGCACCACGGACTTTCAGCAAAGCCACGAAGTACGGGCAGAACAGCAGCAGGCTGATGAACGCCACTAGCCCGATTTCCGCCATGTTGAGCTGTTCACCGGACAGGCTCATCGCCACCAGCGCGATGCCGCCCAGAATCAGCAGGGTAAGCACGCCAAAAATCGCCGTCAGCACGCCGAGCGTCTTGCGGGAACTGCGCAGGCGGAGATTGGCGGATTCCTCCTGCCGCGCCAGATCATCGAACGCGGAGAGCTTGCGCTCCAGCGCCTGACGCTGCTCGGCCAGTTCGGCTTCCTTGCGGCGCACTTCCTGCAACTGGCCCTCGATGGCGGCCTTTTCTTCCTTGTAAGCGGCAGAGCGGTATTCCGGAGAAATCTCCAATGCTTCCTTGAAGTCGGCCTGCGTGAATGACACCCCGTTGAAGCTGGAGCCCTTGAAGGGCGTCTGCGCGAAGCGGGTATTCACGAACTCGGCGTAATCAAACTTGCTGTCGCGCAAATCGGTGCGCTCAAGCAGTGTGTCGTGGAATTTCGCTGCCGTGAAATTGCTCTCACGCCCGTTGGCGTCGCGCAGATTGGCGCCGGTAAAATCAGCGCGCGCCGACTGCACCTGACGCAGGATGGAACGCTCCATGTTCGCACCGCGCAGATTGGCCTCATTCAGGTGCGCGTTGAGGAAATTGCAGTAAGAGACATCCGCTTGTTCCAGCACCGCGCGGTCCAGATGGGCGGAGGCAAAATTCACGCGCCGCAGTTCCAGCCCGCTGAGATTAGAACCCACCAGTTTGGCCTCGGTGAAATCAGCCTCCTGCAGCATGGCGCCGCGCAGATCCACCCCGTCCAGATTCACCCCGCGCAGGCTGGCCTGCACCAGGTTCGCCCCCTGAAAGCTGATATGGCGGAGATCGGTATCTTTCAAATTGGCGCGGCGGCCTTCCTTGCCTTCGGAATTCAGCCAGAGGGCATGCGCCTGAAGAATCTGGGAAAAGATTTCCTGATCCAGTCGCTCCAACCCGGCGGTTCCGGGGAATGTAGGGGTAGCGAAATTTTCCATGCGAAGTGCGGCAGATCTCATGTCTTTGATATAGCTGAAAGCCAATGCAAGTTTAACTAACTACACGAAAAACCTGTCCGCGCACGACATTTTTTGCGGCAGTGTGGCGGCGTTCAAGCGGGCCCGGAAGGCAGAAGATAATTGATATGTCCCATCTTGCGCCCCGGCCGCGCCTCGGCCTTGCCGTAAAGGTGCAGCCGCGCAGTGGGCTCGGCCGCGAGCAACGCATGCGCCTGATGCACATCATCGCCAATCAGGTTCAGCATGCGCGCGGGCGAGGTCAGGTGCGTGGGCCCAAGCGGCAGTCCTGTCACAGCGCGGATGGCCTGCTGGAACTGACTGGTGGCGCAGGCATCCATGGTCCAGTGGCCGGAATTATGCGGACGCGGGGCCAGCTCGTTCACCTTCAGCGAGCCATCGCGGCAGAGGAACAATTCTACCGCCAGCAGCCCGACCAGATCGCCTGCTTCCGCCAAAGTGCGCGCGATGCGCTCGGCTTCCTGCGCGACGCTGTCCGGCACTCCGGCGGGCACGGCGCTGATATGCAGAATGTGATGGCGATGCTCATTGCGGGTCAGCGGAAACACGGCCACCTCGCCCGCCACACTGCGGGCGACAATGACGGACAGCTCTGCCGTGAAATCGACGAAGCCTTCCAGCACGCACTCCACTCCGCCCAGCGCTTCCCACGCTTCGGCGGCCTGCTCGGGAGAGCGCAGCAGGAACTGGCCCTTGCCGTCATAACCGAGGCGGGAGGTTTTGAGGATGGCGGGCGTGCCGAGCTCAGCCAGCGCGTGAACAAGTTCCGGCAGCGAATGCACAGCCCGGAACGGCGCGGTGGCAATGCCCTGCGCCTGCACAAAGCTTTTCTCATTGGCGCGGTGCTGCGTGACTTCCATCAGGTTCGCGCCCGGCATCACGGGAACATGGCGCTCGAGGAAGCACAGCGACTCGACGGGGATATTCTCAAACTCCAACGTCACCACATCCACCGAGGCGGCAAAACGGGCGAGCGCGTCCTCATCCCGGTAATCCGCGAGCGTCGTGGCGAGCGAGACCTCCGATGCGGGCGCATCTTCTTCCGGCGTGAAGATGTGCACGTGATAGCCCAGCCGGGAGGCCGCCATGCTCATCATGCGGCCTAGCTGACCGCCGCCGAGGATTCCGATGGTGGCCGCAGGGGGCAGTGGCGTCATGGCTTACGTATTGGAAGGCGTTTCGGCGACGGTCGCGGTCTGCTCGGCGCGGAACGATTTCAGTTTCTCGCGCAGTGCCGGATCATGCAGCGCAAGGATGGAGCAGGCCAGCAAGGCCGCATTCTTCGCCCCCGCCGGGCCGATGGCGAGCGTCCCCACCGGAATGCCGCCCGGCATCTGTACGATGGAGAGCAGGCTATCCATGCCGTCCAGCGCCTCGCTGCGCACGGGCACGCCGAGCACCGGCAGATGCGTCAGCGCCGCGGTCATGCCCGGAAGATGGGCTGCGCCTCCGGCCCCGGCAATAATCACCTGCAGCCCGCGTGCTTCCGCGCCCTTGGCGTATTCATAGAGGCGTTCCGGCGTGCGGTGCGCGGAGACGATGCGGCACTCATGTGCCACGCCGAGCTGTTCCAGCACCTGCGCGGCGTGCTTGAGGGTTGACCAGTCGGACTGGCTTCCCATAATGATGCCGACGTTAATTTTCGCATCCTGCATAGTGATGGGCCCTTTCAGGAAAGGCGGGAAGATAGCGAAAACCCTCCTGAATGGAAAGCACTTTCCGCATGAATGCGCCCGCCCTCGACCTGACCGCCGGACACCGCCAGCGCCTGCGTGAGCGCTTCCTGAAGGGCGGCCTCGCGGCGGTGGCGGATTATGAAATGCTGGAGCTGGTGCTGTTTGCCGCCAAGCCGCGCGGCGATGTGAAGCCGCTGGCCAAGGCGCTCATCAAGCGCTTCGGCAGCTTCGCGGGCGCGGTGAAGGCTTCGCCCTCGGCGTTGATGGAGGTGGAAGGCGTTGGCGAGGCCGTCGTGGCGGCGCTGCGCACCGTGGAAGCCGCCGCCGAGCTGATGCTGCGCCAAGGGATGGACGACAAGCCGATCATCCAGTCCTGGACCGCCCTGCTCGATTACTGCCGCCTGACCATGGCGGAGAAGAAAATCGAGGAGTTCCGCGTGCTTTTCCTCAATCGCGGCAATGCGCTCATCGCCGATGAGGTGCAGCAGCGCGGCACGGTGGATCACACGCCCGTCTATCCCCGCGAAATCATCAAGCGCGCGCTGGAGCATGGCGCCACAGCCATCATTCTCGTCCATAACCACCCGAGCGGCAATTCCAGCCCTAGCAAGGACGATATCGAGATGACCAAGCTGGTGATGGAAGCCGCCAAACCCTTCAATATCCGCGTGCATGACCATGTCATCGTGGCAAGCAAGGGCCACTACTCTTTTAAAAGTCATGGACTTATTTAAAGCCACGCCTTGGCTTGTCACAGAATCTTCACGTGTCCATCCCGTCCGGAATTGCTACAACTAAAGAGTTATGACGCCAAATGCCGCTCCCCTTGCCATGCAGTCCGCCCACTCGCAGATGGGCGCCGTCCTCGCCGACCCTACGCGCGATCTGTATGAGAGCATACGAAGCATCGTGAATCGTGCGCCTGAGGTAGACAAATTGCGCGAGGCGCTGATAACTTCCCTCGCTTACGATATGCCCAAAGGCCGGGATATGTTCGGCGCAGCATTCCATAATCCCTACACGCAAAACAATGCGGCAATGCCTGACGGAGCGGACGCCTCAACGCTTTATACCCGCCCCTATCCCTCCATGACCGCTGGTTCGACGGTGGCCGTCACCTATGGTGCCGAAGATACACACGATGTTTATGTGTTGCTCGCCCGCAAATACAAAAACCCTGCAAAGCCGGAACTTGGTCTGAAAGATGAATTGATCATGGTTGGCGGTTACATGGAAGCCCACGCCCCCCTTGGCTCAGGTACTACTCGTCCCTCTGATAACAACCTGTGCGCTACCGCGCTGCGTGAGCTGAAAGAGGAAACCGGACTTACACTTCCTGCAAGCTACCAGCCGAAAAGTCTTGGGGCTGACAGTAGTTATGGTGTCAGTAACAATCCAAAGACTCATACGGTAAATGAGTATTTTCATGTCAATATGACGGGAAACAGCGGAAATATTCCAAAGCTCACCCCCAAAGATGACGTGGCGGAGCTGGTTTGGGTGAACGCTAAGGATATCGAGTATCACCCGGAGACGCCGAAACAGAAGTTTGGAAGCTCTATCTCACGTTATCATGCAAATGTCATGGTGAATGGTCAAAAAAAGCACATCAATATCCGCGATGATCACGGTGAGATGCTTGATAAAGCCGTGACGTTGGCCCGCCAGCAGCTGGTGGCCGATCGTCAGCGGGCGCTGGGCCTGCAGGAGCCGCCGGCAGCTATTCCTTCCAGCGCACTGGGACCGCAGGCCGACGCGCTGCACCGTGAGCAAATCGCCGCTCTGGGGCGCTTGCATGGGCAACAGGTTCCTAGCGCCGGCTGGCGAGCACGCCTGGAAGCGGAACGTGCTATGGCAATAGGGAACGCCATGGCGCCAGTACCTGCGGGGCGGATGCATTAAGCTGCTTTTACCTATTGCGTGGCTTTGCTAAAAAGGCGCATGGCCTCCTACACCATCCAGACATTTTATCAGTTCTTCCCCTTCCCCACTTACCATGACTGGAAGGTTCCCCTGCTCACCTGCATGGAACGCGAGGGCATCAAGGGCAGCATCCTGCTCGCCGAGGAAGGGCTGAACGCCACCGTCTCCGGGGAGCCTGCCGCATTGAAGGCGCTCCACGCCTTGCTGCAAACCATCCCCGGCATCGCACCGCTCACCATCAAGACGAGCCAGCATGAAGCCCTGCCCTTTGGCCGCGCCAAGGTGAAACTGAAGAAGGAACTCATCTCGCTCGGCGAGCCGGCCCATCCCGAAAATGGTGTTGGCACCTACGTACCGCCGGAAGCATGGAACGCGCTGATTTCCTCTCCCGACGTCGTCCTCATCGATGCGCGCAACAGCTACGAGGCGCACCTCGGCACGTTCCAAGGCGCCGTCGACCCCAACACGCGCAAATTCACCCAGCTCCCCGCCTTCACGCGCGAGCATTACGACCCCGAAAAACACAAGCGCGTCGCCAGCTTCTGCACCGGCGGCATACGCTGCGAAAAATACACCGCCTGGCTGCGCGAGCAGGGGTTCGAGGAAGTCTATCACCTCGAGGGCGGTATCCTGAACTATCTCGAGAAAATCCCCGCCGAGCAAAGCTTGTGGCGCGGCAGTTGCTACGTGTTCGACGAACGCCTCGCCGTCGGCCACGGCCTCGCGCCGGACGCCACCATCACCATGTGCGCCGCCTGCGGCCACCCGCTCACGCCCGAAGACCGCGCGCACCCTACCTATGTGGCGGACACCTCTTGTCCCTATTGCGAAACCTACCCACCTTCCAATGCATGAAATCCCTCTGCCCCGTCTGCGATAAGGCCTCGGACCCAAAAACCGCGCCGTTCTGCTCCACGCGCTGTGCCGATCTCGACCTCGGCCGCTGGTTCACGGGCCGCTACGCCGTGCCGGTGATGGAGGAAGATGACATCCCCGATCCCGAGGACTTCTCGCCGGACGAAGGCTAAGCATCATCTCTGCTGGACAGCATCGGCGGCTTTGGCTATAACGCCACTTCCAGCCGCCAAGGCGGAGTGCCCAGATAGCTCAGTTGGTAGAGCAAGGGATTGAAAATCCCTGTGTCGCTGGTTCGATTCCGGCTCTGGGCACCATTTTACTCCCCCGTATCCCCGAAGAGTTCACGCACAGGGATTTTAATATAAGGGGCTGGCATAGATGTTTGGGTTAGATCTGCCTTGATTTTATCCATTGCTTGAGTAGCTGTAACTGCTTTTTTGGCGAGGGGTTATTGAACCTGAACTCGCATTCTTTCAGGAAAAGATTGAAGTTTTGCTTTGGGACACCGTTGAACTGGCGCATATGCCGCTTGGCCTGGTTCCAGAAATTCTCGATGCCGTTGATGTGATTTTTCTTATCCGCGAATAGCCTGCTGTGATTGATACGGTAATGTCTGAAGTCCGAGACATCCAGCACGTTATAGCTCGGCAGGGAGTCGCTGTAGACGATAGAATCCGGGGCGATACGGTTTTTAATGATGGGTATGAGTGTTGCAGCCTTGGCATCTGGAATTACCTGCGTGTACACCTTGCCGCCACGCTTGAGCAGCCCGAACACCGGGACTTTTCCTGCAGCGCCACGGCCACGCTTGCCTTTACGTCTTCCGCCAAAATAACTCTCATCTACCTCGACTTCGCCATCCACAAACGGCGATAGTTTCTCTTGTTCTTCGGCAATAATAACCCGCAGTCGATGGAAAAACAGCCGTGCTGTATTGCGATTGACGCCAGCCATTTCCGCAGCGGTTCGAGCCGTCGCGCCACCAACAAAAAATTCAAGCAGCTTGATCCGCTTGTTTGCGCTTATTCTTTAATACCTTAAGTCCATCTTGCCAGCATATATGTTCTAAACATCTATGCCAGCCCCATATTCTTTCATTCATCACTGCCACCACTTGGCTGGTGTGAGCCTCAGATAGGTGTGCATAGCGTTTAATAATCATGTAAGCTGTTAGATTATTAGTCTTGTGAAACCTTAATATAGCGAGCGTGTACGGAAGAATACGGACTGTCTGGGACACTTGTGGGACACCGTTGGGATACTGAGGCCTTCCGCCCCACCCGCTTTTTTGAAGTCTTCAATTTTATTGTCAGAAGCCGGAGAACACTGCACGGACTCGCCAGCAACTGCCCCGCCAGTGTCCCTTGCGACTAAAAATTACGCCAAGCCCTAGATGACCAGTGAGGCGTTTTATTCATAAAACTCCATATGGTGCCCCCGGTCGGACTCGAACCGACACGTCCTTGCGGACACAAGATTTTGAGTCTAGCGCGTCTACCAATTCCACCACAGGGGCACGCAAGGAATCGGTATCATAGGCAGCGGCGGGGATGCGTCAATGATTTTGGCGCGGCGCTTGGGTTTGGGCCCGCCCTGCGCTATGATGCGGGCATGATGCTGTCTACAGGACTCTTTCATAGACACCCGCTGGCGCTGGCCGCGCTGCTGGCGGCGGCGGCGCTGGGCGGCGCGTGGGTGTCGCAATATGGCTTCGGGCTGAAGCCCTGCGATCTCTGCCTGCTGCAGCGCTATCCCTACCTTGCGCTCGTGGCGCTTGGGCTGACGGGCGAGGCGATTACCCGCCGCCGTCCGCGCCCGCGCCGTCCGCTGCTTTTGCTGGCGGCGGGACTGTTTCTCGCCGATGCGGGTATCGCAGCCTACCATGTGGGCGTGGAGCAGGGGTGGATCGCGGGCCCGAGCGCCTGCTCCGGCGCCACCACCGCCACCAGCATCGACGCGCTGCGCGAACAGCTGAACGGGGCCGCGCTGGTTTCCTGCAAGGATACGACCTTCGCTTTCCTCGGCCTGTCCATGGCGGGCTGGAACCTGCTTTATGCCCTTGGCGGCGCGGCAGTCATGCGCTATCTCCTGCGTCAACCCATGGAGTCTGCATGAGCCTGCCCGGTGATCCCTCCCCCGCTGACGACCTCGCGCGCATGATCCGCGTCAACCACGCGGGCGAGTATGGCGCGCGGCGCATTTATGAGGGCCAGCTTGCCGTGCTGCGCGGGCGGCCGGCGCACGCTACCATCGCGCACATGAAGGCGCAGGAGGAGGCGCATCTGCAGGCGTTCGAGGCATTGCTGGTGGAGCGCCGCGTACGCCCGACGGCCCTGCTGCCGTTCTGGCATGTCGGCGGGTTCCTGCTGGGCGCGGCGACCGCGCTGATGGGCGAAAAAGCCGCCATGGCCTGCACGGTGGCGGTGGAGGAGGTCATCGACGAGCACTATGCGGCGCAGGAAGCGCGGCTGCCCGTGGAGGAGGCCCCGTTGCGCGACACCATCGCCCAGTTTCGCGCCGACGAGATGGAGCACCACGCCACCGGGCTGGAGCATGGGGCCGAGCAGGCGCCGCTCTACAGTCTGCTGCACCAGGGCATCAAGACCGTGACCCGCACGGCCATCTGGCTCTCCACGCGCCTTTGATGCGCGAGGCCTGCATTCCACGCATCGTCGTTATGTTACGTTGCGTATTTACAGCAAATGCGAGGCTTGCTATCCCGAAAAGGAGAGATGGGAGACGACGATGCTATACGATAAGGCCGGGGTGGAGCCGCCGATGGAGGATATTCTCTACGACCCGATTTTCCGCCATTTACGCCAGTATGATGGGCTGCCGGTCGCGGAATGGCCGGAGCTGGAATGGTGGGAGCCGGATTTTCGCCACGCCGCCTGATGCATTGGTGAGGAATTTCAACGTTTTCGTCATGAAATTTTCATGAGGTGGCCGTGTGCTGGCGTGGTATAGTGCACGGTATGACTGCTTCCCGCTTCCTTCGCTGGGCTTTTCTGACGTTGGCGCTGTACGCCGCCGCCTGCCGCCCGATGGATCTGTATTACGTCACCCCGTCGGGCCCGCCGGAATACCAGCTCGGCTGGCAGGATGGCTGCGATACCGGCCTCTCCGCGCAGGGCGGCTTCATGTACAAGATGATGTACGGCTTCCGCAAACGCCCCGAAATGGGCAATAACGAGCTCTACAAACAAGCCTGGAACGAAGGCTTCACCTATTGCCGCTTCTCGATTGCCGCACCGTAAGGGTTGGCACCCGTCATTCCGGGACGCGAAGCGGGCCCGGAATCTCTGAGCGTAATGATGGAGATCCTGCGCAGCCTTCGGCTCGCAGGATGACGGCTACACGACTGTGTTAGTCGAGGACAGGCGAAACGCCGACAGAGCGTTTTGCGAGTCAGCCATGAGCTAGCGGAGCGTCGCCTATTGCGGAGCGCAGGAAGCGCGGAGAAGGGGCAAACATAAAAACTACGCGTTGCGAATATGCTCCAGAATCACCGGCAGGATCTTATCGCGGTAGTTGCGGCCGTTGAAGATGCCGTAATGGCCGACGCCTTTTTGCAGGTGGTAGCGTTTCTTGGATTCCGGCAGGTTCTTGCACAGGCCGATGGCGGCCTTGGTCTGGCCGACGCCGGAGATATCGTCCTTCTCGCCTTCCACGCAGAGCAGGGCCGTTTTCGTGATGGCCCCGGCATCGACGATGCGGCCGCGGTAATCGAACTGGTTCTTCGGCAGCAGATGTCGCTGGAAGACCTTGTCGATGGTCTGCAGGTAGAATTCCGCCGGCAGGTCGGCCACGGAGAGATATTCGTCATAGAAGCGCCGGTGCGCGGCGGCGGATTCGCCATCGCCCTGCACGAGGTGCTGGAACAGCTTGATATGCTCGCCCACATGACGCTCCAGATTGAGCTGCATGAAGCCCGAAAGCTGCAGGAAGCCCGGATAGACGCGGCGCATGAAGCCCGGATAATTGAACGGTACGCGGGTAATGACGGTACGCTCGAACCAGTCGAGCGGCTTCTCGGTGGCGAGACGGTTGACCTGCGTCGGCGCCTTGCGCGGGTCGATGGGCCCGCCCATCAGCGTCATGGAGGCGGGCGCGAAGGGCTCCTTGTCCTCGTTCATCAGCGCGGTGGCGAGAAACACCGGCACGGCGGGCTGGCAGACGGCAATCACATGCACGTCGCGCCCGATGAAGCGGATGAACTCCATCACATGGGTGATGTAGTCATCAAGGTCGAAGCCGCCCTTGAAATAGGGCACCTCGCGGGCATTGGCCCAGTCGGTGATGTAGACTTCAGCGTAGGGCAGCAGCTCCTTCACTGTGCCGCGCAGCAGGGTGGCGTAATGGCCGGACATGGGGGCCACCACCAACACTTTCGGGTCTTTTTTCTTGCGCTCATCCTTCAGGGCGCGATCGAAATAGAGCAGCTTGCAAAAAGGCCGCTCGGCGACCACACGGTCCTGCACGGTCACATGGTGCTCATCCACCGTGGTGTGGGTGAGGCCGAATTCCGGCTTGGCATAATGCTGGGTGATGCGCTCGAGCAGCTCGAACCCGGCGGCCATCGAGCGGCCGAGGCCGGTATAAGCCAGCGGATTCATCGGGTTGCTGCTCAAATGCTTGCTGGCATGCGCAAAGATGCGCAGCGGCGTCACGCTGGCGCGGTGCAGTTCGTGAAGCTGGTAAAGGGCGGGATTGTCCATGGATTCAAGCGTCGCGTGCATAGGTCACAAAAGTGGGTGGCTACCATCTATATAGGTAAACCTAGACCAAAATGCTAAAGAAGCCGTTAAAGGGCGTGCGCCGAAGCGCCGGACGGTCCCTGGACTCCCTTGGTGGACGCCTTGCGCGGGGAATGCGGCTCGCGCACCAGCCGCTCGTTCTCGCCGATGGCGGAGACACGCGTGTCCGGGCACGCATTGGCCAGAAGATGGCTGTTCTTAGGGCGCTCTGCCTGCCGCTGCATTGCTTGCCAGCGCTCAAACAGCAGATCCGCGTTGGCGTTGGCGGCTAGAATGGCAAGGTTGAGGTTTTCCAGGGAGATGTCGAAACGCTCCGCATAACTTCGCGCGGGCAGGTCACCCACCATGTATCGCGGAGCCGCGCCGGCCTTGAGGGTGCGGGGCGGAAGGATCATGTTGGAATAGTAATACGGCACCACATGCATTTCGCCGTCCGCCTCCTTCACAAAGCCCAGCCGGGCGGTGGTGACGGGCTTGTTGGGGTAGCGCGTAAAGACGTGCAGATGCGCCGGGGGATGGTCGTCCGGATTGATGTAGAAAATGAAGCGCCCCGTGCAGAATACCGGTTGGTAGAGATTCTTTTTCGGTTCGCCCGATCCGTTGAGCATTTGCCGCCGCCAGCCGATGCGCTGGGAATCCGGTGTCGCCTCGTCATACGTATCGGGTATAATGCCACCATTGCGAACGATCGTACGGAGGGCGGCATCGTCCTTGCGTACCATGTGTTTTCGTGAGGCCCAGATGTCTTCCGTCTTTACCGGCGCCTTGCGGCGGCCTCTGGGGTGTTCCGGTTCGGCTTCGGAGCGGGCAGGGCCGTCCGGCGAGGCATCGTAGGCAATCGCCTCACCTGACTTGCCGATGGCCGGCAGGAAACGCTGATCCTTCTGCAAATAGGGATCGGCATCGGAAGGCACGGTCTGATAGATTTCTTACCGCGTCCAGCGCACCATCTGATCCTGCGTCAGCATGCGGCCCATCGCCGCGCCCACATGGACGGCGAGGCGCTCCGGGTCTTTGACGATGGGAAGCTGTGGTGACAACAATGGGGTGTAGCCAATTTCCCTGCGATCAAGTTCCTGCTGCGCTTCCCTTCCCACGGCGACGATATAGAGTTCGCCCTGCGCACGCAGCCTTTTCAGGGCTTCAATGGTGTCGGCATTCCACTCTACCCGCTTGTGGTCAGGCATGGACGGGGGACGCAGCGACACATGCTGCACATTCTGAAAACTGATGCCGCAATCCTTGAGGGCGCCGTCCAGGTCTACCGGTGGCGCGTCAGCGTCAAACGAGGCCGCCGTTGGCGAGTCCGTCGTCACGAAAATAACGGGGGTTTGGATATGCATAGGCATTCTTTACGCACGGTTATAGCTGGTTTGCGGCAAACGCGAAGTAACAGTTTGATGACAATTTTATACCCACCAGGCCTAGTGACAGCTACCACCTCTTCGCCTATATCTTGAAGCTATGACCCAAGATTCCTTGACTGTCGGCAAGTTCCTCTTTGATTATCTCTATGCGCAGGGGGCGAAGCATGCCTTCGGAATTCCCGGCGATTTCGCGCTGCCCACCTTCCGCTGGCTGGATGCCTCGCCCATCCAGCTCATCACCATGACGCACGAGCCCTCGGTCGGTTTCGCGGCTGATGGCTATGCGCGGGTGAATGGCCTCGGCGTCGCCTGCGTGACCTACTGTGTCGGCGGGCTGAACATGCTGAATTCCGTAGCCTGCGCCTATGCGGAGAAATCGCCGCTCATCGTGATCTCCGGCGGTCCCTCGCCCAATGACCGCAAGAATGACCCGCTGGTGCATCACAAGGTGCGCACCTTTGACACGCAGCGCCGCATCTTCGAGGAGGTCACCTGCGCCAATACGGTGCTGATGAACCCCGAGCGCGCCGCCGAGGAGATCGTGCGCGTGGTGCGCGAGGTGCAGACGCAGTGCCGCCCGGGCTACATCGAAATCCCCTATGACGTGGTGGACATGCCGATTGCCGCCCCGGTCATCCGCAACGTTCCGCCCCCGGAATCAGACCCGGAAAACCTGGAAGCGGCGATTGAAGACGCGGTGACGATGATCAACGGCGCCAAGAAGCCCGTCATTGTCGCCGACATCGAATTGCACCGCCACAACCTCACCGACCTCGCGGTGGAGCTGGCGGGCAAGTACAACATCCCCATCGCGGCCACGCTGCTCTCCAAATCGGTGGTGTCTGAGCAGAACCCGCTCTATGTGGGCGTCTATTCGGGCGGGCTTTCCGAGCCGGAGACGCAGAAGCTGGTCGAGGAGAGCGACTGCGTGCTGCTGCTTGGCGCGTTTCTTTCAGACGTGTTCATGGGCATGGATAATTCCGCCGCCCTGCAGCGCAAACGCTGCATCCTCGCCACCACGGAAAAGACGCTCATCGGCCTGCGCCGCTACGAGAATATCCAGCTCGCCGATTTCGTCGAGCGCCTGATCGCCGCGCCGCTCACGGTGCGCCCCCGCTTCGAGAACCCGGTTTCCATGCGCGAGCCGCTGGAATTGCCGCCCACGCAGGAGCAGGAAGCCATCACGGTGGAGTCCTTCTTCCAGATCCTCGAAAACGAGATGCCGGACGACGCCACGCTCATCTGCGACACCGGCGACGCGCTGCTCGGCGCCATCGGCCTGCGCACCTCGCAGCGCAAGAACTTCCTTTCGGATGCCTATTACCTCTCGATGGGCTTCGCGGTGCCTGCCAGCGTCGGCGCCATGGCCGCCAACCCGGACTCGCGCGCCATCGTGATTGCGGGCGACGGCGCGTTCCAGATGACCGGCATCGAGCTCTCCACCATCGCCAAGGAGAAGATGGCCCCCATCGTCTGCGTCATCAACAATGACGGCTACGGCACGCAGCGCCACATCATCGACGGGCCGTTCAACAACATCCACCCGTGGGATTATGGGCAGCTTTGCGCCCTCTTGCGCTATGGTACGCCCTACCGCGTCACCACCAAGGGCGAGTTGAAGCGCGCCCTGCAGGACGCCGTGGCGAAGCCAGAGATGGCGCTGATCGAGGTGGTGGTGCCGCGCGATGATTGCAGCCGACCGCTGCGCCGCCTCGGCGAGGGCCTCGGCAAGCTGCGCGACGCGAAGAAACGTCAGGGCGGCTAAAAAGGGTGCACAACGCCCTTCCATGAGGGATTTTTAGCGGCCAAGCTGGCAGGATTTCCCCATGTCGCGCTGGATGTTTCTCTGCCTGTCCCTGCTCACCTTGCGTGCCCTGGCGGCCTGCCAGTCCGGGCCGCCTGTTGCCCCACCCGCCAGCCTTCACCCTCGCTCGGCCCTGCAGGATCGTTGGGAGGAGCGTGATTTACGCTTTGGCACGGGCGCGACGCAGATGCTCGATTACTAGCCTCGGCCACGCCCCTTTTGCACATCGCCGTTGCGTGGGTGAAAAAAAGCGCCTAGATGACGGGTCAAGGCCGTCTGATTGCTCTATCCGGCCGACCCAACCCAGAGGAAACCCATGAAACGCCTGACCATCGCGCTGCTGAGCCTGCTTGCCCTGCACACCCTCGCCGCCTGCCAGACCTGGCACGGTTTCGGCAAGGACCTCACCTCCGCCGGCAAAGCGATTACCGGTGAGGATGAGCGCGACAATAGCGGTTACTGAGCCGGAAATTCTGAGGCAGCTTTCCCCGTACTCGTCTACAATCCCAATACCTGCCGCATGCCGTAAAAGCCCGGTTCCTGCTTCGTGGCCCATTGGGCGGCCATGAGAGCGCCGCGGACGTAGATTTCGCGGCTGGAGGCGCGGTGGGTGAGCTCGAAACGCTCGCCTGGCCCGGCGAAGGTGACGGTGTGATCGCCCACCACATCGCCGCCGCGCAGGGAGGCAAAGCCGATGCTTCCGCGCTCACGCTCGCCGTTACGGTCGAAGAAAGCGCGTTCATCGAGGTCAATATCGCGCCCGGCGGCGGCGGCCCGGCCCAATGCCAGCGCGGTTCCGGAAGGGGCATCCTTCTTGTGGCGATGGTGCATTTCGTAGATTTCGATGTCGTACTCCTCGTTCAGCACCCGCGCGGCTTGCTCCACCAGCGAGGAAAACAGCGTCACGCCGATGCTCATGTTGGGCGACCAGACAACGGGGACTTTCTCCGCCGCCTCGTGCAGCCGCGCCATCTGCGCCTCGGAGAAGCCCGTGGTGCCGCAGATATGCGCCACGCCTGCGCGCGCGCAGGCGTCCGCCACCTGCACGCTGCAGGAGGCATTGGTGAAATCGATAAGCGCGTCCGAACGGCCCGCCAGCGCGTGGATATCGTCGGTCACCTGCACATCGCCGAGGCCCTGCCGCAGCATCAGCGCGGAGGCTTCCAGCCCGCTGCCGGGGCGCACCGAGCCGCCGGAAAGCTGCAGCTCCGGCGCCGCGCGCACGCCTGACATCAGCGCCATGCCCATCCGGCCCGCACAGCCCGCAATGCCTATCCGTAACCCGCTCATGCGACGTTCTCCTCTCTGGCGCACACGCGGCTCAATCTAGGCCATCTGCGCGGGCAGGTTAAGGAAAAACGTGGGTGTGCGCGTCAGAATGCTACGCGCAGATTTCGCAGCACCGCCTTGCCTGTTGCGCTCTGCACGTATTTCTGCCTAGGCTAGCTTTCCGTTGTGTAGGAGAGGTTATGCCGCATTTCACCCGTTTTTCGCTGTTAGCGCTGGGTCTGCTGACCGCCTGCGCCGAGCCCGAAATGGCTGCGCCGGTGGGCGAGCGTGAAGCCCAGCTTTCCTGCGAAGATCTCGCCAAGGAATTCCAAGCGGCCCAAGGGATAGAAAAGGCGGCACGCGCCGATGACCGGGCGAAGGCGTCCTATTTACTGATCGTGCCTGCTTACGTGTCGTGGTATCGCATGGAGCAGGCCGAGGATGCGGCGCGTCTTCGTCAGCAGCAATTACTGGAGCAGATGCAGGTCAAGAACTGCCCGCCACTGGAAGGGGCCACGCTGCCTAGCCCGCCCGTGCCGGCGACGCCGGCCGCCGAGGCTGCCGCACCACCCGCGGGCCGGCCTTAGCGGCTGCTGCCGAGGTCTTCCCAGAAATCGCGTACCTTGTCGAGGAAGCTGGCCGATTCTGGGCTGGTATCCTTGCCGCCTAGTTTCTCGAACTCCTTCAGCAGATCCTTCTGGCGCTTGTTTAAGTGCATGGGTGTTTCCACCTGTGCATGAATATACATGTC
>DBAY01000057.1:0-222 GCA_002291925.1 Alphaproteobacteria bacterium UBA998 | reverse complement strand
CCTGTGCATGAATATACATGTCCCCACGGGAAGGCGAGCGCAGCACACTCATCCCCTTGCCGCGCAAACGGAATTGGTGGCCGGTCTGAGTACCTTCGGGGATGGTGACCTTCACACGCCCGCCATCAATGGTCGGCACCTCGATGCTGCCACCCAGCGCGGCGGTCGCCATGGAGATGGGGACATTGCAGTGAATGTTCGGGCCCTCGCGGCGGAACAGTG
>DBAY01000047.1 GCA_002291925.1 Alphaproteobacteria bacterium UBA998 | reverse complement strand
CTCAAGCTCGGCATCTGCGGCGAGCATGGCGGCGACCCGGCCTCCATCGATTTCTGCCAGAAAACCGGTCTGAACTACGTAAGCTGCTCGCCGTACCGCGTGCCGATTGCAAGGCTGGCAGCAGCGCAGGCGGCATTGAAATAAAGCGGACGTAAACAAACCTTCACAATCCTCTGCTACGCTGAGGGCATGCGTGCATTTACCCTCGCCGAGGCTTCGCGTTCTTCGCTGCGTCAATGTCAGGCCTTTTTTGACAGGCTTGGCGTCATTCCCACGTTTGGCGCGGAGATTGAATGGTACGCTGTCCCAGAAAAGATGCAGCTGACGCTCGACGCAGGTGCGCTGAAGGATATCATCTGTGAATCTGTTGATGCAAATCCGCTTCTTTATAAGAATTTGGATTATCTAAATATATTGCCGCAAGAAATTGAGAATACCCGCCATTATCAGCAACAGCGGGGGGATGCCGAGGCCACCCAAGCTTCCGCCATTCGAGAATTGGTGCATGACGAGATTCACTCGATGCGTTTGCCAAACCTGGCTTTGGCCCGGATGGCATTGGTGGCCCGCGTCTGGCGACGTGCTGCCGAAGAGGGCATTGTGCTGGAACGTGCCCTTGATGAGAGTGGAGTGGTGGGTGACCGGCAGAAGATGGAAATCAGCACCGGCATCACCCATGACGCCCTTCAAATGGGCGAATGGATAGACCGTCTTCGTGAGCTCGTTTCCGAAGAAAGCCAGCGTCTTGGCCTGCGGGCGGATTTTCGCGACCGTCCTCCCTATACAAGGCCCGAGTTCAATCATGGTAAAAAAGAGCCCGGTTGCGGGCTCCATATTCACTACGGTTTGCAGGATAATACGGGTCGGAATCTGATGAACGTGAGGACGTCTGACTCTCATCAAGATCCAGCCGCCTCGATGCTCTATTATGCCACGGCTGATGGAGTGCTGGAAATGCTTCATCAGGGCGGCTTTGCGCTGGCATGCCCCAGCGATGCGGCATTCGATCGCTTTCGCGATGGCCTTCATGTGTCGGATGCCATCGTGACGGGTTTATCTAGTGAGAAGAAAACCGCGGTGAAGGAAATCGTGGAGTGCAAGATTGACGAATGTGAGACGTTGAATGATTACGCCAATCGTCATCAGGAAGTCCGCACGCCGGGTGCCAGCACGCCCGGAAGCTGTGCCGTTCTGCTCGCCTCGCTTGGGATGGCGCATGGACTGGCGGAAATGCTGGAATTAGGACGAACACCGGAGGATCGTAAAGACCCGAGCCGTCGAAATGGTGGCTTCCGTCAGAATCGTCTGGAGGCCGTCACGGCAGAGATTGGCCCACTCCATATTGAGAAGTTGCATAAGCTGGCTGATACACCGATCAAATCACTCAGTATTGTGTCACGTGGTGACAATCCGACGGGTTTTCACCAAGCCCGGCTTATGGCACGGCAGGCCGCCATGCTGCATGCCTATTGTCCGGAGGTGGCGCGTTGCATCGAAAATTTGGACGGTAGACGCTTATCCTAATTGCAGCTCTTCGCTCACCGGCCCGTGGGCTTCCCATACTCGGGCGGTGACCCTTCCGCCGGCGGCGGACATGCGGGCGGTCAGGCGGGTGAGATGGCTCAAGATAGCGTGGGGCAGGCGGTGGAACTCGCCCGGCATCAGTGAATCACCGTCCTTGCTCATGATTCCGCAGCGTGCGTGGCTGTCCAGTGCGCGGGAAAGCCAGCCTTTTGCGGTGGCGTTCAGGCGCTCGGAATGGAAATGGTTGGTGACGGCGAGGGAGGGCTCGTCTTTCAACTCGCGCACATGCGCGTCGCGCTCCAGCCGCTCGATGATGCAACCTTCACCGGGCCGGGTGCCGCTGAGCAGGAAGATGGCGGGCAGGCAGATGGGCGTTTCTGTGAGCATTTGCTTGGCCTCGGCATAGTCCTTTGCCTCCTCGAACACCTTGCGCAGCAGATGGGCGGGCGGCAGGCCGTCCTCGCGGAACATGCGGCGGCGGTTGATCATCCAGTCGAGTGCGAGACCTTAGCCGTAACGGCGCATCGGGGCCTGATTGATGGCCGCGGCGAAGCGCCCCGGTGCCATGCCCTGAAAACTGCCAGCCAGCCCCGGCCAGGTGAGGTTGATGTAATCACCGGACGGGCCGCGCAGCTGCAGCGCGGTGGTATGAGTGCCGAGGCCGGGGAAGGGCCAGTCGAGGACACGCAGCAGCGTCGGGCCCTCAGACGTCTCGCGGATGGCGCCGGTGCAGCCCCATTCATAGCTGAGATTGAGCGCGTAGAGGCCGGGGATGGGGTGTTTTGCGGTGACGCGGTCAATTTCCGCCAGGTAGGGATTGCCCGTGCAGGCCAGCCAGCGCCGCGTCATGCGGTCGCCCAGCGGCAGCAGGGCATGGGCGGCCATATCTGACCAGGCGCCGAGCGTCCGCCGCGTGGCGTGCAGCAGTCCGCGCAAGCGTTCTGGGTGATCCTCGGCATAGTGGGCGGGGCTGCTCTGGCGGTAGTCGAGAAACGGGATGGGATGCATGGCGAACTCCTCCATGCCCCTCACCATATCATAAAATGAACGATGTTCAATTATAAAAATTAACATCTGTTCGGCCGGATCAAATCGTCGAAAAATCAGTGCTTGAAGCGCTGGTACTGACGGCGCTGGAGGCGGAGCGTGCCGTCATCCCAGATTACGAACTGGTCGCCCATGCGCGAAGGCTGGATGCGGTCTTCCTGCCCCACAAGGTATACCTGGCAGCGATATTCGTTGAAGCGGAACGTTTCCTTCGGTTGCAGCGTCACGGTGCGCGTGGCCCCGCCAATGGATTGCACGGCGAAGGTGTGCGGCTGGTCATCGAGGTTGTTCACGAGGTTCATGGCAGAGGCGGAGGAGGCGAAAAGGGCAAACCCAGCAAGAATGCTGGCAGTGAGCAGGCGGCGCATGGAATTCTCCTTGGAAGATGTGGCGCGAGGGAAAAATAGGCGCATTTTATGCTGAATCCAAGGCGTTTCTGGCACGGTGATTGCTTCTGGTCACTCAAGCGTGTTATAAACATAGGCTAAACAAACGGGAACTTAACAGTTGCGCAGCCTACGCCCATTCCTCCTCTCCACAGCCATGCTCGGCGCCTTCCAAGGCGCGCAGGCGGCCGCGTCTGAGCCGGTGCTGGAGGTCTCGCGCCTGTGCAGCCAGCATTTTGCCCGCGTCGAGCGCGAGCTCGGCATCCCCAAACAACTGGTGCAGGCCATCGCCATGGGCGAGTCTGGCCGCTGGAGCGATGAGGCGCGCACCGTCGTGCCGTGGCCGTGGACCATCAATGCCGGGGGGCAGGGCTATTATTTCGATACGATGCACGAGGCTGTCACCTTCGCGCGCCGCCTGCAGCTGAAGGGTGTCGAGAGCATGGATGTGGGATGCATGCAGGTGAACCTGAAGCATCACCCGAACGCGTTCGCCAGCCTGACTGATGCCTTCAACCCGGCCAGCAACGTGGCGTATGGCGGCAAATTCCTGCGCAGCAATTACGAGGACCTCGGCAATTGGCAGGAGGCGATCGCCGCCTATCACTCGCGCGGCACCATGCGGGGCCGTCAGTATTACGCGATGGTACGCAAGCAATGGCAGCGGGCGCTTGGCGGGCCGGTGGAATATGCCTCGGCGTCGGATGTGATGTTCAACGGCAAAGTGCGTGATTACGGCGGCCTGTCGCCGCGCAACCGCATGTTCTCCATCTCGGTGAAGAATGGGGAAACGACCCGCTCCTCCGGCGATGCGAAGGCCTTTTCGCGCGCCGATGCCAGTGTGCGCATGAAAGTGATCCAGGTCTCCAGCGCCCAGCCCAAGCGCAGCGGCGCGGAAGTGCTGGTGGTGCGCCCGGCGGTGGCGAGCGCTGCACCGGCGGCGGCTTCCGCGGCCCCTGCGTCGGTGGAATCGCCCTTCGTCTCGGGCGGGCGGGCGGCGGAGTCGCTGGTCGCTGTCAATGCCCATACAGGCGGCGCGATGGTCAAGCGCGTCTCCTCGAAGCAGAAGGGCCCCAACTTCATTTTTGACTGATGACGCCCGCTTGTGTATGAGCAGGGTAGTCCCCCTCAAGGAGTGTGTGATGCATTCACAGCAACCGCAGTTTGAAACCATCCCCGTCACCAGCGTGGAAGTGGTGTGTGATGGCGGGCAGGGCGCGCTCGGCCATCCGCGTGTCTATTTGCACATCGAAGGGGAGGAGGGGTTCATCGTGTGCCCCTATTGCAGCCGCACCTTCGTCTATCAGGGCGATCATTCACACGCGGCCTGAGCCGCTGCTATCACTTTAATATAGGGGCTGTCCTAGATAACG
>DBAY01000052.1 GCA_002291925.1 Alphaproteobacteria bacterium UBA998 | reverse complement strand
CCGTCTCTGGCGCGGCCCCCATGATGGCCCCGCTGCCCGGCGCGGTGATGATGCCCGCGCCCCAGCCCGGCATGGTGGCCCCACAGCCGGTTCCCATGCAAGCGATGCAGCCTGCGCCACCCGCTGCGGTGCAGGCCGTGCCACAGCCTGCCCCACGGGTGCAGCGTGCGCCGCGTCGCACCAGCCCTCAACCCAGCCTGCCCACGCCGTCCCCGGATTCCGCGCAGGACGTGCTTGATCGCCAGCTTTCCAACCCCACATCCCGGCCATGACCTTGCCCTCCTCCCCCCGCATCCGCTGCACCCGGCGGCTGGAATTCGACGCCGCGCACCGCGTGATGGAGCATGAAAGCAAGTGCCGCCATCTGCACGGCCACCGCTACGTTATCGAGGCGAGTTTCGAGGCGGCTGAGCTCGACGCCCTCGACCGCGTCATTGATTTCGGCGTGATCAAGGAGCGCCTCGGCGCGTGGATTGACGAGCACTGGGACCACGCCACCATCCTGAACGTCCGCGACCGCGCCCTCGGCGACGCCATCGCCGCCCAGACCGCCCAGCGCATCTATTACATCGAAGGCAACCCCACGGCCGAAAAAATGGCCGAATACCTCTTTACCGCCATCTGCCCCCGCCTCTTCGCCGAGGCCGGCGTACGCTGCACAAAGCTGCGGCTCTACGAGACGCCGAATTGTTACGCGGACATACAGTAAGGGCGCATCGCCCTTAATTCACCTTCACCCGCTTGCCGCCCTTGCCTTTGTCGAATCCGGCCTTGTCGGTGGTGGAGTCATCCACCACCGCGAGGTTGTCCCAGGCGCGCTTGTAGTAGTTGGGACTCTGGGCGAGGGCCATGTTGAGGTAGCTTTTCGCCATTACGTCGTTTTCGGCGAGGTGGGCGTAGAGGCCGAGATTATTGTAGAGCGCCGGGCCGCTGAGGTGCTTCGAGGCAATCTGCTCGGCCATGTCCATGTCACCCGCGATGCCGTAGACCATGGCGAGGTTCAGGTCGATCTGCTTTTGTAGGATGCTGCCCGGCTCGGCGAGGCGCGAGGCCGTCTCCAGCGCTGTGCGCGCATCAGGGAAGTTGCGCTGCACCGCCTGCGTCAGGCCGGCATTGTTGAGCACCGAGGGGTTGTTCGGGCTGTATTTCAGCGCCTCGGCGAAATAGATGAGCGCCTCGTCATACATGTGGCGCTGGATGAACAGCAGGCCCATCGCGTTCAGCGTGCGCCAGCGCTTGGGGTCCTGCTTCATCATCTCGGTGAAGATTTTCCCCGCCCCATCGAAATTATTCTGAGCGAGCAGGGCCAGCCCTAGGCTTTCCTTCGCCTCCAGATTGTTCGGCTCCACTTTCAGCAGGGCTTCGTAGGAGCGCTGTGCCAGATCAAGCTTGCCGACACGGCGGGCCGCTTCGGCAAACCCCATGAGGTATTTCACGTTCTCTTTGTCGCGGTCGAGCAGCTGGCGGTAAATCTGCCCGGCTTTCTCGAACTCGCCCTTGTTCATCAGCTCGTGCGCGGTTTTTTCCTGCATGGTCGCCACGCCTTCCACCTTCGGGCCGGGCATGTTCTCATCAAGGTATTTTGCCCCGTCCAGTTTCGGGGTGGGCTGCATCAGGCTGTCGCAGCCCGCCAGCAACGGCAGGGCGGAAAGCAGAAGCACAAGGCGGCGTGAGTTCATGGCAAGTCATCTCTCTGAGAAGGCCGGAAACAATCCCTTCCGTCATAGCGCCATCGGCGGGGGCCCTGCAATGTTTTACTGTATTTTTTTCCGGCGTGGCGCTAGAGATACGCGCATGGCTGACTGGTCCCGACTTCCATTTGTAAAACGCCTTGGCGGCGGCGCACTGCCGTCGCTGGTATCCAGCGGCACCTGGCGCTTCCCGCACCGGAACCTGCTCGGCATTGAGCCGCTTTCCGCCGCCGACATCACCGCCATCCTTGACCTCGCCGACAGCTACGTGGCACGCAATCAAGCAGCGGACAAGAAACACCCCATCCTAAAGGGCCGCACGCAGCTCAACCTGTTCTTCGAAAATTCCACCCGCACCCGCACCAGCTTCGAACTGGCAGGCAAGCGCATGGGGGCGGATGTCATCAATATGTCGGTTTCCACCTCCTCGGTGAAGAAGGGCGAAACGCTCATCGACACCGCCATGACGCTGAACGCCATGCGGCCGGATTTCATCGTGGTGCGCCATCCGGAATCGGGCGCGGTGCATCTGCTGGCGCAGAAGGTCAACTGCGCGGTCATCAATGCCGGTGACGGCGCGCACGAGCACCCCACGCAGGCGCTGCTCGATGCGCTGACCATCCGCCGCAAGAAAGGAGCGATTGCTGGGCTTAAAGTGGCCATCTGCGGCGATGTGCTGAATTCCCGCGTGGCACGCTCCAACATGCTGCTGCTGAACAAGATGGGCGCGAAAGTCGCTATCTGTGCCCCGCGCACCCTGATGCCCTGCGCCCCCGACCAGTGGGGCGCGGAAGTCTGCTTCCGTATGGAAGACGCGCTGAAGGACGCTGACATCGTGATGATGCTGCGCATCCAGACCGAGCGCATGAGCGGTAATTTCGTGCCCTCACCGCGCGAGTATTTCCACCGCTTCGGCCTTGATTATGCCAAACTCTCCCACGCTAAGAAAGATGCGCTGGTGATGCACCCCGGCCCCATCAACCGCGGCATCGAGATCGACACCGCCATCGCCGACGACATCGAACGCAGCGTGATCCTCGACCAAGTGGAAATGGGCGTGGCCGTGCGTCAGGCGGTGCTGGAGCTGCTGGCGCGCTAATACAGATTGCTGCAGCGCAGCACGTTCTGTTCAGGGAAAATTCAGCTATTCGCGCGATACTCGCATGATGGGCACCGCGCGCAAACAATTCCACTCCCTCAACGGCCTGCGCGCCATCGCCGCCCTCTGGGTGATGGCCTTCCACACCTCCGCATGGAGCGGCAACGCCTACACCTCGCTCTCCCTCTTCGGTGAGACGTACAACACCAGCTTCCTGCTGCAGGCATGGTATGGCGTGGACCTGTTCTTCGTCATGTCGGGCTTCCTGCTGTACCTCGCCTTTGCGGATGGAAAAAAGCTAGTACCCACGTGGCAACCATTCATGTCCGCGCGCATGTGGCGGCTGGGGCCGCCCTACTGGGCGCAATTGCTGTTATTCCTGATGCTGCCACTGATTTCGGTGGAAGCCGTGCGGCTGTTCACGGAAGGCTCCTACGCGTGGGATGTGGTGGCCCTGCAGGCGCTGATGCTGCACAAATTGCCGTTCACGCCACAGCCGATGTTCCTCAACACCGTGTGTTGGACGCTGTGCCATGAAATCAGCTTCTACGCGCTGTTTCCCTTCATCCTGATAATCATCCGCCGCAAGGGGTTCGCGGCAGGCCTTGGTACCATGCTCGCCATCGCACTGGGCAGCCGCCTGCTGTTGGTGGAGGTGGCCCATTACGACATCGGCGCGTTCATGAGCTTCGTGCCGACGCGTCTTGACCAGTTCGGCTTCGGCATGTTGGCGGCCCACCTGCTCTCCACCCGCCCGGTGCCAAAGGCGGCGGAGCATCCGCTGCTGAACCCGCTGCTCCTGCTGGCCGCGCTGACGCTCTATCTCGCCCAGCTCTATTTCATCAGCGGCCAGGGCTTCGATACGTCGGCAAGCAAGTACGGCTACACCATCCATTATGCGTGGCCGACCCTTTCCTCGCTGCTGGCCGCTACGATGCTCTATCTGCTGGTGCAGGAAACGCGCTACACCAGTGCCCTGTTCACGCTGAAGCCCCTGCTCTGGCTCGGCACGCTGAGCTACAGCTTCTATCTCTGGCACCTGCCGATGCTGTACCTCATCCAGCATTATGTGTGGGTGCCGGGCGGCTATCCGGGTCAGGGGCTGCTCATTCCCTGCCTGCAGGCCTTCGCAGTGAGCCTGCCGGTGGCGGCGATTTCTTACTTCGGCGTGGAGCTTCCCATCTTGCGCTGGCGCGCGAGGATGATACAACAGGCAAAATCCTAAATTCAGCGGGTTTACCATGCAGTCCTTCCACCTCCCCCAGCGCAACCGCGCGGGCAAGAAAACGCTCTTCATCAATGCGCGCATCATCGACCCCGCCACGCGCTATGACGAGGTGGGCGCGCTGCTGGTGGATGGCGGCGTGATTGCCGATTTCGGGCCGAACCTCTTTTACGATGGCGATGTGCCGGACGGCGTTGAGGTGATCGATTGCGGCGGGCATGTGCTGTGCCCCGGCCTGCTCGACATTCAGGTGCATTTCCGCGAACCGGGACAGGAATACAAGGAAACCATCGCCACCGGCTCCAAGTCGGCGGCGGCGGGCGGTGTCACCACGGTGGCCTGCATGCCCAACACCAAGCCGCCGATCGATGACGTCTCGGTGGTCGATTTCGTCCATAAGCGCGCGTTGGAAACGGCGTATGTGAACGTGCGCACCTATGCCTGCATCTCCAAGCAAATGAAGGGCGAGGAACTCACCGAGATGGGCCTGCTGGTGGAAGCAGGTGCGGTCGGCTTCACCGATGACGGGCTGCCGCTGATGCACGCCGGCCTGATGCGCCAGGCGCTCACCTACTCGCGCGAGCTGGGCGTCCCCGTGGCGCAGCACGCGGAGGATCTGCACCTGTCCGCCGGGGGCTGCATGAACGAAGGCGCGGTCTCGGCGCGTCTCGGCGTGAAGGGCATTCCGAATGCCGCCGAAGCGGTGATGGTGGAGCGCGACATCCTGCTCGCCGAGTTGACGGGCGGGCAGTACCACGTGCTGCACATCTCCACCGCCGAGGCTATCGACGCGGTGCGCCGCGCTAAGAAACGCGGTCTCACCAACATCACCTGCGAAGCCGCGCCGCACCATTTCACCCTCACCGATGAAGCAGTGATGGAGTACCGTACCTTCAGCAAAATGAACCCGCCCCTGCGCGCCGAGCGTGACCGCGCCGCCGTGGTGGAAGGCCTCATCGACGGCACCATCGATGCCATCGCGACCGACCATGCGCCGCACGACCCGGAATCCAAGCGCGTGCCGCTCTCGCAGGCGGCGTTCGGCATCGTCGGGCTGGAGACCATGCTGCCGCTGTCGCTCGGCCTCTATCACAAGAACATCATGCCCCTGATGGATGTGCTGGCCGCCATGACCTACAAGCCTGCCGACATCATCCATGTGAACGCCGGCCGCCTGAAAAAAGGCGCCCCCGCCGATCTCACGCTGATTGATCTGGATATGGAATGGGTGATGAACCCCAAGGAGTTCCAGAGCACCTCGAAGAACTCGCCTTATGACCACACCGAAGCCAAGGGCCGCGCCATCCGCACTGTGGTCGGCGGGGAGACGGTGTACCTGTTCGATGCGAGGGCGGCACGGAGGGCAGCATGATGGCCTCCATCTCCCGCTCCCCCCTAGAGGGGGAGCCAGCGCGCGCAAGCCGCAGGCGCCGCGCAAGCGGTGGGGGGTCTGGCGCGAAGATGCTTGGCTACGCACGCACGCTCCGCCGCGACATGACAGATGCGGAGCGTGTACTGTGGAATATTATCAAGGGTAAGAATCTACAGGGCTGGAAGTTTCGCAGGCAACAGCCACTGGGTGCCTATATTGCTGATTTTTACTGCGCGCAGGCACGGTTGATTATCGAAGTGGACGGCGGCCAGCATATGGATCGTGAAAATCACGATTCACAGTGCGATGCCTGGCTGGCGACAGCCGGTTATCGGGTGATGCGTTTCTGGAATCATGAGGTTCTGGCCAACCCTGAGGGCGTGGTTCAGCGTATCATGGAAATGCTGGATGCCCCCCACGACTCAGCTATCGCCTTCGGCTCTGCTTCGTCCCCTCCCCCTCAAGGGGGGAGCAAGGTGTTGATGTCATGACGCATAATCCCATCATCTGCGCGATTGATACGCCGGAGATTGAGCGGGCGCATGCGCTCACCGAGGCGGTGCGCGGGCATGTGGGGGCGATCAAGTTGGGGCTGGAATTCTTCACCGCGAATGGCGCGGCGGGGGTGCATCAGCTGACGCATCTCGGCGTGCCGGTGTTCCTTGACCTCAAGTTCCATGATATTCCAAACACGGTGGCGAAAGCCATCGAGGCGACGGCGGGCATCGACACCTTCATGATGACCGTGCATACCGGCGGCGGCCAGACCATGCTGCGCCGCGCCATCGAGGCCTCCATGCGGGTGGCGGAAACCACGGGCAAGGAACGCCCGATGATCATCGGCGTCACCGTGCTCACCAGCATGGATCAGGACGACCTGATGATGATCGGCGTACGCGACAAGCTGGATGACCAGGTCAAGCGCATGGCCGACCTTGCGCAATCGGCGGGGCTGGACGGGGTGGTGTGTTCCCCTTATGAAATCAGCCTTATCCGCAAGGCCTGCGGGGCAGATTTCACGCTGGTGGTTCCCGGTGTGCGCCCGGCGGGCAGCAGCACCGATGACCAGAAGCGCATCATGACGCCCGAGGAAGCCTTGGAGCGCGGCGCGGATTACCTCGTCATCGGCCGCCCCATCACCGGTGCGCCTGATTCCAGAGAAGCCGCAAAAACCATCGCTACGTCCCTTGTATCTTGAGGCCGAATCGGCTAGAGCTTGGGACCCATGGATTTCTCCCTCGAAGGCATCATCCAGTTTTTCCTGTGGTTCGTTGAGGAGGCGGGCTATTTGGGTATTTTCCTGATGACCCTCATCGAAAGTACTTTCATCCCCATCCCTTCCGAAGTCACCATGATTCCTGCGGGTTACCTCGTACAGCAGGGCGTGCTCAACGGGCCGCTGGTGCTGCTCTCCAGCGTGGCCGGTTCCGTGGGCGGGGCCTATGTGAATTACTGGATCGCCAAGCATTATGGTCGCCAGCTTTTTACCAAATATGGTAAGTTCTTCATGCTCTCGCCGGAAAAGCTGGAGAAGGTAGAGAAATACTTTGTCGATCACGGCGCAATCTCGGTTTTTACCGGTCGGCTGCTGCCAGGCATCAAGCATTTCATCTCCTTCCCCGCCGGCCTCGCACAGATGCCGATGCGCCCCTTCCTGCTCTACTGCCTGCTCAGCGGGGTGATCTGGATGGTGCTGTTGCTTGGCCTGGGCTTTGCCATTGGTCAGAACGAGGAAATGCTGAAGCCATATCTTATCAAGGTGAAGGAAGGGCTGGCGATTTTTGCAGTGGTTTTGATTTGCGGTTATCTGCTCAGGCGCTATTGGAAGCGTCGGAACGCCTGAAATTCTTCTCTTATTCGCCACGTGATGCTTCTACCTGATAACGGTATACTGAAGCCTATTTTCTACCACATATGGGCGAAGAGGATGAGGTTGAGTTTCATCAAAGACCCCCCTTACATAAGATTTTAATGTATAAGTCCCTGCAGGCATGCGCTTTATGCAGGTGGCACTGGAAAAATATATTCCACGTGAACTTTCTCCCTCAAAATCTCTATTGTAAGAACAAAATGACGGCCACGATGGATAGGGGGGACTTACTGGAGGCTCTATAACTGTTCCCGCGAAGACACCTATGTTTAATGGATTGTTTGGCGGAGTGGGCGCAATGTCCAATTCAGCAGAGCCTATAGAAGTGAAGATAACGGTCGCTTCCTCGGGAAGGGTGATTACTGATACTGCTTCACGGGCAACCACCGGTCTCCCTGTGACAGGACCTGTGCCGGGAATTAAAGGTGCGCTGGCTTCGCCGGTAAACAGCACCGACCGCTGATTCACATTCTCCGCCCTAAGCAGGTATTTCGGAACAAAGGCGATGACGTCATCAAAATACCGGGCGAGGTCATTGTCATTGAAACGCGCACTCAGGAAGACGCCGTCAGGATCGGCGTTTTCGGCATCGTCGGTGTAGGGCGCAGCAGCAACAGCGCCTCCGGGCTGCGTTCCGTTCATGTAACGAAATCCGCCTACGCCGTTCTCGCCATGGCTGAGGATGAGGAAACTGGCATCGCTGGTGATGGTGTTTGGTGTCGTGGCGTTGTCACGCACAATAATCACACCGGGATTGGCACTGTTACTGAAGCCGGAAACGGAGGTATGAGATTCCGTGACCGCATAAAGGTAGCGGTTGCCGTACTCGTCAGAACCCGCCTGATCCGGCAGGCCAAGGGTGCGCGAGGGGAAGGCACCAATACGAACAAATCCTGTGCCGCTTGCCACACGCCATGTTCCTGCTGGAACGCTTGTGTTGGTATCACATGCTCCACCCAAAACCTCTACACCAAAGGTTGCCGTATCCACCGGCGCGGTCATGGGCGAAACACAGGGCAGACGGCCGTTGGCCGCGTGGAAATCGATCAGTGCCTTTTGTAGCAGGGAAATCTTCTCACGGGTATCGCTGTAGGACTGGCGCCGGACAATGTTGCCGCTGACCGTTACCGCCCCCGCCAGAACCATACTGACAATCGCAATGACGATTGACAGTTCAAGCAGCGTAAAGCCAAGCGCTGAACGCCGTAATGCATTAGCGGGATAAGAACGACGGGTAATGGCAAGTTGCTTCATCGCTTTAATAGTAGTTAAATAAATTTAAATTTTTATTAATTTTATGGAACGCAACTCACCGCTGAATAGGATAATCCTCCATTCACACAGGTTAGGGTGGCGTTTCCGGAAGAAGACGCTCCAGAAACGCGGGAAACCGCCTGACTTTGACCATCCAACATGGCCGACCACCCGGCATTCTCACAAGTGGCGCTACCCACTGTCCAGCGTGCAGGCCCGCTAACACCCACATAGCATGGGCGATTTCTTGACTGGGCAATGCCATCCACTGCGGCATAGTAGATTTGATCATCAAAGTAGCGGGTGGTATTGGCCAGATCGACGCTGCGCGTGAAAAACTCGAGCGGCGCATTTCCTGGGTCCCCAAAGTCACAATTCCGGCCATCGTCATAGGCGGTCTGCGAGCAGGGCGCGATTAGGCTGCCATTTGTTGCGGAATACGCCCCCACCTTGTTCGCACCATGTGAAACGAGCACATAAGCCGCACTGGAATAACGCAAGCCCGCATCATCACGCACCTGCAGGACACCTTGCCCCGTGGCAAAAAGAAATGGATTGGTGAGATTCTCGGTGACCACATAGAGAATTTTATTATTCCATGGATCCGTCCCATAATAGGCGGGCAGCCCGAGCGTTTGTGTGGGTACAGCGCCTACACGAATAACATTTCCTGCAACAGTAATACGGCTGGTCCCTGCGAGTCCCACATTCAAGGGCGGGTTATAAACACAGGAAGGAAGCTGCTGACCGGGCGAAAGGACAATCGTCGATGTTTCAGTCCTATTTGCTATGATTGACTGATCATGCGCTGTAGCCAGCGGTGCTACACAGGGCAAATGATGATTGGCCTGCTGATAGGCACGCAAGGCAAGGCCAATTTCATGTAGCTGTTTCTGCAGGGCCGCGTGCGGCTTAACGCTATCTTTCAATTTCTCACTAATAAACAAAACAGATCCTACCATGCCCAGTACCACCAGAAGGGCTGCTGTCAGCATCAGCCCTATACCCTGCTGGGAATTGCGTCCTGACTGGGAGAAATGATGCTTTCCTACCACCGTACTCCGTGTCTGCATGGCGACACCTCCAACGGCATAGTAGCAACAAATAGTTAATGAGACTTTAGTACTGGTGCGGATGAAGGGACTCGAACCCCCACGCCTTGCGGCGGCAGGACCTAAACCTGCTGCGTCTACCAGTTCCGCCACATCCGCGCCCTTCAGGGCATACTGACCTACCTTGATAAAAGCAAGCCATGACATTCGCAGCCGAGATATTCCAAGGCGAGACAAGCCATCAAGCTCATGATTGATATGGCAAGAAGCACCCATGCCAGCAGGATGTTTAACGCTATATTAAGCAGTTGCACGCATAGTATTGTGATAGCTTCCTGAGTAAACTGGTGTTTTGTTCCCTGCCAAACCGTAAAGAACCTGACGTCTTTTCGAGCAGTTGCCATGGCTTCTCGCTGCTCGAACTTGGCGTTGTGATAAGTATCATTAGCGTTGTCGCTGGCGGACTGCTTAGTCTCACCACGGTGCAAGAGGAGCGCAATGCCCGTTTGGAAACGAAGCGCCGGTTGGATGTTATCGAAGCCGCACTGCAACGCTATGCTCACGCCAGCGATAGCCTCCCCTGCCCGGCCCCACGTGATGTAGCGATGGGAAATGCGCTGTTTGGCCTTTCGCCTGCGGGGGGATGCACGGGCGCGGCACCCGCGGGCACCGTGGATGCCGGCACAGGGAATGAGGCGATCAATATCGGCTCCGTACCTGTGCGCACGCTTAACCTGCCTGACAATTTTATGATAGATGGCTGGGGCAATCGCTTTACTTACGGAGTTATCAAGCAGATCACCCCGGAGCGCAGCCTCTCCAGCTATTCCACCCTCGCGAGCAATGGCGTCATCCAGATTATGGATGGTGCGGCCACGCCTAACCAGATCACCGAGGCGTGCGGTGCCACCGTCAACGCCTACGCCTTGGTTAGTCACGGCAAGGACGGCAACGGCGCTTTCACGCGTGACGGTCAGAGCCGCACCTGCAGCGGCGCAGCCCGAGACACCGAGAATTGTGACAATGACATCACGTTTACCGACGCGCGCATCCTCGAGGGCAACCAAGGCTCCCTCAGCAACTATGATGACATGATGCGCTGGGCGCAGGTTTCAGCGCTGCAGCCGTTGCCAGACATCTCGCAAGGCCCAAGCCTGACGGAGGAGCAGATACTGGATGTATCTCGGTTCAATACCGCCGGGTATAGTCTTTTCATTGACCGGTTTCGGCAACCCTATGCTACGGACTCAACATTACCAGTGCTTTCCGCTCAAAAGGACTGGGTGCAAATAGTCGGAGCTGAATGGGGAAATTTTGCTATCCGTTCCAATGGTTTGGCTTACTCTTGGGGTCTCTTCAATCCGACAGGTATTTTGGGAAATTGCAGCACGGGGACAGGTCAGGCTTTTGCCCGTCTTGTATCTGGAAACATTCGCTGGAAGAAAATTCGAGGGTTTGTTAGCAATGCCTGCGGCATTTCGTACCGTGGGCAGCTTTATTGCTGGGGCGCAGGCCTGAATGGCGCAAATGGCGTGCCGGGGACGGATACGAACGCGCCCTACCGGATTGATGCAAATAGCGATTGGACGGATGTTGCCGCAACAGAAATTTTCGCTTGCGGCCTGCGAAACGGTGGCCGTCTGTTTTGCTGGGGTAGTCGGGGAGCGCATTTCGGTGACGGCTCATCGAGCACCGGGATAGTAGGGATTACTCCTGCCGGAACTTCCTTTTCCGACTGGAAGAAGATAACAATCGCCGCCACAAGCACGGCATGCGGCATTCGTGCGGATGATTCCCTGTATTGCTGGGGCGGTAATGGCTCAGATGGAATGGTCGGAGTAAATTCTGCCGCCGCCTCATTCAATACGCCACAACGCGTGGGAACCGCAAATGACTGGAGCAGCATCGATGGAGGCAGGATGCATATCTGCGGCGTACGGGGAGGGTTGGCTTTCTGCTGGGGGAACAACGACATGGGCCAGCTAGGTGATAATTCCACATCACCTAAGGATGCTCCCTCCTTGGTCTCGGGAGGGTATACGGATTGGGTCTTTGTGAAAGCCGGTTTCAAGCATAGCTGCGGCTATCGCTCGAATCGCACTGCCTGGTGCTGGGGGCGCAACAGCTCGTATGAGCTGGGCGATGGCACCAATACGCAGCGACTTTTTCCCGTAAGGGTCCAGGGCATCACCTTTTGAGCAGCACATGACCTTTTCCGCTCCTCCCTGTTATCGTCCCCGCTTCACCGCTGGCTACACGTTGCTTGAGCTTTCCATCGTCATCTCCATCATCGCAGCGGTAATCGGAGCGTCGCTGGTGATGGGTAACGTTCAACTCGAAATGATGAAACACCGGGGCACGCGAGATAACTTGGAAACCGTGCAGCAGGCATTGGAGCTCTACCGTAGCAAATACAAGCGTTACCCATGCCCCGCGGCCCTGAACGGCACGGGTACAGCCTATGGGCAGGAAATCATCGGATGCGCCACCATGGCTGCCGCTTCCTGCCCGGCGGGCCTGACCTGCCTGGGCAATCTGCCTAACCGGGCGGTGATCGGCGGTGTGCCGTTTCGTGCACTTGGGCTGCCGGACGAAGTGACGCTGGACAAATGGAACAGCCGGCTGCTTTATGCGCTTGATGCCAACCACGCGGTTTCCTCTACCTCTAACGCGGGGTCATTGCGCCTTGTAGACGGCACAAACACCCAGCTGCTTCGCTCTCCCTACTTTGGGGAAGCCATCTATGTCCTCCTCAGTCACGGCCCCAACCGCGCGGGTGCCTATACCAATAACGGACAGGTGGCCTCCGTTTGCTCATTGGGTGGGCTGGATCAGGAAAACTGCGATCTTTCTAACGCCGTCTTCCGCACCATGCCAAAAGCGCAAGGCACAACCACCGCACGTACCTTTGATGACGAGGTCATCTGGAAAACCCAGGACTGGGGAAATGTTTTCGCCAGCGATGCCTCAACCGGCACCTCCCGCGTTCTTACCCCACCAAAAAGCGCAGTAAGCCCTGTGTTCAATACACCCTACGGGGTTTCCACCTCACGGGTGGCCACATGGTGGTTATCGAGCTGCGCCATCAACCGTGCACGCCAGCTTTATTGCTGGGGGAGTGACGACTGGCAGCGTATCGGCGATGGCGGCAGTGGCACAACGAGTGTTGGCACGGTGGATAAGAACGCCATGCAAGTGGGGGCTTTCTCTGACTGGACGAGTATTTCCACCTTCCTGTATTCCAGCTGCGGGGTAAGGTCGAACGGCATCGGTTATTGCTGGGGCGCGCAGGGTAGCAGTGCCTCAGGAAATACCGGCGCGCTTGGCAATGGCACAGACAATGGAATCGTTTCATCCCCCGGCCAGGTGGCGACATACACCGATTGGGTGGATATCCGTACCTCATGGGTCAGCTGTGGTTTGCGTCAGAACGGCCAGATCTATTGCTGGGGAGATAACGGTGCGGGGATGCTTGGCAATGGTACAAGCACCGGTACGGCAAGCACACCGCAATTGCTGCACGGCCTGACCGGTGCTGCCGATGCGTTCAGCGATTGGGCAAACGTGGATCTCTGGAATCACGCCTGCGCAGTGCGGACGAACGGCTTGGGTTACTGCTGGGGGACAAGCAACGCGCAGGGTCAGCTGGGCATTGGCTCCACGGGCGTCGGCCCCACACGTCCGACACTGGTGGGCGGCGGCATCACCAATTGGAAGAAAATCATTGCCGGTCCGAATCACAGTTGCGGCTCCACACAGACCGGCCGTGCCTATTGCTGGGGACGCAACGCAGAAGGCCAGCTGGGTGACGGAACCCTGACCCAGCGCCTCCTTCCCACGGAAGTGGCCGGCCGCTATCTGGATTGGTCCTTGGTCGATGCAGGGGATGGGTTTACCTGTGGCCTGCGCACGGGCGAAGCGTGGTGCTGGGGCAATTCCAGCAATGGGCGACTTGGCTTGGGGAGCCTCCCCACAGAGTGCACTAGCAACCTCCCAAACCAAGAATGCAGAACGCCGCAAAAAGTGGCGGGAGGCATTTTAGATTGGGTAAGCCTTGACAGTGGGTTCGACCATACATGCGGTGTACGGTCAGACGGCACGGTATGGTGCTGGGGCCAGGGATCGGATCTCCAGCTAGGCAACGGCATGAGCGGCAGCGCCACTACTCCCATACAAGCAACCACTTTCGTGTCCCCGTGAGAGAGGCCTCACCTATGCAGCATCAGGCATCCGGGCAAAAAGGATTTTCCTTAGTCGATGTATCCATTCTAGTGGCCATCCTTGGCCTACTGATGGCGTCCCTGCTGTCATACAATACCATCAAGAGGGAAACAAACGGCTGGCAGCGCACCAATGCCAGCCTTGATCAGGCGAAGGAAGCCATCCAGCAATTCTATCGCCTTAACCTGCGTCTCCCCTGCCCCGCCCCTATCAACCTGCGCCCCGGGGTCACTGGCTATGGCACTGAGCCGACGGGAGCCCTCGCCTGTGGCGGAGCTGGCGCACCCACATGGGCTGCCAATGGAATGGTCAAAGTCATCCGCAGCGCAGGTTCCAGAACCGTACGTATTGGTGCCCTTCCCACGCGCAGCCTGGGCCTGGCTGACCCTTTTGGGCTGGATGGGTGGGACCGCAAGATCGGCTATGCTGTCATCGAGGACTTGGCTACCAGCCCTGCTTTGTTTGATGGCTTCGTCCCGCCCGCAGCACTGGCGGATGAACCGATTACCATCCTCAGTGCGTTGCCTTCCACCCGCGCCGTCAGCCTGTCGACGGGGGATGCCGTGGCGTATGTCATCTTTTCATTCGGGCCGGATGGCGAAGGGGCGATCGGCTCCGGGGGCGCGACGTTTCGTGCCTGCGGTGCCGCCACGCGGTGGGACGCCCAGAATTGTGATCTGGACACCATTTTCCTGGATGCTCCCATCAACGAAACACCGGGCAGCACTTATTATTACGACATGCTGCGTTGGGCGCGTTACAAAGAAATCAAGCCGTAAGGCCTGTTCTTGCCATAAGCCCTGCTTTTCTGCTACTTCCTTGGCCCTCACCCAAGGATGACTTCGATGGCCGAGCTGCCCCAGAATTACGATCACAAAACCCGCGAGAAGCACTGGCAAAATTACTGGCTGGAGCGCGGCACGTACCACTGGGACGAATCGGCCTCCCGCGAGGAAACCTACGTCATCGATACCCCGCCGCCGACCGTCTCCGGGCTGCTGCATATGGGGCATATCTTCAGCTACACGCAGGCGGATTTCATCGCCCGCTTCCAGCGCATGGCGGGCAAGACCGTGTTCTACCCGATGGGCTTCGACGATAACGGCCTGCCCACCGAGCGCTTGGTGGAGAAAACCAAGAAAGTCCGCGCCACCGACATGTCGCGCGAGGATTTCATCACGCTGTGCGAAGGCGTCGCCGAGGAAGCGCGTCAGGAATTCCGCAAACTGTTTCAGTCGACGGCGCTTTCGGTGGACTGGCGGCAGGAATATTCCACCATTTCCGAGGAATCACGCCGCATCTCCCAGATGTCCTTCCTCGACATGTTCCGCAAAGGTGAGGTCTACCGCAAGCTGCAGCCGATGCTGTGGGACCCGGTGGACCAGACCGCCATCGCGCAGGCCGAGGTGGAAGACAAGGAACTGCCGAGCCACTTCAACGATATCTATTTCGAAGTCGTCGGCGCCGACGACCAGCCCCTCCCCGCCAGCTTCAAGGGCCGCAAGCTGAAGGAAGACGGCGACGCCGAAGCGATCCTCTGGCGCGACGGGCGCTCCTACATCGTCATCGGCACCACGCGCCCGGAACTCATCCCGGCCTGCGTCGGCGTGTTCTTCCACCCAGAAGACGCACGCTACGCCGGGCTGCAAGGCTGCACCGCCATCACCCCGCTGTTCGGCGTGAAAGTCCCCATCCTCACTGACGATACGGTGGAGCCCGAAAAAGGCACTGGCATCATGATGTGCTGCACCTTCGGCGACGAGAAAGATATCGAGAAATGGCGCAAGCATGACCTGCCCACCCGGGTGGTGCTGAACAAGTATGGGAAGCTGGATTTTGGAGATTCAGGATTCAGCAGTCAGGAATCAGGGAATACTGAATCCCGAACTCTGAATCCTGAATCCCTCCTTCAGGGCCTCAAAGTCTCCAACACCGACCTCAAACACCCCGGTGCCCGCCAGAAGATTCTGGAAATGCTGCGCGAGTCCGCCGACCTCATTGAATCGCGCCCCATCACGCACGCCGTGAAATGCGCCGAGCGCTCCGGTGCGCCGCTGGAAATCCTGCCGACCTACCAATGGTTCGTGAAGGTTCTCGACAAGAAGTACGCACTGAAAGCCAAGGGTGCTGAGTGCCACTGGCATCCCGAATGGATGAAAATCCGCATGGACCAGTGGATCGACGGCCTGAACTGGGACTGGTGCATCTCCCGCCAGCGCTATTTCGGCGTGCCGTTTCCGGTATGGTATTCCAAGCGTCCCGGCGAGGAAGGCAAAATCCTCGTCGCCGATCCGACCTCCCTGCCCGTCAATCCGCTAAAAGACCTGCCCGCTGGATACAGCCGTGACGAGGTGGAGCCAGAAGCCGACGTCATGGACACGTGGGCCACATCATCTGTGTCGCCGCAGCTTTCGTCGAAGGGCATCTGCGCTTCCCCCCTCCCAACCTCCCCCCGCACGCAGGGGGAGGAGCATACGAATCCCCCTCCCCTGTTTACGGGGGAGGGCTGGGGTGGGGGCCCTCTCGTTCTCGACGCCACGCGCCACGCGAAACTTTTCCCTGCCGATCTCCGCCCGCAGGCGCATGAGATCATCCGCACCTGGGCGTTCTACACGGTCGTGAAGGCGCATATCCACGAGAACTCGATTCCGTGGAAGAACCTGATGATCTCCGGCTGGTGCCTCGCTGCGGACAAAACCAAAATGTCCAAATCCAAGGGCAACGTGGTGACGCCGGTGGAACTGATCGAGGACAAGGGCACGGACGCCGTGCGCTACTGGGCCTCCACCTCCAAGCTCGGCACGGACACGGCCTTCTCCGAAGACCTGCTCAAGATCGGCAAGAAGCTGGTGACCAAACTATGGAATGCGGGCAAGCTCTCCGCCACGCTGCTGGAAGCGCTTGAAGGCACCCCCACCACGACCGCTGAAGACGCTGCGAAAGGCATCATCACCGAGACACTCGATAAATGGCTCATCGGCAAGCTGCATCTCGCCATTCAGAAAGCCACGGCGAGCTTCGAGGCGTACGAATACGCCGATGCACGCATGGCCATTGAGGACTGGTTCTGGAACGATTTCTGCGACAATTACCTCGAGCTGGCCAAGGCGCGCGCTTACGGGAATCAGGATTCAGGAGTCAGTGGTCAGGAGCAGAACAGACTGAATCCTGAATCCCATATCCTGAATCCTGCACAGCAATCGGCGCTCTACACCATCCATCACTGCCTGAACGGCGTGCTGAAACTGTTCGCGCCCATTGTGCCGCACATCACGGAGGAGCTGTTCAGCGGCCTCTACCCGGCGGAGTTTGCGAAAGCCGGTTCGCTGCACGCCCGTGGCATGTGGCCGAAGGCAGCGGATTTCCTCGTCGGCAGCGCGGAGGATCTGACCGCAGGCACCGATTGCGTCAGCCTGCTCAACGCCATCCGCAAGGCGAAGTCGGAGCGCAACGTGTCCATCAAGTTCCCGCTGGAGCGCGTAGTGGTGTCCGCCGCGCAACCCTCCGCCGTGTGGAAGTTCCTCCCTTCCATCGCCTTCGACTTGAAGGGTGCGGGGAACGTGGTGGAGCTGACATGGTCCGACACGCCCGCCGACGGCACCCCCACCGATGACGGCCGCTACACGCTCGCCCTCACCTTCGCCGAGCAGACCGACGCGGCGTAATCGTCATGGCGAGCCAAAGGCGAAGCCATTCAGCGGGCGTTTCTGGATTGCCGCGTCGCTGCGCTCCTCGCAATGACGGTTAAAAAATCGTCATTCCTGCGAAAGCTGGAATCCAGAGATTGAATGTCATGCGGCACTCGTTGCGGCATCTCCCGTTACGTGAGGAGACCCCACAACCAGTGCGGGGTGACAGGAAGATGGATTCCAGCTTTCGCTGGAATGACAATACTCTAATCTTCATCCAGCCATTGGTAGCGATCCAGATTAATGCGCCCTGTGTCTGAAAACACCACGTCCTCTTCCTCCAGCCGTAGACGCTGCAACACGTCACCGCCATTGCGTGAGGCGGAGTAGGAAATCTCGCCGCGCGCATTGATGACGCGGTGCCATGGGATGTCAGTGGTCTCGTCCAGTTGCCACAGCACTTGCCCCACCAGCCGCGCCCTACGCGGCAGCCCGGCCAGCTCGGCGACCTGCCCATAGGTGGCCACCTTCCCACGCGGAATACAACGGACGATGTGGTAGATCGCGGCGCAGATTTCGCTTGCCAAAGTCAGGGTGTTTAGATTGCGGCGAACCATTCAGGCATGACTATTACTTCTTCTTTCAATTTCGTTCGAACGCCAAGCTGCAATTTTTTGAGCAACTCACAAAGCTCTTCGCCGTCAATGAGATCAATTGGGAGAGCCCCATCGCGAATCGCTTCGCGGCGCGCATCCGAAGTGAATGTGCCAGTGGTCAAAATGATGCCACGGTCGGCTCGACCCATGAACGCGCCACGAAAATCTCGTATCGCTGACGCCCCAACCGAGTTTCTATAGCGCTTGCACTGAAAGCTGACATGAAAAGACAGAAGATTGACCTTCAAAATGCCTTTTCCATCAATACCCCCATCCCCGCTTCTGCCCGTTACTTCCACTTTCGTGAAACCTGATTCACGAAGAAGCCGCTGGCAAAGTCGTTCAAAAGCATCGGGTGCTAGAGATAAAAGCACGTCAATTAAATGATCCGACCATACCAGCAGCTGCGTGTTTTCAGATGCGTTCGAGTTAAATGGTGATGTGTTTTGCGTCGCTTCAGTTTCTTTGATTGTAGAATTCCGGTAACGCTCATAAGCTTCATACTCCGAGAGCGTTGAGGGAGAATCAAGGGTCTCACCCTTATCTGTTAGCGCCCAAACACTGCGTTCACTGTTTTCGATGGCACCAATATATTTTAGGTACGTTCTTGCCCACGAAGCGCGGTATTCCAGCAAACTCCTGCGTCCATCTTTGGACGGAATGTTCTGAGCTTCCTCAGAAATTTGCTCAATTTCAATAATTTTCGCAACAATCTCCTGATTTGTTCCGGAACCATTCAACATTTTTAAAGCTTGAAGAGTAGGCCACATCAATTCATGAAATGGCGGAACGTCATCCTTCATACTAAATATCCAGATTCTCCACCTTCAGCGCGTTCTGCTGGATGAATTCGCGGCGCGGCTCCACGAGGTCGCCCATGAGGGTGCTGAACGCCTCCTCGGCTTCCTCGGAATGCTCCACCTTCACCTGCAGCAGCACGCGCTGCGAGGGGTCGAGGGTGGTTTCCCAGAGCTGCTCGGGGTTCATCTCGCCGAGGCCCTTGAAGCGCTGGACGGAGAGGCCCTTGCGGCCGATCTCCATGACGGTGTCATAGAGCTGGTTCGGCGTGCGGGCGGTGGATTCGTTGCCCTTGCGGCTGAACTGCACCGCGCCCTTGCCATAAAACTCGGCGATATGCGCGGCCTGAGCATGGATGCTTTTCGCTTCGCGGCTCATGAAGAGTTTCTCGTCGAGAAGGTACTCCTCCGCGATGCCGCGCATGGTGCGGTGGATGCGGAACCCGGCGGCGTTGAGGTCGCACAGCCAGCCGCCTTCGGGGTCGAGGCCGTTCATGGCGGCCACAAACTCCTTGTATTTCTTCGGCGCGTCATCCGGGCCGAGGGCCGGGTTGAACAGGTCGATCAGCGCCGCGGCCTCGACTACCACCACCGGCATGCGGCGGGCCAGCGAAGTGATATCGCGGTGCAGCGTGGCGGCGGTATCCACCAGCTGGCGCAGCACGCCGCCGGTCAGCGAGCGGCCATCGGCCAGCTTCGCCTCGGCCTCGTCCAGCGCCGCGTCCGTGAGGAAGCGCGTGAGCGCCTCTTCGTCCTTCAGGTAGACCTCGCTCTGGCCGCGCTTGGCTTTGTAGAGCGGCGGCTGGGCGATGTAGAGATAGCCGCGCTCGATCAGCTCCGGCATCTGGCGGAAGAAGAAGGTGAGCAGCAGCGTACGGATGTGCGAGCCGTCCACGTCGGCGTCGGTCATGATGATGATCTTGTGGTAGCGCGCTTTCTCGATGTTGAATTCCTCACGCCCGATGCTGGTGCCGATGGCGGTGATCAGCGTGCCAACTTCCTGCGAGGAAAGCATCTTGTCGAAACGCGCGCGCTCGACGTTGAGAATCTTGCCCTTCAGCGGCAGGATGGCCTGAAACTTGCGGTCACGGCCCTGCTTGGCGGAGCCGCCGGCGGAGTCCCCTTCGACGATAAACAGCTCGGAGAGCGCCGGGTCTTTTTCTTGGCAGTCGGCCAGCTTGCCGGGCAGTGAGGAGATGTCCAGCGCGCCCTTGCGGCGGGTCAGCTCACGCGCCTTGCGGGCGGCCTCGCGGGCTGCAGCCGCCTCGACGATCTTGCCCACCACCACGCGCGCCTCGGTCGGGTGCTCCTCGAACCATTGAGAGAGCTTGTCGTAAGCGAAGCCCTCCACCACGGTGCGCACCTCGGACGAAACCAGCTTGTCCTTGGTCTGCGAGGAGAATTTTGGATCCGGCACTTTCACGGAGAGCACGCAGGTGAGGCCCTCGCGCGCATCGTCGCCGGTGAGCGCTACTTTTTCCTTCTTCAGGATACCGGTTTCGGTGGCGTAGTTATTGATGCAGCGCGTCAGCGCGGCGCGGAAGCCTTGCAGGTGCGTACCGCCGTCGCGCTGGCGGATGTTGTTAGTGAAGCAGAGCACGTTCTCGTGGTACGAATCGTTCCATTGCATGGCGATATCGACGCCTATGCCGTCCTGCTCGCCGTCCACCACGATGGTGGCGTGCACGGCCTGCTTGGAGCGGTCGAGGTAATTCACATAGGCCTCGGTGCCGCCTTCGTAATAGAATTCTACCTGCTGGCGCTCCTCGCCGCGCTCGTCGGTGAGCAGGATGCGCACGCCGGAGTTCAGGAAGGCCAGCTCGCGGATGCGGTGCTCCAGCGTGGCGAAGTCGAACTCGACGGTGGTGAAGATGTTGGGCGACGGTAGGAAGGTCACCTTGGTGCCCTTGCGGCCCTCGGCCTCGCCGACCACTTCCAGATGCTTCACCGTGTTGCCGATTTCAAAGCGCGCGGAATGTTCCTTGCCGCCGCGCCAGATGGTGAGGTCCAGCCACTCAGAGAGCGCGTTCACCACGGAGACGCCCACCCCGTGCAGACCGCCGGAGACCTTGTAGGAATTCTGGTCGAACTTGCCGCCCGCGTGCAGCTGCGTCATGATCACCTCGGCGGCGGAGACGCCCTCTTCCGGGTGGATGTCGGTTGGGATGCCGCGCCCGTTGTCGGTGACGGAGCAGGAGCCGTCGGCGTTCAGCGTGACCGTGACGAGGTCGCAATGCCCGGCCAGTGCTTCGTCGATGGCGTTGTCGAGCACCTCGTAGACCATGTGGTGGAGGCCGGAACCATCGTCCGTATCGCCGATATACATGCCGGGGCGTTTGCGGACAGCATCAAGGCCTTTAAGGACCTTAATGGAGTCGGCGCCATAGTCATTTTCGGCTTGTTCGATATGTTCCATGCGTGCGGCTGCGGTGGATGTGCTCATAAGAAAAAACGGCTCGTTTTGCGTCTTCTTTATGTAGTGCCTTTTGCCCCGAAAAACCAGCAGAAAGCGTCAGGAAAATGGGGTTTTAAACCGTCGGAAAACATCATTTTTCACTGACTCGCCCCAAAAGGCGTTTCTCGCCACGTCAAAAGCACCGCTAAAGCAGTTCGATTTCGTTGCGATCCACGCGGAAAACCAACGCCTCGCCCGCCAGCGGCGAGAAATCCACCGCGTCCGTGCCGCTCATCCAAGCCTGGATGCGCAGATGCTTGATGAACTCGAACAACCGCTCCCGCCGCGAACGGTCGAGGTGGGAGACCACTTCATCCAGCAGCAGTACGGGCGCGCTGCCATACCATGCGGCGCGGGCGCGGGCATGGCCGAGGATGATGGACATCAGCATCGCCTTCTGCTCGCCGGTGGAGCAGAATTCGGCCTCGCGCTGGTGCGTCTGGTGCCACACCAGCAGCGTAGTGCGGTGCGCCCCGGTGCGCGTGCGGCCGGTGCGCGCATCTTCCGGGCGCTGGGCGGCGAGCTGGGCGGCCATCTCGTGCTCCACATCCAGCGCGCGCACGCCCTCCAGCAGCCGCGCCTCGGCATCACCGGAGAGCTCCAGCAACGGACGGGTGAAGGCTTCCTCACCATCGCGGATGACGGCGTTCAGCCGCTCCACCGCCTCGATACGCGCTACGGCAATGGCCACCGACTGGGCGGCAATTTTCTCCTCCAGCACGCTGAGCCAGGTGGGGTCGGCATAGCGGCCGGAAAGCAGCCGGTTGCGCTCACGCATGGCGTGCTCAAAGCTGTTGACGCGGGTGGCGTGGCTGGCATCGAACGTATAGACGAGCCGGTCGAGGAAGATGCGGCGCGAGGATTTCGCCTCGTTGAAGAGCTGGTCCATCTGCGGGGTGAGCCAGAGGGCGCTGAAATAATGGGCGAGGTCCGCCTGCGCGCGCACCGGCTCGCCCTGCACTTTCACCACGCGCTTGTCCGGTGCGCCGGGAGCGGCTTCATAGGTGGTGCCGATGAGCACGGAATCCTCGTGATATGCCACCTCGGCGGACACCACCCAGCCGCGCGCCTGCGGCAGCGCATCCTGCCGCACCATGCTGGCAAACTTCGCCTTGCGCAGCCCGCGCCCCGGCGTCAGCAGCGAAATAGCCTCGAGGATGTTCGTCTTGCCCGCCCCGTTCGGGCCCATCAGCACGACCGGCTGGCCCGGCTCGGCGGCGACGCGCAGCGCCTCATAGTTGCGGAAATTCTGGAGTTGCAGCGAGAGAATGGATTGGGAAGCAGTGACAGTGTCAGTGCGAGTGTCAGTAGAGGTTTCTGATTCCTGCGTCACAAACTGCCACTGACACTGTCACTTACACTAAATTACACGCGCATCGGCATGATGACGTAGAGCGCGCCGACATCGAGCGGGTCACGCACCAGCGCGGGGGCGGCGGCGTCGGAGAGGACGTACTGCGCCGAGTCGCCCTCGATCTGCCCCATGATGTCGAGCAGGTAGCGGGCATTGAAGCCGATCTCCATCGCGTCGGAGCCGTAGGTGACGTCCAGCTCTTCCTGCGCGGTGCCATGCTCGGGGCTGCTCGCGGAGAAGGTCAGCTTGCCGGGGGCGACCGCCAGCTTGATGCCGCGTGCTTTATCCGCAGAGATGACGGACACGCGGTCCACGGCGCGCGAGAAGGCGTTGGTGGAGACTTCCATGATCTTGTCGTTGTTCGCCGGGATGACGCGCTCGTAATCCGGGAAGGTGCCGTCGATCAGTTTGGAAACCAGCGTCGCCTTACCGCAGACGAAACGGATTTTCGTGTCGGAGAGGGAAATCTTCACCTCCTCCGTGCCTTCCTCGATGAGCTTGGACAGCTCGCCGATGGTCTTGCGCGGGATGATGACCCCCGGCATGCCCGAAGCACCCGAGGGCAGCGCCACTTCCAGCCGCGCAAGGCGGTGGCCGTCCGTGGCGACTGCACGCAGCACAGGCGTGCCATTGCTTTCGGCGGCGTGCAGATAGACGCCGTTCAGGTAATAACGGGTTTCCTCGGTGGACATGGCGAAGCGCGTTTTCTCCACGAGGGCGCGGCACTCGGAACCAGTGAGCACGAAGCTGTGCGCGAGATCACCTTCCGCCATTGCCGGGAAATCATCCACCGGCAGGGTGGAGAGCGAGAAGCGCGAGTGCCCCGCTTTGATGACGGCCTTGCCGTCCTCGCCTTTCACTTCCAGCACGATTTCCGCGCCATCCGGCAGCTTGCGGACGATTTCATAGAACGTATGCGCCGGAATCGTCGTCGCCCCGGCGCTGCCGACGTTGGCGGTGACCGTTTCCACCAGCGCCACGTCCATGTCGGTAGCAGTGAGCTCCAGCGCGCTATTCGCCGCTTCCAGACGGATATTGCCAAGGATCGGGATGGTGCCCCGCTTCTCGACAACGGACTGGACGTGGCCAAGTGCTTTCAGCAGCACGGCGCGCTCAATGGCAACCTTCATATCATTCACTACCATGGGTTTTACGGCTAGGGCTTCCATGCGGGCGACTATAGCATTGAGGGTTTGGGGTGCAATCCAAAATTATGAAAAACACTTACGCCTGCAACATCTTCGTCAGGCGCACCAGCGAGTCGGCGAGATCGCTGTCCTGGTGGGCGAGTTCCTGGATGCGCTTCACGGCGTGCATGACAGTGGTGTGGTCCTTTCCGCCGAATTTGCGGCCGATCTCGGGCAGGCTCTTGGTGGTGAGCTGCTTGGCGAGGAACATGGCCACCTGACGCGGGCGGGCGACGGCCACGGAACGGCGCGCGGAGTGCATGTCGGCCACCTTAATGTGGTAATAGTCGGCGACCTTTTTCTGGATTTCCTCCACCGTCACGCGGCGGTCGTTGGAGCGCAGCAGGTCGGCCAGCACTTCCTGCGTGGTCTCCAGTGTTACGGGGCGGCCGACCAGCGTAGCGTGGGCGACCACGCGGTTCAGCGCGCCTTCCAGTTCGCGGATGTTGGAGGTAATGCGAGAGGCGAGGAATTCCAGCACCTCATGCTGCACCTGGCAGTCGCGGATTTTCTCGGCCTTGGTTTCCAAAATGCCGAGGCGAAGCTCATAGTTGGTGTTGTGGATGTCGGCGACCAGCCCCCAGCCGAGGCGGGATTTGATGCGGTCTTCTAGCCCGTCGAGGTCGGAGGGCGAGCGGTCGCCGGAGATGATGACCTGCTTGTTCTGGTCGATCAGCGCGTTGAACGTGTGGAAGAATTCCTCCTGCGTGGAGTCCTTACCCGCGATGAACTGCACGTCGTCGATCATCAGCACGTCGACCGAGCGGAACTGCTCCTTGAAAGCGATGGTATCGTTGAAACGCAGCGCCCGGATGAACTGGTACATGAATTTTTCGGCCGAGAGATAGACGACCTTGCGCTCCGGGTTGGTCTGGCGAATCTGCCAGGCGATAGCGTGCATCAGGTGCGTCTTGCCCAGCCCGACGCCGCCATAGAAGAAGAGAGGGTTACAGCCCGGCACCACGGTCGGCGATTCGGCGACGCGGCGGGCGGCGTGGTAGGCCAGTTCGTTTGGCTTGCCGACGACGAAATTCTCGAAGGTGAAGCGCGCATCGAGCGATGCGCCTAGCGCGAGTGCGGCCTCACTGGCTTCCGTGGTGTATTTCACGAGCTGCGGCGTGGCGGAACGGGCTTCATCCGCATCCAGCGGCGCGGGTGCCGGCGCGGCTTCCTGGGCGGCGCGCACGATGACGTCCACCGCCAGCACTTTCGCCTGACGCTCCTGCCAGCACTGGCGCAGGGAGTCCATGTAATGCGTGGCGATCCACTCGCGCATGAAACGGGTGGGCACGCTCAGGGTGATTTTGCCCGCGCTGAATTCCTCGAAGCGCAGATGCGTAATCCAGTTTTTGAACACCGCTTCGCCGTATAAAAGCAGCAGGCGCGGCTTGATCGCCTCCCAGTCCGCGGCGGACATGGTCGCGAAGGCCTCTAGCGGGCGCGCTTCCGATGCCATCACGCCTGCCGCCATGGGAGCTCCTCCGCCTTCCATCCGTTGACCTTTCCGCGCTGGCCGTGCTCGTTGGCATCGCCCTCGAACCCGCCGGTGACATTGAAGCAGTAGCTGTATCCCTGCAGAGCGAGCGCATTGGCCGCTTCGAAGGAGCGCCCTCCCGTCTTGCACAGGAAGAAGATGGGCGCGTCCTTCTCCGGCAATTGCGCGGCAAGCTGGGAGACGAAGTTCACATTAGGCGCAAAGTCCGGGTAAAACCGCCATGACAGCAGCAGGGGTCGCTTGTTAGCGGAGGCTAAGTCCGGCGTGCCGGAAAATTTCCACTCCGCGTCGGTGCGCACATCCACCAGCACGGCCTTGGGATCAAAAAGCAGGGATTCATAGGCTTCGCGGGGACTGACTTCCCCGGCGTAGGGTGCGCCTTCCGGGGCGCGTTGCTTTGCAAGGCTGGCGAGTTCCTGGGCGGCGCTCATGCAAAAAACTCTCTCTCGGTCGGGCGGAGGGCCCGGCTGGATGTGGACGCAGTTATCCCTTGCACCGAAAAAGCAGGCGCCCCGGGAAGCAGGAAAGGAGAAAAAGTTAGGCCAGGGCCTTGATACGCTGGGCGAGACGGCTGACCTTGCGGGATGCCGTTTCTTTCTTGATCACGCCTTTGCTGACGCCGCGCATGATTTCCGGCTCAGCGGCCTTGAAAGCCGTCGCAGCATCCTGCTTGTTGCCGGAGAGAATCGCAGACTCTACTTTTTTGATGAAAGAGCGGATCCGGCTGCGGCGGGCACCGTTTACTTCGGTGCGGCGGGCCGTCTGGCGGATACGCTTCTGGGCTGATTTATGGTGTGCCATCGTTTCACATCGCTCGTTGGTCGTTTATGCTTTGGCGTGCAATCCCTGAACTACGTTGACGTTACTCGAAGAAGGCGTGCTTGCCGTGGGGGGTGAAGCTACCGATGACGATGCGCTGCGTCAAGCCCTTTCGGCAGAAATTCTTCCACAGGCTATCTTTCTGTTTTGATAGCACATTTAGCATTTTCATGTTGTGGATAACCCGGAAATCTCAGCGTTTTTTTCGATGAAATTTTTTTACTTTTAGCGATTGACACTGCGGGCAGAAGAAACTAGAGCGCCCCGCCTGCACAATCTTTTCAACGGCGGAATGGCATTTTTCGCATGGATTCCCAGCCTTTCCGTAGACCGAGAAATGATGCTGGAAGTACCCCGGCGAGCCCTCAGATGTGGCGTAATCACGTAGCGTGGAGCCGCCCGACGCGATGGCTTCAGTGAGCACGGCGCGGATATGCGTCACCAGCGCCCCGGCCCGCGCTGCACAGTGATGGGCGGGCGTGGCCGGGTGAATCCCTGCCCGAAACAGCGCCTCGCTCGCGTAGATATTGCCCACGCCCACCACCAGAGCGGCGTCCATCAGCGCGGGCTTGATCGGCCCTTTGCGGCGCATGAGCTGCTCGGCCAGATAATCCGGCGTGAACCCCTCCTCCAGCGGCTCCGGCCCCAGCACGGTCAGCAGCGCATGCGCGGGCAGTTCCGTCGCAGGCACCAAGATGATCAAACCGAAGCGGCGCGGGTCATGATAAATGACTTCCTGCCCGTCATCGAGCACCAAGCGCAGGTGAGTATGTTTTTGCGGTGCACCATTGCTAAGCGGGCGCACGAGAAACGTGCCGGTCATGCCCAAATGCGCCAGTATGACGTCCGGCCCGTCGGTATGCATCAGCAGGTATTTGCTGCGGCGCACAATCTCCGTGAAGCGCCTTCCTTCCAGCCGCGGGGCCATACCCTCCGAAAAGGGCACGCGCAGATCGGTGCGGAAGAGTTCCACCTGCTGGATGCGCCGCCCCGGCAGCGTCATCTGTAAGCCGCGGCGGACGGTTTCGACTTCGGGTAATTCGGGCATGTTCATTCCTCGTCATTCCGGGGCGCGAAGCAAGCCCGGAATCTGCTCGCGTCACATAGAAGATCTTGCGCTGCCCTGCGGGCCTGCAGGATTACGGATAATATAGAATTTATTCCCACGTTCACAATGATGGACGCCACCAAAAAAACGGGCTACATCAGCCTCCGGAATTCATGACGTTTTCCTTATGAGTCAGCAAGCGGTCGATTTCGGGTTTACGCGCGTCGCCGAGGACGCCAAGCAACCAATGGTTAACGAGGTGTTCGCCAGCGTCGCCTCGCGCTATGACCTGATGAACGACCTGATGAGCGCCGGCATCCACCGCGCGTGGAAGGATCGTTTCGTCGACATGCTGCGCCCCTCGCCTCACCAGCGCCTGCTCGACCTCGCGGGAGGTACGGGCGATATCAGCTTTCGCTTCCTTGCGCGCGGCGGCGGGCATGTCACCATCACCGACATCAACCCGGCCATGCTCGCAGAAGGCCAACGCCGCGCCTTGGATCAGGGGCTACGCGCGAACATCGCGTGGCAGGTGGAGAATGCGGAAGCCCTCTCATTCGCCGATGCCAGTTTCGAAGCCGTCACCATCGCCTTCGGCATCCGCAACGTGACACATATCGACCGCGTCCTGCAGGAAGCCCACCGCGTGCTGGTGCCAGGCGGGCATTTCCTCTGCCTTGAATTCTCGCACCCCTCGCTGCCATGGCTGGCGAGCCTGTATGACCGCTATTCCTTCCGCATCATCCCCGCCATCGGCGAGCGCGTGGCGAATGACCGCGCCTCTTATCAATATTTGGTCGAATCCATCCGCAAATTCCCCAAACCCGACGCCTTCGAGCGCATGTTCAAGGAAGCGGGCTTCGCACACACCAAAGTCACCCCGATGACCGGCGGCGTGGTGGCGATTCATTCGGGCTGGAAAATCTGATGGCGAACGACCTCAAGAACAGCCTCGCCCTGCTGCGGATCGGCTATGTGCTGGCGAAGCATGACGCGTTGTTCGTGTTCGACCAGATCCGCGCCTTCCCGACCGTCACCTGGCTGTCGCGCCGCCTGTTTCGCCAGAAGCAGGACCGGCGGCCCGGCCAGCGGCTGGCGGCGGCGTTCCTGGAGCTGGGGCCGACATTCATCAAGCTGGGCCAGACGCTCTCCACCCGCTCCGACCTGATCGGCGATGACATCGCCCGCGACCTCGCCGAATTGCAGGACCGCGTGCCGCCGTTCGATTCCGCCGTGGCCAAGCAGCGCGTGGAAGCCTCGCTGGAAGCGCCCATCAGCGAGCTTTTCGCGGAGTTCGACGAGCATCCCGTCGCCGCCGCCTCCATCGCGCAGGTGCATTTCGCCACCACCACCGAGGGGAAAAAGGTGGCGGTAAAAATCCTCCGCCCCGGTATCGAGGAAGCTTTCGCGCGTGACCTCGAGCTGTTCCAGTGGATCGCCGACACCATCGAGCGCCGCGCCCCGGAAATGCGCCGCCTGCGCCCGCGCGAAATGGTGGAGACGGTCAAAAACTCCGTCTATTTCGAGCTGGATTTGCGCTATGAAGCCGCCTCCGCCGTCGAGCTGAAGCAGAACATGGCTGACGAGCCGGGCTTTTATATCCCGGAGATCGACTGGAACCGCACCACGGACGCCGTCCTCACGCTGGAGCGCATCGACGGCATCCCCATCAACGATATCGAGGCGCTGCAGGCCGCGGGGCATGATTTGAACGCCATCCTCGCCATCTGCGCGCGCACCTTCTTCAATCAGGTGTTCCGCGACGGGTTCTTCCATGCCGACATGCATCCCGGCAACGTGTTCATCCTCGCGGACGGGCGGGTCGCGGCCATTGATTTCGGTATCATGGGCCGGCTGGACTGGCCGAACCGCGTCTTCCTCGCCCGCGTGCTGCAGGGCTTCATGGTGGAGGATTACGCCATGGTGGCCCGTGTGCATTTTGATCACGGCATCGTGCCGAAGAACAAATCGATGGAGCAGTTCGCGCTGGCCTGCCGCGCCATCGCCAAGCCCATCCTCGGCAAACCGCTGAATGAAATATCGGTCGCCAAGCTGCTGGGGCAGTTGTTCAAGGTGTCACAGGATTTCGAGATGCGGCTGCAACCGCAATTCCTGCTGCTGCAGAAATCCATGATGGTGACCGAAGGCGTTGGCCGCGCCCTGAACCCGGACATCAATACGTGGAAAATGACCGAGCCGCTGATTGCCGCGTGGTATCGCAAGAACCTCGGCATGCAGGCTGCCGCCCGCTACCAGCTGCGCGAGACGCTCGACAACCTGCACCGCCTCCCCCGCCTCATCGAGCGTGCCAACCGCGTCCTCGCCCGCCTCGACGAAGACCCCGACGCCCTCTACCGCCCGACGCTCGAGCCCATGGACGAACGCCGCGTGCCTGCTTCGCCGTTTACACGGTTGTTTACACTCGTACTGGTGCTCGGCGGGATGATCACCATCGCCGTGATGCTTCTGGAACAGCTCCGGGGGCTCTGATTTTTCGTCATTGCCCGAATTTGCATGGCAAATTCTAGGGCAATCCAGACCGGCCTCGTGTGGCGCCCTGGATTCCCCTAGAATCGCTGATGCGATTCGGGGAATGACGAAGCCTGAAGGTTAAACTATAACCCCACCCATGAACAAAAACCGCATCCTCCTCGGCGTCATCACTTCCGCGCACGGCATCCGGGGCGAGGTGAAGATCAAGAGCTTCACGGACGATCCGAAAGCGCTTGGCAGCTACGGCCCATTGCAGGACAAAACGGGCAAGCGGAACTTCGTAGTGAAGGTGCAAGGCGAGCAGAAAGGCATGGTGCTCGCCGCCATCGAGGGGGTGCGTAACCGCAATGCCGCCGAACTGTTGCGCGGCACCGAGCTTTATGCCGAGCGGAACCTTCTCCCCTCCATGGAAGAGGGCGAGTATTTCGTGGAAGACCTTATCGGCATGGACGTGATGCAGGACGGCGAAACGGTGGGTGCCGTCAAGGCGTTCCACAACTTCGGCGCGGGCGACATTCTGGAGATTGCCTTCAGCAACGGCCGCGAGGAGCTGTTCAGCTTCACGGGCGCCAATTTCCCGGACATCGACCTGGCCGCGCGGCGCGTCACCTTCTGCCCGCCGGAAGTGCTCATCATCGGCGACAAGCCCACGCGGGGCGAGCCATGAGCGCACCGGCCCTGCAGGTCATCGTCCTCACCCTCTTCCCGGACATGTTCCCCGGCCCGCTGGGCTTCTCGCTGGCGGGCAAGGGCCTCAAGGACGGGCTATGGACGCTGGAAGCGCTCAACATCCGCGATTTCGCCGAAGGCCGCCACGCCAACGTCGATGACACGCCCTACGGCGGCGGTGCGGGCATGGTGATGCGCCCGGACGTCGTCGGCCGCGCCATCGATGCCGCCTTCGAGAAACTCCCTGGCGCCACGCTGGTGCACCTCACCCCCCGTGGCGCGCCGCTGACGCAGGGGCTGGTTCGCACACAGTTTGCCGCCCCGGACACGCGCCTCATCCTCCTCTGCGGGCGCTTCGAGGGCATCGACGAGCGCATCAACGACCATTACAAACCGCTGGAAATCAGTCTCGGCGATTTCGTGCTGTACGGCGGCGAGGTGGCGGCGATGGCGCTGCTGGAAGCGGTGGTGCGGCAATGCGAGGGGGCGCTCGGGAACCCTCAAACGCTTGAGGAAGAAAGCTTTTCCATCGGTGAAAATAGTGCTTTACTCCTCGAGTACCCTCATTATACTAAGCCGCCTTTATGGAAGGGCCTAAGCGTGCCGGAAGCCTTGCTTTCCGGGCATCACGCGAAGATCAGGCAGTGGAGGCGGGAGCAGGCGGAAGCCATCACCCGTGAACGCCGCCCGGACTTAATCGAAGCCCACCACGTGAAACGAGAGACAAAATAAGGAACAGGGCGATGAACATCGTACAGGCGCTGAACAAGGAACAGATGGAAAAACTCTCCACCGGCAAGCGGCTGGATGACTTCGCGCCGGGCGACACCGTGAAGGTGAACGTGCGCATCGTCGAGGGTAATACCGAGCGTACGCAGGCCTTCGAAGGTGTGTGCATCGCCAAGAAAAACCGTGGGCTGCAATCCAGCTTCACCGTGCGCAAGATCAGCCACGGCGAAGGCGTCGAGCGCGTGTTCCCGCTCTACTCCACCCGCGTTGAATCGGTCGAGCGCGTCCGCCGTGGCGACGTCCGCCGCGCCAAGCTCTACTACCTGCGCGGCCTGACCGGCAAAGCCGCCCGCATCAGCGAGAAAATGGATTACCGCCTGCTGGCTGGCAACAGCAATACACCGTCCGCCACCGAGGCTCAAACCGTGGAAGCCAACGAGTCCGAGCCCACCAAAGCGACCATGAAGGCGAAGGTTGAGAAGAAATAAGGTAGTTTTGTCATTCCCGCGAACGCGGGAATCTTTGTTCACACGCCTCTATATTTCCGCTTTGCAGGAAAATGATTTTAAGCCCACCGAATAATTTCGGTGGGCTTAAATATTTTAACGAATCAAAGACTTACCTTTCGTTTCCACGATTGGCTACGACATCCCTGATGGCTTGGCATCGGGGTGCTTCCAAGCCACCCAAGTCTCGTGTCACATCACAAAAACTAACATTTAAATCGTTGAATGCAGGTCCGATTACTGGCACCCTCTCCGCCACTTGGGAAACATTCCTTTGAAGATTATAGGCCGCATTATCAATTGGGCCCCGTTTTTCATTTTCACGCTCTGACATAATCTATCCTTTTCCAATTACAGGTTCGGCATTGTTCCATTAAGAT
>DBAY01000022.1 GCA_002291925.1 Alphaproteobacteria bacterium UBA998 | reverse complement strand
AAGGGTACCTCTCCCTCCGCTTCCGCCCCCCTCCCAACCCCCCCCTACAGGGGGAGGGGCTTCACAGGCTGCAATCCCCATATCTCTCAATACCCTACTCCCCTACCCGCGCCACAAACTTCACCGAATTGTCACACCTCCTTCCCCCGCCCCTTGCTAGAATCAGGGTGGGAGACTCTATGAAACCGATTGCCGGCAAATGGCTGCAGCATCCGGAGAAGGCCTGGCAGGCCGTGGCGCTCAGCCGCGGCGCGGCGGAGATCGGTGCGATCGTGGCCGCGGCGGGCATCGTGCCGGCGCTGAACCGCCTGGTGCCCGATAGCTATGACCGCTTCAAGCGCCATTTCGCGCGCGCCGTGGTGCAGCCGCGCGCCGACTGGCTGGAGAAGCATGTCTTTCAGTACCCCGCCTTCGCCGATACGCAGCGCAAGCTGAAAGAGACCGAGGATCCAAAGGAAAAAGCCGTGCTGATGAGCAGCGCGCTGATCGATTTCGCGCTCAGCTTCGGCGCGGGCATCGGGTCGCAGGCCTGGGTGCAGAGCAGAGGGGATCACCTGCTCGGCCTGCCCTCGCTGGTGAAGCCCGGCACGGAGGGCTTCGTCGCCCGCCAGTTTGAGCAGGCGCGCCACATGCTGAAACCGGTGCTGTTCGACAAGGTCACCAACATGGCCGTGGTCGGGCTGATGCAGGTGGGCGCACCGCAGATGACCACTGCCGCCACCGACCTCACCGCGTCCGTTCTGCAGAAGACTATCGGCCTGCCGCCGGAAGCGACGCAGTATTTCATCAACTGGCAGATGCCGAACCTCATCGGCATGGGCGTCTCCGGCGTCATGCTCTCACGCAAATACACCGATTTCCTGCGCCAAATGGGCCCTGCAGCTCCACATCTCTAAGCCACGCTTCGCGCTGACTTTTCCCCAATTTTTGCTATACTACTCAGCGGAGGTGGCGCATGAAGCAGACCGCATGGGTGTTATCGGTGGCCGGGCTGGTGCCGTTTGTGGGGCTGGCACTCGCCACCTTGACGTCCGACGATGCGCGAATGGGTCAGGCGTTGCTGGCCTATGCGGCGGCCATTCTCTCGTTTCTTGGCGGCATCCAATGGGGCGTTGGGCTTTCCATGACGGGTGATCAGAAGCAGGCCGCATGGGTGCTCGGCATCAGCGTCTTCCCCTCGCTCATCGCGTGGAGCGCGCTCTTGCAGGATGGCCTGGCCATCGGTTACGGCGTGGCGCTCGGCGGGCTGCTCAGCGCGCTGGCGGTGGACCGTTATTTGATGCAGATGGAACTGCTGCCCGCGTGGTTCTGGACGCTACGCACCCGCATCACCGCCCTCGCCTGCGCCAGCCTCGCGCTCGCCATCCTCGGCCACGCCGGGTAAGGCGAAGCACGCCACCAACCGCGCCGCCCACGACGCATCATAGCCATGCTCCACCACCCTATGCGCCGGGGCATAGGCATGGATGAGCGTCAGGCAGGACTCCCCCGCCTCATCGCGCGCCCCGAAAATCGCCAGATGCTGCGCCGCGCCGTCAAAGGTGAACAAGCCGATATCGCCGGGACGCGGCGGGCCATACTGCGGCAGCAAGTGCTCCGCCAGCGACTGATGAAGCCGCGCCGCATCCGGCTGGCGGCTATAGCTGGTGATGTCCTGCGCCGCCAGTGGCCGCCCGTATTCATCGCGCACATTCAGCGCGGCAGCCACACCTACCAGCAGGCCGAGGCAATCCACCCCGCCGCGATCCGTGCCCGTCGCGCACCGGCGGCCCTGATGCAGAAACCGCGTGCCGATCCAGCGGCGCGCTTCTGCGATGATCTGCTCTCGTGAATGCATAGCAGGAGTGAAGCGCGGCCACGCGGGGCCCGGAAGGGCCGCTTATGCAGATTTTACCGCGCACATGCCGCGCCTGATTGCCCACTAATGCACGTTATAGGAGTGTAGCCCTACAGGCGAGCCATGCCTGCCCCAACCCTAAAGGAAAAGCCGCCATGCAAACGACCAGAAAACAAATCAAGTGGCTGGCATCCGGCATCACCAAGTTCCACGACGCGGCATCCCTCGTCGAAACCCGCGTGCTGGCCGGCCTGCCCGAAGCCCACTTCGCTTAAACCTTCACGAAAAATTCGCCCAAGGACGCCGCGCGGCGTCCTTTCGCGTTTCTACTCCTCGGCCTTTTCCTTTTGCGGGCGGAAATGGGTGCGCATGGTGGGGCGGCCAAACAGCGGGCGCTGCCCCAGCGTTTTCGCATAGGCCCACACCAGCGCCGCCATCACCACCAGCGACATGCCGAACACCCAGATGGTCGCGCCCAGCGTCTTGTCGCCGTAGATGCCGATCACGCTGGCCGAAATGAAAATCGCCAGCGCGATGAGGAAGCCCAGTACCTGCCCAAGAATGGTGCTCACCGTGTGAATGCGCAGCGCGCGTTTTTCCCAGGCATGGCGATGCATCTGCTCACGCTCGAACATCTCGAGGATGCGGGCGGCCGATCCCTCCACCACGTAGTCATAGCTCTCCAGCACTTCCGGGCTCGGCAGCACCTCGATGGTCTTGCGCGGCGCGGCGTCCTGCCGGTTGGGGCGGCGGTTATTGCCGCGCGGTCCCTGTCCCTGCTGCGGGCGTTCAGCGTCCCTGCTCATCCTCGTCCTCCTCATTCATCGCGGTGCGGATATCCTTGCCGATGCGCAGCCAGTCACCGCGCAGCGCCTCGGCGGAGTTGCGGTGCGGCGAGCGGTAAAGCGGCGACGCCGTCAGATGCACGGCGCTGCCCAGCCCGGTCAGGAATCCCACTAGAAACTGCCACATGATGGCCTCCTCCCCCACTCTAGCAGCGCGGGCGCAAATGCCCATTCTTTTCCGCTGTCACGTATCGTCGTCACAATAAACCGCGCCGACTGTCACAGAAGTTTCATACACGCATCGGGTGTATTTGCTATCATCTTTTTATCAGGAGTTCCCGGCGTGACCGAGCCCGCACCAACGCCCACTGCCCCCTCAACGGAATCCCCGCCGAATCTGAGCGAGCGCGCCGAGATGGTACGCCGTCTCAACGAAACCGACGCCGCCTTTTCCGAACATCTTGCCGACTATACTGGCCGCGCCGCGCGCTGGAGCCTTGCCGCCGGCACCCTTGGCGCGGCAGCCAGCGCCTATCCCATGATTCCGCACGCCAGGAAAACGCGCGCCTTGGCCGAGAAATTCACCCAGCACGTGGGGGAAACCATCCGCCAGCACGTGTCGGCTCCGGCGGAAGGCCGCGCGTTCGATACGCTGCGCCCTACCTTCGAGCGCGACGTGCGCGAGATGCTGCAAGCCACCGGACGGCGTGCGGACGGGGTCATGCACGCCATTGAACGACTGTATGAGCGTCACACGGAAGCCATGGCCAGCCCGCTGGCCAGAGAGCAGGCCGCGCGCACGGTGAGTGACGAGGCGACACACCTGCTTCGCAACGTCTTCACCCGCTCGCCCATCGGGGGCGTGGCGGCCGTGGTGGGCTCCGCCGTGGCTGCCGGGGTAGTGGGCCACCAGCTGTTCAAGATGACGCACCAGCATGAGCGGCAGGAAGTGCAGGAACTCGCCCGCGAATGCCGTCGGCTGGAAGCCCTCGCGCAGGGCGGCGACGCCGCTCCCGGCACCTTCGCGCAACGCGTCGAGGAAACGCGCAGTGCGGCAACACCCGCCACCCCGTCGCGCTGATTCCCCCTTCCCGGCCATTGCCTTTGCCTCTGTGATGTCCGCACATCGCGGAGGTTTTCATGAAGACGCTCACCCCGGCCCTCGCCGCCCATCTGGCTGGCGAAACAACGACCTTAGCTACCTGCTGGAAGCTCACGCGCCGTGACAGCTCGGTGCTCGGCTTCACCGACCATGACCGCGACCTAACCGTGGCGGGCGTTACCTATCAGGCCTCCACCGGTTTCACGCCCTCGGCCATCGCCTCCTCGGGCGCGCTGAACGTGGACAATCTCGATGTGGAGGGCATGCTGGATGCCGGGGCCATCACCGAGGCCGACCTGCTGGCGGGCCTCTACGACCATGCGCAGATCGACATCTTCGAGGTAAACTACCAGAACCCCGCCGACGGCACCCTTCCCTTACGCACCGGCTGGCTTGGCGAGGTGACGGTACAGGATGGCCGCTTCCTCGCCGAAGTGCGCGGATTGACGCAGCCGCTGGCGCAGCGCATCGGCGAGCTGTACAGCCCCACCTGCCGCGCCAGTCTCGGCGATGCACGCTGCAAGGTGGCCATGGCCCCGCGCACCAGAACCGGCACCCTCACCGGCACCACCTCGCGCAGTGTGCTGCGCGACACCGCGCGCACGGAACCGGCGGGGACGTTCAATTTCGGTACTATCACCTTCACCAGCGGCGCCAATGCGGGCACAAAGATGGAGGTGAAGGAATACACCCCCGGCGTCATCGTCCTGGCGTTGCCGCTCACGCGGCCAGTGGCGGCGGGCGATGCCTACACGCTGGCGGAAGGCTGCGACCGCAGCTTCGCCACCTGCGTCAGCCGTTTCAACAACGCCGTGAATTTCCGTGGCGAGCCCCACGTGCCGGGGCTGGACCGCATGCTGGAGACCGCCGGCACGCGCAGCGAGTGGTGATTACTCAGCGATAAGACCGCCCAAGCTAGGCTTATTGGTCGCACGGCCTTCAAGAACAGGTCCCCTGACCTCACGCCGGGGATCATGCGTCTGCGGGTGAAGCAGGGCTTTCATTCGGTCGAAATGCTCGCGCCCGAACCCATCACGAATTTCCTCAAGCGTCAGGGCAATGGCACGGTCTCCGTGTCCGGCCAATGGATGTTTACGGGCATCTTCGCGCGCGACGATTTTACTGACATCAAGTTGTTCCACCCCGCGCTCATGCGCTCCCAGGTAACCCCGCACTTTTCTGGCCAAGGGAAATGGAAGAGTGCAATACACCCTGTCGGATTCAGGCAGTAGAGGTCCCAGTTCATCCTCCGACGCGCGGCTTGGAGCCGCATGCGGATCCCGCCTCCAGTGGGCATTCATGGTGGCTAGCACAAGCGCCCGTTCCATCGGATCGCTCAGGCGGCTAAGTTTCTCGCGCGTTTCATCCTGAAGCACGGTGCCGATGCCTTCGGCGCGCGCTTCCTCCGGCGTCAGGATAAATGCAGTGAGTGAGTGACCGTCGATGTCCCACCCCTGCAGCTTCCGACCACGTTTGCTGAAAAGGCCTACGGCACCGCCGTGCAGGGCGGTCATGAGCGAGCCGTCCTGCATGGGGTACAGGTAAAGGCCCTTGAGCATCTCTTCCGCGCCATATGTCATATGGTATCATACGCTTGTTTCATGACAATCTTATGACAAAAGGACGCGGCCCATGAGTTTTGCCGAAATTCGATTTCCTGATGATATTTTCTACGGTTCCAGCGGCGGACCGGGCTATTCCACCTCCATCGTGGTGACCGATGGGGGGTATGAGAAGCGCAATGCCCGCTGGCAGCAGGCGCGCGCCCGCTACAACGTGGCGCATGGGGTGAAGACCCGCACGCAACTTGATGCGCTGATCGCGTTTTTCCGCGCCCGCAAGGGCCGTGCCTACGGCTTCCGCTTCAAGGACTGGAGCGATTTTCAGGCCACCGGGCAAGCGCTCGGCACCGGCGACGGCACACGCACGCAATTCCAGCTGGTGAAAACCTACAGCAGCGGCGGCGTGGCGGAGACGCGGCCCATCCGCAAACCGGTGGCGGGCACGGTGAAACTCTACGTGAACGGTGCGCTACAAACGTCGGGCGTCAGCGTGGCGGCCTCCACGGGCCTTGTCACCTTCACCAGCCCGCCCGCCAGCGGCGCCCGCATCAGCGCCGATTTCGAATTCGACGTGCCCGTGCGCTTCGACACCGACACGCTGAGCGCATCACTGGATGCCTACGGCGTGCATAGCTGGCTGGATATTCCACTGGTGGAGGTGAGGGTGTAGTTATCGGTTCGGGCCCTTGCAGGAGCAGGAGTGCGAGTCACAGCATCGCTGGGGAATAAGTGGGTGAATAAGTGGCTTCTGTTCGTCCACATCGCGCTTATCCGGGAGGATGGGCCGTGAAAATGCATATCTTGCGGATTCCGTGGCACGGGGTCGCCCAAGACATTTTTCGGATCATGCATGAATGAGTCTGATTCCCACTTGCTCATTTTCGTTCCCTCACACTATCAGGCCGTCCGTCCGGGCTGGATCACACCGGTATCGTTTGCCGCACGCTGAGCCAGAATATGCGCCGTACGCGGCCCAACGGCCTGTTTTCCGGGGCCAGGCTGCGCCGTGTCGGTCACCGGGCCCGCCACCTGAGGCTGCCCGTCCGCGATCATCACCTGCTCCTGCCCGATCAGCTGGCGCGGGTTCATTCCGGCAAGCTGCGTCGGGGCCATCTGGCCGGTGCTCAGCAGATAGGCCAGTTGCTGGCTGGCCTGCGCCAGTTTGCCCTCATGCCTGGAAATCTCGAGCGTGACGCACTGCATCTCTTCCGGATTGTTCGGATCGACGCGCAGCAGATCAATCTCCGTGCGCTCCTTGAAGCTTTCGCGGAACCCGTCATCCATGCGGGCGAACAGGGTGAAGACTTCAAACGGCGTCACCGCCTCCCCGCGCGCCAGCTTCTCGTTCATTCCCTTGAGCGCGGCGTGCGCGGATTCATTCAGGTCAGCGGTGCCGAGAATGGCCCCACCGGCTTTTTCAGCGCCATACGACGCCGCCAGCGCCGCCGCGCCGCCCGCTACAAGTGCTAGAGGCCCCGCCCATGACGTAGCCGCTGCCCCGGCAGTAAACGCACCTGCTACAGTCGTGCCAGCAGTAAACCCACCGACGCCCGCCATCCCGCTAGCCACCGAAAGCCACGGGCGATTGCCGCGCTCTTTGTCAATCACCTGCACCGCCTGCGCGATGGCCGGGAATGCTTCGCCATGTTCTTCCACAAGCGCACGAAGCACATTTTCGTCCACCGCGTCCGGGGCCACGCCCATGCGCTGACTGATGACATCACGATAGTCATTGATAACGTCCTGAAGGCTTTTGCGCGCCTTGTGCCCGGCGCCCGCCATGCTGAACGCGGCGGCCACGGGCGCCGCGACCAAGCTGCCCTTGCCCGCCATCCATGCGACATTTTCGCCAATCGTGTAGGCCGTGCCCTTCCAATCCGTCCCTTCTCCCTTACCGGTCGCCGGATTGGTGGCGGCCTGTTGCTGCGGCAATTGCACCACGCTGGGCGCAGCGGGGTAGGAAGCCATCGGCACGGACTGCGCGCCAGGCGGCACCGCAAGGGTGTAGCCCATCACCGGGGGCTGGGGAGATGCGTTGGACGGGGTGACCATCCGCGCCCTCCCTTACACGCCCATGGCCACGGCGGGGCCGTGCATGAGCTTGCCGTCATGCGCCATGGCGGCGACATGGGCGGTGGGTTTGGCTTCCTGCGGCTTGGCGACCTGCGGCGCAGGCGCCACGTGCGCAGCGGGAGCGGCCGGGGCCTGTACTGCGGCGAGGCGCTGCTTGGCGGCGATGGCGCGTTCGTTGAAACGGTTGGTGCCCATCTCCGCGATCACCTTGCCGGGCGAGGCCTGCTCGGCTTCGTACTGCTTCGCCAGATCCTGCAGCAGCGGACTAGTGGGGGCGACGCCCTGCAGATGTTTCGGCGCAGCGAGCTTGATAAGCTCTGCATAGCTCTGCGCAGGGATACGCTGACCCTGCATCTGCGCCTGACGCAGGCCGGAATAGGCCGGCAGGAACCCATCGCGCGGGGAAATCACCCCGGCGAGCACCTCAGGAATCATCTGGCCGCCCATCAGGAAGGCCATGGGCAGCATGCTGCGCGCCTTGCTCATCCACCCGCTGACCGCTTTGGCCGCTTCACCTGCGGCAGCAGGTTTATGCATCTTGGCGAGGAAGTACAGCCCCGCCGCCGTGCTGGCGACGCTGGCCGCGGCATGAACGCCGAGATGGGTGAGGCTCTTGTTGCTGGCCTGACGCTCCATCTCGCGGCAGGCGGTGTTGCAGGCAAGGCCTTCTTTCGCCAGATCCTGCTCCAGCTCCTGACGGGCTTTGCTGTCAGAATAAAACTCGCGCCCCGCCTTGGCGACGCCCGAGGCACCGCCCGCGAGCATCATGCCGCCCCACAGGCCGGTGCTGAGATTGGCATTCTTGATGATGCCGCCCAGCCCCTTGGCTTCCTGCACCGCACCACGTGTCAGCTTGGCAACCGCATCTTTTTCCGCACGCAGGTTCCAGGCGGCCGAGGCCTTGGCTTTCAGGGTATTCCAGCTGCGAAGGTCTCCCAGCTGCACGGTCTGCGTCAGCGTGGAAGGCACGCGCACAGCATCAGCAAATCCCTTGATCTTTCCGCCGGTATTGGCGTGCAGCTTGCCCGCCGCCCAGCTCAGCCCGGAAACACCGCCAGCCGCGATGGGCAACGCAAATTCGGCCATGAACCCCGCGTTCAGCACGGAGTCGACGCCGTGGAATACCCTCTCAGCCGCACCCGGCGTCTCCGACTTCGCCAGAATCTGATCCACCGACGGCGCGACATTCTGCACCGGCGCGGGCGTCGGGGCGGCGGTGGGCGTGGGCTGGGTCTGGGCAGGCGTGTCCGGCATGGGTTCCGTAGCGGTTTATCTCACCTTAAGTATAGCGCAATCCTAACTGTTTTATTGTGAAGTTTTGATGAACGCCGGGGCGTCCGGCATCCTAGAGCGCCAGCCCGGCGCTGCCGCGGCGGCCATCCTGCACGGCGCCGCTATGGACGGGGCCCTTGGCCAGCAGTTCCTGACGCTGGCGCAGCACTGACTCGCGGCTGGCGGAACCGCGGCCACGGTCGTTGGTTTCCACCGTTTCGGCGCGCTGGGCAGCGATGTGGGCCTCCCACGTGCGGGCGGGGCCGACTTTCAGCTGCTCCTGGATGATTTTCCCCTCGCGGGCGATGCCGGAAACGCCCACTTGGCGCACATGCTCGTAATTGATGCGGGTCTGCTCCGGGTCCTCCGGCACGATGACGCCGCCGCCCATGATGTAGATCATGCCCGCGAAGCCGAATTTTTTGTCGATGACGTCCTGCGCGATGGTCTCCAGCACGGGCCGGATGGCATGAATCTGCTTGTGCGGAATCACCGGCTGGCGGTGATCCATGCGCTGCTGCTGCAGCACCTTGATGAGGTCGTCGGTGAGGCGGTCCTTGGCGAGCTGGCTGTCCAGATTATGCACCTGCACATCGGTAACGGCCTTCTTCAGCACGTCATAGGCGATGGGGCGGTAGAACGCGGTACGCTCCGCCGTAATCACGAAGGCGTTGGCCAGAATCCCCCACGGCAGCCCCGCGAGGAAGAACGGCGCCGCGCCATGCCGCATGCGCGTCTGCCATTTGTGCCGGTCCATCGCCGATTCGACGATGGGATTCTTGCTCTCCCACAAATCCTTGTCCGGCAACACATCCGACACAATCCCCCGTTCCCCCGCCACGGCGAGGTCAAGGTTGGTGTGCAGGTCACGGCGGTCTTTCTTGGTGTAATGGCGCGCTAAGGCGAAGAAAGCGGCGGTTTCAACGATGTTGAGGAAGTGAGTTGGTTGTACTTTTGTAAGTTTGTAAGCGTAATAGTGAGCCTTTTGAACTGTCGAAGCCTTAGCTAAATCATTCGCAGCTACTGTAGAACTTTGTCGAAAGATTTTATTAACAATTTTTTCAGAATCTTCTTGGAAATTTTGGAATCTTTTCTTGGCCACAGAATACATGGGGTCGCAAATATAACCCACCAGGCGGAATGAGGCATAGAACGACGCCAAAGAGGATTCGACGTCAAATTTAGGGTATTCAATCCCAAAAATGCCCTTTTTCTTTTGATTTTCAGGTTGCTTGTAGATAAACGGCATGAAGCTAGCCGATTGCATGGCCGCCTGACGCGCCGCGGCGGCGGGGCGGAATTGGGCGCCGAAATCAGGTTGAACAGGATCGGAATTCTTGAAAATAGGCGCAGCTACACCTTGCGCCGGAATATCGGCGGGAGCAAGGGAAGCGGGCGGAATTCCGTCAAAAGGCATGGCAACCTGCTAAACTACCAGATTACCAGACTATCACAGGTATGTTACGGTTTAGTGAATTACCGGCCTGTTACAGCCTGTTTTGTCATATAATCCGCAAACCGGCCGGTTTCCGGGGCGCGGCAGAGTAAATGATCGAGTTCAGGATTGGTGTTGATAACAGAATGAGCGGCGTTAGGCGCCAGACTGAATTTTTTTCTATATTCATCCATAAACTTAGTCAGATCCGGGTCATTAAAGAAGGCATGTAACTTTTCACCTTCGGCCCCCAGTCTATCCGTTGGCAATTGCTTGAAGCGATCAATCAGCTGCAGGGCTGTATTGTAGTCCGCTCGCGCGAGTTCAAACCTTTCAAAGCGTCTATATCCTTCCATCTTGCCTTTCATGGAACCAAGCGTGCGCATGAGCTGCACGATTCCGACCTTTGTTTCAAGGTATTCCTGAAACCCCTTTAACGTAAAATCAGGACGATTAATGCCAGCATCGATAGCAAGCTGCCCAAACGCGTTGGCTACCCGACTGTAGAATTTGTTTTTGATCTCAGAGCGGATACCAAGATCCCGGTTAGGCATGTAGGTAGCGATGACGTTTCCCAGCTGTGCCGCCGTTTTCCATTTGATGTTGACGTCTCCATCTCTTAGCGTGAAAGCATTTCCGATGTTACACATGATGCCATCCACATCATTTACCAGGCGCACATCCTCTGGATTTTTGTAATCCAGCATTCCATCGCTTTTCAACATCCTGGCGAGAACTTCTGGAACGTAGTAGGCATCTGGCTCTATGACTTCGTCAAGCTTTGCATCAAATTTAGTTCCATTGCGGTAATGGTATTGTGCAATGAAAAACCCACGTTTTTGTTTAATAAAATGAGGTATAGTAGGGATCATCAACCGGAATAGTGCCGCCACTTCACGGTCTGTAAGGTGTATTTCCTGATTGCCAGAACGTCTTCTAAAACCGGCGAGCACCTGTAGCTCTTCTACAGGTTCAATTAATCGCTCTCGGTGCTTATCTTGAGTAAAATTAGGCTGAGGTTCTCCTTCTCCCTCAAATAGAGCACTCCATATTCTTCTATGAGCAATCGGCACTGTACCACAAATTCGGCCAGGCAATTTCATCGCATTTGAAAGAGTGCATTGGTCTCTAATAATTAATCCAAGAGGATTTGAAAATTGACCGGGACGCCTGTAATCAGCACCAATATGGTCTGACTTATCAAACCAAGATCCCATTATACTGTAGGGAAAGTTAAATCGGTTTATATTGTTGTGATCATTGCGCACATACGTGTAACCGAATTCATCATCGGGACGATTGGTAATATCCTTAATAATTCCATATGTGGTGGGTTTCTGAAGCTCTGCATCAGAAAATTTTTCAGCTTTACGCGCTTGATAAATCATAACTTTCAATCCTCTTCTTACCGCCCCGCCGCGGTCTGTTTATTCATATAATCCGCAAACCGTCCACTTTCCGGTGCGCGGCAGAGAAGATAGTCGAGCTCAGGATTGGTGTTGACCACTGAGTTAGAGGCGTCCGGAGCAAGACGGAACCTCGCCTTGTAGGCTTCCATGAACTTTGGCAAATCTTCATCATTGAGAAATTTCAACAAGTTTTCGCCATCCGGCCCCAGCTTGTCGGCGGGAAGCCGCTTGAAGCGATTGATCAATTGCAGTGCCGTGTCGTAGTCGGCTCGCGCCAACTCGAACGCCTCGAAATGCTTATAGCCTTCCATCTTACCTTTCATGGAACCCAGTGTGCGCATCAGATGCACAATACCGAGCTTGTTTTGCATGAATTGCTCAAAGCCCTTTACCGTGAAATCAGGACGGTCAATGCCCGCATCAATGGCCATCTGGCCCAACGCATTACCAAGGAAACTATAGTAGCGGTTATCAATGAAAAAGCTTAGAAATTTAGTGTCGTTATGGATAATCTGTTCACTCAATTCATAGGGACTACGCCATTTGCGGAAACCGCTATCAATCAGAACGAACGCATTGCCAATATTACACATCAATCCATCGACTTCTTCTACAAGTTTACGGTCGTGTTCTTTGGTGTAATCGAGCATTCCATCGGGCTGCATCATGCGCGCCAGAACTTCCGGCATGTAGCTGGAGCGAGGATTAAGTAGCGTGTTCGGGTCGCGCACAAACCTTCCGTCTTTCCGGAAATCGGTAAACATTAGAAATTCAGCGTGCGACTTGTTTGGAAAAGCAGGGACCAGAGGAAGGATGAGACGTATGATGGCGCCTGCCTCCTCCGGGGTTAACTTAATCTCTTGTCCTTGTGAACGCCGACGAAAATTAGCCAATACCTTAAGGTCATTGATTGGGTCATGGAGAGGAACATCATCCCGATAATAGCTATTTTTTCGTGGGCCCTTCCAAGTGCTTATATTGTGCTTAAAACGAATAGTTCCCGTCATTCTAAGAGGCATATCCAGGACGTTGGGAAGATCACATTCCCGACGCATTACCGCAGCCACAGGGTTGCTGAAATGAGGCGGACGCAGAAGACCATTACCAATGTGCCCTACTTTGTGGATATCCTCGCCATATATGTAATACATGAACTCAAATGTTGAGCGTTCTTTGATGGGTCTGAGATTTCCTTTTGCGTCATACATAATGTCATGCATGATGCCGAAGGTTGTCGGCCTGTTCATCTCAGAATCAATTGAGGACTTGGAAGGCTGCGAAGTATGACTCATACCGCTCTCGCCTCATCTTTCACATCGCCGTAGATCATGTCCGGCAAGGCGCTGAACAGGGCGGCGTAGTCGATGGAGAGGTTGTCGTAGGCCTGGCTGAAGCGCATGACGGCGGGGTTGGGGACGCCCTTGGCGGACGTGGGGATGCGGTCAGCCCAGCGCATGCGGGCTTCGGGTTCGGGAAGGGTCAGTACGGTCTCGTCGGACATGGGTTCCTCTCAAATGCGTCGCCTGCGTAGCGCATTCGTATGACAATTTGATGAAACCAAATGAGAAAAATACGAGAAATTTTGAACAATCGTTCAATGAGTCACTACGGCGCGAGGCAGTGGGCCCGGCGCAGACGCCTATAAATCTCTGATATGGAAATATGCCGGGGTCAGTCGATGTAATGTTCGCGGGCGGACATGCGGCCTTCATGGCGCCGTCCTTCGCGCATCAGGTGCGCATCCGGGAACTCTGCGTGGTCTTCCTCGCCGCGTGACATGCGGGCGGCTTCGGCGCGATGCATGCGGTGACGGCCTTCGCCCCGCGCAGTCTCACGCCCGGCGGCCATCTCTTCGCCCTCAGCCCGGGCGGATTCGCGTTCGGCGACATCAGCGCCCGCTTCACTGGCGCGCGCCTTCTTGCACAGCCCGCCGATCTTGCATTCGCCATTAGCGACCGAACGCCACCAGTTGGTGTGCTGCGAGACGAGGAACTCAATGCCTTCCTTGTACTGGCCATAGGTACTGACGTGCGAGAGGATGGCGTTGTGCGGCTCCTGCCGTGTTTCGTCCGCCACGCGGCGCAGGAAGGCGATCTCGCGCCGCTCGAAGCCTTCGCGCTTCAGCTCCTTGTCGTCCATGGAGGCGAGGTCCTGCGTCGCCTTCCAGAGCATTTCGGGGTAATAGCGCGCCATGCGGTGCTCGGCCTCGCCATATTCCTTCTTGCTGACGCCGAGCTTCTCCATCACGTCCTGCGGGTGGACGAGGATGAAGAGGTCACGGTCGCGCTCCTTCAGGCTGGCGAGCAGCCCCTTGGCGTCCTCCTGCGAGGAGAGCGAGTCTTCCCAGAACTGGTCCACATCCACGGAGAAATGCGCGGGCGTGAGGGTGCGGGCTTTCTCGAGGGCCTTGTCGACGGCGGTGTGGCCGGCCACGCCCTGCCCGTTCGGCAGCACGATGTGACGCTCGCCCACCAGGCTCACCAGCCCCCAAGCGGACATCTTGCCGGTGCGAATCATCTCGGCGATCTGCTCGCAGGCATAATCCAGCTTCTCGGCATTCTTGCGGCCAATCTCCGGCTCGCCCATGTTGCGCTGGTGCAGCAGGAAAATCTCACGCACGAATTTCTTCAGCGGCACCTCGCCGGATTCGCCGAGCGATTGGATGGTACTCTCGCCGGGGCTGCTCTTCACGCAGTTATCGAGGTGGATAATGTAATCCAGCGCAATCCGATTTGGTTTAAAGACATCAGATTGGGAAATCTTTCTCTTGAAATAGTTTTCAGCTGCAGAGCCAATGGCGGGCGGCAGGATTTCGACCAGCTTTGATGTCGTGCTTTCGCCCCCGTGAACGGCATGATTATCCGCGTGGGCTTGTGGCGCTTTTAATTGATTTCTGGCCGCATTCCAGCCGGAGAACATCTTGACGAGGCCGGAGGGGACGGAGGTGAGAGTCTGGTAGATTTCATTGGTGAGCCCCTGCCGCACACGCTTGCGGGCGACTTGCAGCACCTCGTTGTTACCCGTCCCCCCAATGAGACCGCCAAGTCCGGCCGACTGGCGGTTTGCGGCAAGGAAGGGCTCAACCTGCTTATTAAGGTTTCTGAGTTCTGATCCGTAATTGGCAGCAGATTTCGCGGCGGAGAAGATGGAAACATAGAAAGCCGGGAGACCGTAAATGGCACCCGTTACCAGTCTGCCAGCGAACCGATCGTTTACACGGAGCGTGCGTGCGAGCTTTTCCTGGAATGCCTGGCCTTTGGCGCCCGTTTTCCAGATATCCAGCTTTTTAATGGCGTCCGCGCTGAGGATGGCTTCACCCGTATTGATCAGGCCCGCCAGATTCGAATCGCCAATATCGACGAGCCCGCCGAGGATTTTGGTGGAGTGATCCGCCCCCCCATGAAGACGCTGCTGATCGGCAAACATGGAAGACCCGCCCCGGCTTACGCCGAGATCAAAACCATCAAATTCATCGTCGCGACGATTAGGCGCCATAAGGTGCGTAGTGACCCTAGAAAGTTTATTTCAGGTTATACCCTAGCACCCGAATGTTACAATTTCATGACCCGAAAGGGATTTTCTGGGGCCTTTTTGCCGCAAGTAATCACCTAATTTTCATCGAATCTTCACAATCTTTTTTTACGGCTGCGCTAAGATAAAGTAATAAACCCGGACATGGATCACGTTCATGGTTGAAGCTACTGGCACTGCACCGCAGACAAATGGCATGAGCATTGACGAGAGAAGGCGCGCCAATGAGCAAGCCCGCATCTCCCGGCACCATGCGGAACAACTGCCTGCCTTCGCGCAGAACCTGCACGATACCCAATCATTTGGCCTACTGGGCCGTGCGGTGGACGGAGTTGCCAATTTTACAGACAGGTCATTCTTTTACGGTCTCGTTTCCACACGCGGTTTCTCACAGTGGCTAAAAGGCGCGCTGCAATCGCAACTCGCGGGCGCGCAGTCGGACGGGCTGCTGACACGCGTAGACCGCGCCATTGACGCGGGCTGGTCCTGGTTGGTCCGTACGGCGTTGGTAAGCACCGGCTGGCTCACGCAGGGGGCGGAACTCAATCAATCCCTGGTCACGACCTCAGTAAGCACCAACGGTGCGGACGCGGGGGTCGCGACGCTGCCGCGTGAGCCGCTGCATGGGCAGATCACTCCACAAATAACTGCGCTGATTTCCTCTCACCGCGCGTTTGCCAATGAATCCCCGGAACAAAAGGCCGCGATGCACGAGGAGCTGCTTCGCGCCGTCGGCGATGGCATCCAGAATGGCACCCTGGGCTCGCGCGCCTTGGGCAGCGAGCTGAGGGCGCGCTTCACCGAGGATGAAGCGGGCCAGCGTCAGGCACTCCATAACCGGGTGGCGGAATCCGTGCATACCTCCGTGATGACCGCGATGGTGAGAAGGTTTGGGCGTGATTTGAATGCGGACGAAGCAAAACAGGCAGAAGAGATTGCCTCGCAAGTCAGCGGCGTGCGCCTGCAGATGGTGAACGGATCTCCCCGCTATCAGGGGGTGGAAGGTGCGCAGGCAGGTGGCATGCGTGCCTGGCTGGAAGCGCGGGGACGTGGCGATAGCCCGTTCCAGCTGGCGGGCCTGCCCGCCACGCCGGCAAATGGGCCCACACCGCCCGCCGCCGCAAGCCAGACGCAAGGAGCACCCGCCGCCGGCCAAGCGGCGGCCCAGCGCCGTGACACAGCCCCTGCCACGATATCGCCAGCCAGCACGCCGCAGCGTGATGCTCAGGCGGCCAGCGCAGCGGCGCAAGGGGTGGATGATGAGGTGAAGAAAATCCGCGACAAGATAACCCCAATGCCAGTACAGCCCGCATCTGCCGAAGCAGATGGTCAGAGCCCCGCGATTGTCCCTGCCTCCGCGACAGGCAAGGCACAGGTCAGGGTTCCTGCACCCTAAACGCCCCTATCCGCCTCACAAGGCATGACAAAGGGCGTGGATTATGCAGTAGTAATGCATGATCTGGCAGAATGTGACGCATGCCCCACGCCACGGTTGATTCGGACTCCCTGCACCGCATGCGCCGGGGACTGACGCGCGCCGCGGCGGCGCAGCGCCTCATCTCGCGCGATCATTTCCAGAACATCTTCGGCTTCCCCATGGAAGGCGAAGCTGGTGTGCGCACCCCCGCCGCTGAGCGCGTGAGGCAGGCATGGCTGCGCTCGGCAGCAGGCCGCCTTGCCCTGCCCCTCCATGAAGCGCTGGCCTGCCGCCACCCCGCCGCGCACCTGGCCCGCTGGCTGGCCGGGGAGCTGCAACAGACCGCCCTGCAGACCCAGTTCAGCGAGGCGCTGGCCCGCCGCCTGCCTGCGGGCGGGCCGCCGCAGCAGCATCTGGAAGACGCGCTCCTGCTCGGGATGCACGGCATCGCCCTGCGCCCGCCGATGAGCGAGGGGGCCACTGCCGCCCTCTGCCTCGCCGAGGCGCTCTACGACGCCACCTTCTGCGCCGCCTTTGCCTATTACGAGGAAATCACCCGCTCGGAAAACCTCGCCATGGCCTACGGGCAGGGCTATGCGGAGACCGTCTCCGGCATCGCGCTCGGCCGCCGGATGGACGGGCAGGAAACCTACCGCCCCATCCTTGGGGGCGGCGGGTATTACGAGTATCTCGAAGCCCGGCAGAGCCAGCTGGTGCATGGCGATGCCACCCCGCGCATGCGCATCCATTTCGCGCCCCTGCGCCTGCACGGCAGCAACGAAGCCGTCAACCGTCTGGAAGATAGTTAATAATAAACGGTTTTCGGCATTGTCCCATTAA
>DBAY01000064.1 GCA_002291925.1 Alphaproteobacteria bacterium UBA998 | reverse complement strand
TGGGGGGGCAGGCGGGCAGGCCGGGTAACCTGGACAGCCGCAACTCATGCAGGCAGGTGGTGGAACGGGAGTGGCTGGAGCACATGGCGCGCGTCCCGGGCAGCCGCATCGGGTGCAAACAGGGGGCGGAGCGGGAGTGCAGCCGAGATTGTAACATGCGCAGGACGGTGTGCAGATATCGTTGCGGGCTTTGTTGATATCCAGTACAAAAGTGGGCGCAATCGCATTTTGCAAATTATTTCTTGCCCTGAAATAGGAAGTACGCGCGATGCCCCGAGCGGGAGCAAATTCAGAAAATCCTGGGATGGTCACTCCCGGTAGGATGGGGTTGAAGTTGTAAGTAATGGAGGAAACGATGACGGTTTCACCCCCCGCTGGCACAATATTACGCAAATCTGGCAGAGGCTGGCCCGGGGGAAAGCTGTAAGCGACTCGGTTGATCCCGTTATTGCGCTCCACCATGACCACCTGCAGGCGCTCGGAGCCGTTGCTGAAGAAGCCAAGTAGGGTTGGAAGCGCATTATTTTGAATGCCGGCATAAGTGGCATCGTTTCTTGTTAACTCCCGCCGGTTCAGGTCGGAAATTACGCTGGCGATGGAACTTGATGCGCTCTCGATCTTCTGATTGACCAAGATCAGGCGGGTGATTTCAATAACGCCAATGAAAAGCGCCAGCAGAATGGGGAGAGCCAGCGCAAACTCAATGGCAGCCAATGCCTCCGTGCGGCCCATCAGTTTTTTTAGTGGTTGCTTCATCCTGCCAAACCCGTAAACCATCAGAACCTCTCATTTCGTGCAAGTGCGGAGGCTCGCAATACAATGGTTGAGGGATCTGCCGAGTGTAGGAACGTCATCAAAAGCGGTGCGAGGGGAGTAATCAATTTCCAGCGATACTCAACCGTATAGAGTACGGGCTGCCCTCCCACGCCAAAATTGCCAGTGCCATTAGTGAGATCCACTATCGAAGTGGTGGGTGAAGCGAGATTGACGAACGCCATATTGACGCCGGTGCTCATGTCATAGAGCGAAAGCCTTACGCTCAAGCGGCTCCTGTCGAGCATTCCCATCGAGTTGGCGAGAATTTCATTTGTAAGGGCTTCTTGTCGACTGGCTGCTCCATAGCTGTTTCCGGTAATGCCGAGGCGGGCTGTTGCATTCGCCGCGTTATCAATTACTGCATGGGCAAACATGATCATGGCAAACTCGATAATCGCCATGGTCAGGATGGTAAGCACTGGAGCAATAAGGGCGAACTCTATCGCCGTCACGCCGCGTGCATCACGCGCGAGTATCACGCCGGACACTCGAGGCGGATTCACACGCACACGATTTTTGCGTGACATCATGTCATTACTTTAAATATATAATTACAATTTGTATTTTAATCGCAAAAAGTTAATAAAAGAATAATAATATTTCTAAGTAATTCCCAATAAATGTAATCTATGCGTGTAAATCATGACATATTCTTGTAGTTTCGATGGCAAAATCGGGGTCACGCAAATCTTCTGCCCGCAATTGATCTCGGTAGTGATGAGTGATCCAGTCCCGTACAACGGCTTCGCGGGTGGGGGTGAAGCGGAACGCTTCGGGCACCTGCTCCCACTGCGCGCGTGACATCGGCACCCGCAGGCGCAGGCAGGCGGGGCCGCCGCCATTGCGCATGCTCTCGCGCACATCGAGGTAATGCACGGCGGAGACGGGCACGTCGTTGGCTTCCACCAGCCGTTGTAGCGCGTCGTGCGCGGCGGGCAGATCGGCGCATTCCGACGGGGCGATGATGGCCATGGTGCCATCAGGCAGGCTGACGATCTGGCTGTTGAAGAGGTAGCTTTTCACGGCGGCTTCTAGCGAAAGATCGCGCGCATGAATCTTCACGGCGACCAGTTCGGTAGGCGCAAGTTTCGCGCGCAGTTCGGTGAGGAACGCTTCCTCGTCGACGAATGCGTGCTCATGATAGACCAGCAGATTGCCGTGGCTCATGGCGATGACGTCGTTATGAAACACCCCGGTATCGATGGCGCCCGGCTGCTGCTGCACGAAAACGCAGCGTTCGGGGGGCAGGCGATGCAGGCGGGCCAGCGCCTCTACGCTCTCGCGCGTCTGGCGGGCGGGGTAGCGGGCGGGCTGCGGGGCGTCCCGGTTCGAGGCGACGCGGCCATAGACAAACACCTCCACCCCCGGCGCGCCGATTTCGGCGCAAAATCGCATATGGTTGGCCGCGCCCTCATCGGCATAGGTGAGCGAGGAGGGCAGGGGATCATGGATGGTGGCCGCCGCACCAAACATCCGTTGTAGCAGCGGGTGGGAGAATTCCTGCTCCTGCACGCGGTGGGGCGTAGTGCAGAGATTGGCGGGAGTGAGATGCAGCGCACCGTCTGCACTATCCGGCGAGGGGGTGACGGTCGCCATGTTCGCCGCCCACATGGAGGAGGCGGAATAGGCCTGATAGAGCAGCGCCGGCGAGGCCTTCCACGCCGCATCCAGCACCTGCGCCAGCGATCCCGTGAAGCCCAGCCGGTGCAGCCAGCGCAGGTTGGGACGCGGCTGCGGCGGCACGATGATCTGCGGGATGCCGAGATCATGGACGAAGCGCATCTTGGCCAGCCCCTGCAGCGCAGCCTGGCGCGGGTTGGAGATGCTCTGGGCGTTGCTTTGCGAGGCGACATTGCCGTGGCTGAGGCCCGCGTAATTATGGGTGGGGCCGACCAGCCCGTCGCATTGGGCTTCGAACCACTCCATCACTCCGGCTCCGTAAGGCCGACGATGCTGTCGGTGCAGGCGACCTTTTCCTGCGCCAGCGTGGAGACGGGGTGCGCCACGTAATCGGCGGCATAATAGGCGCTGGGGCGGTTATTGCCGCTGCGGCCCAGCCCGCCGAAGGGTTGCGCGCTCGAAGCCCCGGTGAGCGGGCGGTTCCAGTTGACGATGCCCGCGTGAATCTCGCGGCGGAAACTCTCCCACAGGCGGGCGTCGTCGGAGAGCAGCCCGGCGGAAAGGCCGTAGCGCGTGCGGTTGGCTTCCGCCAGTGCCTCGTCGAACGTCGCCACGCGGATGACCTGTAAGAGCGGGCCGAAGATTTCGTCATCGGGGCGGTTCGTAATGGCCGTTACGTCAATCAGCGCGGGGGTGAGGAAACTGCTCTGTAACCCCTCCCCCAGTAGGGGGGAGGCTGGGAGGGGGGCGGAAGCGGAGTGAGTCGTATCCTTATGCCCCCACCCCGACCCTCCCCCTACTGGGGAGGGGGAAGGGAGGGCTGTTGCATGGGCAATCAGCTTGCCCCCCGCCGCTTCCAGCGCCGCTTGCGCCTTCAGCACCGCCTGCGCCTGATGCGCATTCACCAGCGGGCCCATGAAGGGCTCAGGCGTGCTGTTCCATGCGCCGATGCGCAGGCGGGCGAGCAGGGCGGTCAGCGCTTCCAGCAGCGCGTCGCCCGCGCGGCCGGTGGGCAGAATCAGGCGGCGCGCGCAGGTGCAGCGCTGGCCGCTGGTGAGGTAGGCGGATTGCAGCACCAGCTTCGCCGCCGCGTCCACATCCGCCGCATCCCACACGATGAGCGGGTTGTTACCGCCCATCTCCAGCGCGAGCTGCACTTCCGGGCGTCCGGCCAGCGCGCGATGGATGGCCTGACCCGTCGGCCAGCTGCCGGTGAACAGCACGCCCGCGATGGCGGGATGCGCCACCAGCGCGACGCCTGTCTCCCGCGCGCCTTGCGTCAGATTGAACACGCCCGGCGGCAGCCCGGCTTCCTGCCAGCATTCGGCATAAAACGCGCCGACAGCGGGCGTCTGCTCGCTTGGCTTGAACACGACGGTATTTCCCGCCAGAAGTGCGGGAACGATATGGCCGTTGGGCAGGTGCGCCGGAAAATTGTAAGGCCCGAACACCACCAGCGGACCAAGCGCACGGTGGCGGATTTCCTGCCGGATGCCGCCCGCCTCGGACTGTTTCTCGCCCGTGCGCTCATGGTAGGCATTGAGCGAAATATCGATTTTGCCGAGGACGGCCTTCACTTCTGTTTTCGCATCCCACAGCGGCTTGCCCATCTCGCGCGAGATCAGCTCGGCCAATGCATCCTGCCGCACCTGCACGACACCTTGAAATTCCTTGATGCGCAGAATGCGATCATCAAGCGAAAGCCGCGCCCAGCCGGGATAGGCCGCGCGGGCGGCGCGGAGGGCGGCGTCCACATCGGAAGCATCGGCGCTGGCACCTTCCCAGACGGCCTCTCCGGTTGCCGGGTCGTGCGAGGTGAAGGGCGCACCGTGCCCGGCCACCCATGTTCCATCAATGAATAAAAAAGCGCTCATGCGTCAGGCCTTCGCGTAGCGCACCACGGTGCCGGGGGTGACGCCCAGCTCGGCCGCGGCCTGCGTGGTGAGGGTCAGCTCCGCCCCGTCCGCCGAGAGTTCGGCGGGCGCCATCACGGCGCGGAAATCGGCGAGGCCGGTGGTGCAGATCATGTGCTTCTCCACTGTGCTGGGCAGCGAATCGACGCAGGCGCCAAGCGTGGCGGGGCGGGATTCGCGCACGGTGCGGATGTCGTCGGTGCGCACTTCCAGCGTCGGCCCGCCATCGAACACATCGAGGTAACAGTTATAGCGGAAGCCTTCGCGCTCCAGCATGGCCACGGCGGCGGCGCTCTCGGTGAACGGCTTGCCGATGGTCGCCTGCGCGGCTTTGGGCAGCAGGTTCACATAGATAGGGTATTTGGGCATGAGGTCGGCGATGAACTGGTTGCCCTGCGTCGCGTTGGTGTAGTCCGCCTGGTGGAAATCCATCTGGAAGAAATGGCGCGCGATGCCGTCATAGAAGGGCGAGTGGCCTTCCTCATCATGCGTGCCGCGAATTTCGGAAATGACTCGCTCATCGAAGAAGGCGCGGAACTCGGCGATGAAGAGAAAGCGGATGCGCGAAAGGAAGCGCCCGATGCGGTCGCGCCGGTAACCCGCCGAGAGGAACAGCGATCCGATCTCCGACGCGCCGTCATAATCATTCACCACGTGCAGCACCTTCTGCGGCGAACGGATGTTCAGGCTCTGGCAGAATTTGGTGATGGTCGCGAGCTTGTAGGAATAGAAGGGCTGATCCAGCCCCACATGCGCCTTGATGCCGCAGGTGCCGACGACGGAATCATCCTCCGGGTCCACCAGCACGAAGAGAAAACTCTCACGCCCCCGGATCGCCTCGCCGCCCTGCACACTGGCGACGGCCTTGGAAATCTTCTGCTCCAACACCGCCGCATCCGGCGGCAGCGAGGTCATGCCAAACCCCGCCTCCTGCGCCAGCTTGAGGATGGCGGCATGGTCGTTGAGGGTGACATGGCGGATATACATAGGGGAATAGTAAAGCTGCGAGGGGAAGAACTCAAGGCGTGCATTTCATCCCATACTTGGTCTTATCCTTTCCTGTCATTGAATTTTCGGCATTGTCCCATT
>DBAY01000018.1 GCA_002291925.1 Alphaproteobacteria bacterium UBA998 | reverse complement strand
TTAATGGAACAATGCCGAAAAATGTTTTGGCCCGAATACTTCTTGATCCGCGTGGCCAGTTTGGATTCCTCTTTCGAATTGCTGACGATCACATCGGGCCACGGCACGGCGGAGAGGCGTGAAACCTTGAAGTGCTTTGTGAGATAATCACGGACATCTTCCGGGCTACGTAACTCCTCCTCCGGCAAATCGAAGACCTCGTAATGCTCACCAGCTATTGCCTCTGCGACACCGCGGCGTGTGTTGAAATCACCCAGATGTTTCTTACGGAAAATCCACACGTGGCGAGCGGTGGACGAGGCCGCTGCGTCCGTTGCTACGCGCAAAGTCCAGGACGGGGAATCAAAGGTCATGCCAACGCCTTTCCCCAGCCGACACGAACGGGTGTTTCTGCGCGGGCGACACGGCTGGTCATCTTCATGCGCTCATCCGCCAATAGCCGAGCGAGCGTGACGGCTTCCTCGAAGCTGTAGCAGACATCGCCGCCCGTTTTGCGGATGGCATTCACAATCATCAGATTCTCGGCCAGTCCGAAATCCTCGATCATCGTGCCGTCGGGGCCGTACGTCATGCCGTTCTTTTCATGGAAAGCCTGCCCTGGATGGGCCTGTTTCATCCAGTCCTTGACGCGCGTGGCAAGGTCGGCGGGAGGGAGGTGGCCCAAGGCATCCTTCTCATAATAGCCGATGACGATGACGTTGCCTTTCATCTCGGCCAGCGCGCTCATGAATCCGACTTCGTGCGCCGTGCCGACATCCATCGACGGGCTGCCGTGCCAAGGCGTCATGTTGGCGAGGATGATGCCGATGCGTCCGGGCTTGCAGCAATTCAGCATCATCTTCTCATTGAGATGACCGATGCGAAGGCCGAACACCTCCGGGGACTCGCCCGGTTCAGGATGGACTTCGTTATCAAACGGAAAATGGCCGTGCATTCCCTTGGCGGCGACCATTGACTTCTTGCGTGCTCCTATAGCGATGGGGTCTGGCAGGAAAACGTCCGGCCCAGCCAGATAAACGTGAACTTCAGGTTTCATGGGCAAATTCTCTTTTTCGTTAACAAGGGTATAGAGAGGTCTGGAGGAGAGAGGAATTGCGCATCGCGCATGGCATCCATGTCAGCGACGGGGGATAACGGTCAGTGCGGGGGGAGGGCTGTAGCCTTCCAGCATCTGCCCCAGAAGTGCCTGCCGGCGGACGGGGTGAGCGTGGGAGATGGCTGCGTCTTCGATACGCAGCATGGGCAGCGGCTCCGGGGTGCCGCGCCCGCTGCGGCGTGCGGGTGAAAGGTCCAGCGTGGCCAGCAGCGTCAGAGGCGATGGCTTGGCGCCGCTACCCCGCTGAAGCGCTTCACGCATGGCGGGTGAGACATGGAACGCCTGCGCCTTGAGGGTGAGGCGGGGTGCATCCAGCGGCGCAACAGTCAGCAGGAGATGGCGTCCATTGCCGCTTTCGCTCACCTCCCTAACGATCATGCCCGGGAATGCATATAGAGGCGGCCGATGACCCTCGCCAAAGGGGGCGGCGGCGTGTGCTTCGCGAAAGCGCTGTGACAGCATTTTTTCGCGCAGCAGATCCGGCTCGGCCTTTTGCAGCGCTGCCAAAGCGTGGGCACGGGCATCGCCGATGTCGCGCACGATCAAATCATCCAGCACGGCGTACTCCGTCCGGTTTCCTTCCAGAGAAAGTTCTTTCGCCGGACGGATGCCGCCGCATAATCGTGACGCAAGATGACGGAGATCGACATCGCCGCGAGGAATGCCTCGCAACCAATGGCGCAGCGCCCGCTCGCGAATCTCAGGCTGGTCGAGCAAATCGGCAGAGGGTGTCAGTGCCCCTGGATCGATGACATCCGCCACCTCGGTGCGCTGGGCCGCCTTGACCCTGTCCACCTGCGTGGCGAGGCGCTGCTCCAGCTTTTGCCGAAAGGCTTCCAGCATTTGAAGGCGCGCGGCGGGCGGACTCTCCAGCGTGGCGCCTGCCGCAAAAGGATGTCCGCCGCCATGCGCCAGCCTGCCCTGGCTTTTTTCATGGCGGAACGCCTCGCCGATATCTGCGGTGATTTGTCCCTCCGGTGTATTGGCACGGATGCTGCGGGCCGACATCTTGTAATGCTGCTTCGCCGGATCGTACGCGGCTACCACGGTCGGCAGTCCGAATTCTTCCAGCAGGCGGCTGGCCACAATGCCCACGATACCGGGATGCCATACCTCTCCCGCGCCGCCGACGACCAGCACTTTTGCGCCGGGACAATTCTTCAGAAGTTCCCGCGCCTGTGATTGTGCTTCGCGATGAAGTGAAGCTTCCAGTTGCTTGCGTGCCTCGTTGCAGCTGCGCATACGCAGGAAGCCGCTGGCCACTTCCGGCGCGCTGGCGTCGGGCGCGCAGAGCAGTCGCCATGCCTCCGGCGCGTCGTGCCAGGCGGCATCATCAGGGCGGTTGAGCCGTCCGGGTGCATTGACCATCGGGCCGAGTGTGAAAGCCAGATGCTCCTCGGTTAGGCGGTCAGATGGCACCTGCGCAGCCTCGCACAAACGTGTCAATAAAGGGTCTCCGCCTTCGCGGATGATTTTCAGTCCTTCTTGAATGAAATACTGGTTGATCCAGCCGCTGACATTCACCACATCCGCCACAGTGGCCAGCGCGACCAGCCCCAGCGTTCGCCGCATGTCCGGCTCCGGCAGCTTGTTTTTTGTGAAATAGCCGCGGCGAGCCAGTTCCTCCACCAAGCCGCATGCCACGACGTAACTGACCCCCACCGCCGCCATGGCTTTCAGGGCAGGTTCGGCTTGTGCATCCGTACGGTTGGCGTTGACGATAAAAGCTTCTGCAGGCAAACGCTCGCCCGCCTGGTTGGGATGGTGATCCAGTACAATCACGTCTATTCCTTCCGCCCGCGCCTGCGCCAGGGGGCGGTGGGCGAGCGTGCCATTATCCAGCGTGAGCAGCAGGGAAGCCCCGCGCTGACGCATGGACTTTACCGCTGCATCATTGATGCCGTAACCTTCGGTAAAACGGTTCGGCACGTGCGGAACAAGGAGAGTATCCGGCACGCCGCAGCCGCGCAGGGTGCGCAGCATGAGTGCGAGCGAGCAGTTTCCATCGCAATCGTAATCGCTCGAGATGCCAATGGTTTCGCGGTTCTCCACCGCATCGGCCAGACGGCGGATGCTTGCCGTGTAATCCGGAAGCTGGGCGAGGCAGGCATGCAGCCGTTCGCGGAAGGCCGCGTCATCAGCTGGCGCCATCTCTGCCGGGCGCACCGGTACAAGGCGCCAGCGCCGGCTATTCAAAGAAAGGGAAGTGTCCTTTGCCATGCCCTGTTTCTAGGTCATAACGTCAGCTTGCCATCTTGCCAAAGACACATACCGCCTATGCGCTCACATCATTCTCATGAAATTTCAAACGCCTTTAGGTGGAGGTTCACGTCAGGCGTGCAAGCCTTGGACTTGTTACACGCACGGGTGGCTGCTAAGCCAACAGTAATAATAAAGAGGCCATCAAGGAGAAAATCCATGGTCCGTTACCTGACTCGGCACGACATCGGGACCCACCCTGATGATTACCGTCATACGCTGTCCTACAGCGGCCTGACGCTGACACTGGCCTCGCTCACGGGCCACGAGGTCCAACGCCGTACGTTTCTTCCCGCCGTTCAGCTGCTGAATCGCGCCGTGCATCTTGGTATGGACGAGACTGACGAGCAGATGATGGGCCTCATGCTCACCCAGCTGCGTCATACTACACGCTTTGGCGGAGATAGCCGCATCACACGGGTGAAGGGCGAAAACAGCGCTACCCATTCCTGCCAGTGCGTCGTACTCGCCAATGATATTTTCACGCAGGCCCGGCATGTGGTGCAGGAGGGTAGCCAGCAGATATTGACGCCGCTTTTTGATGAGCGCGGGCATGCACTTTCCGCCTATGCGGCTCAGCTGCGCCAGGTCGTTGGACTCTCCTTGCTGATTCATGACTGCGGCGAGATGCTGGGCGAATTTTCCACCGTGGCACAGCGGTGGGATGGCGGACCACAGACCGAGAAGGCGGAACTGGAGCGCATCATCACGCAGTTTTCACTGGAACTTGCGCTTCATGCGGTGGAAACCGGAAAGCCGCAGGTTTTTCTCAACACCATGGCCCGCTTGAAAAAAGCCGTGGGACTGGAGAAAAACGGCGAGCCGCGCAAAGTCTCCGATGAAGATGTCCAGATGATTATGGATTTACTGGACAGGGAGCGCGGCACATTTCAGCTTTCCGAGCTCTCAACCCGCCGTGTTGGGCAGTGGATGGAGCTTTATGATCTGGCGGAATTCAAGGAAAAGCCCAGGGATGCTCAATATGAATCCCAGCTTTCCCATCTTGACTGGCCATTTCTGGGTAACTTCATCAAGGCGCTGGAGCATTGCCAGGGATCGCGCCACCTCGTGCGCTTCGCCGAGCGGGATGACCGCATCAAGTCACGCGACAGGCAGACACGTATCCTGGGGGATACGCCTACGCGTGCCCTGCAATGGACATTGAACTACAATGAGGCGGAACTGCCTGTGCTGTTCCGCTCTCTGGCGGAGAGGGAGCACGCGCTTCTCTCCCGTCCCGCGATTGGCCGTTCGGAGCGGGAAGAGCGCGGCGAACTGGATGTGGAAGAGGCGCTTGCGCGCTCACTTGCCGGACGCATCTATGATACGCAGCGCGAATTGTTCAAACATGTTCCGCCCTTGCTCGACCGTGTGCCGGAATCAGCGGACAAACAAAAATCGAAGCAAGACGCCCGCCGTATTGCCAACAAACTGGCAAGGAACATGGGCTTCACCACGCGAAAGGGTCGGACAGACATCCCCGCGTTCCGGCAGGAAATGGGTGACGTGGATCAGCGTGCCAAGATGAAGGCAAGGGGTACATTGACGCATGTTTATGAGCGAGCGGCCCATCTGGTGCGCACAGGTGCCTATGTGCCCGCAGACCGTTGCCTGGTGGAAGCCTATCTGGCGGAGTCCCTGCCGCCGGAATTTGAGTATGCCTATCCGTTTCCGAATGTGCTTGTCCATGCAGCGGAACATCAGGGAAGCCAGCGGCTTGGCAAAGGTGGCCGCACCCAATGAATGCCCATGTCCGCCGATTGAAGCGGGATGAGCGTGCCGCTGCGACATCCCGTGTGGTGGTGCTGGAATCCACCGCGCTAATTTCGCTGCTTTCCCATTCGCGACATAGCGCAAAACCCCTACGGGCGCTGCTGGAAAAAAAAGGTGAGGCAGGCCGCCCATGGTTGGATCGGCTAGTGATTCCTGATCAGGTATTCTACGAGGTTACCGGCATCATGCCCGGCGCGCAGGCTGAGATGCTGGCGGCCTTTCAACAAGCGCGCTCGCAGGGCGGCAATGCGTTGATGGAGACTATCGAGCGTTATGTGCGTTCTTCCCCGCGCAGTGGCAACGCATCCGCACGGCGTCCGGAACTGCAGCAGGAAGTGCGCGAGATGCTGCGCTTCGTCGCCGATTATCCGGACTGCCTTATGCCCACCACCACAGGCCTGCGGTGTGATGCGAAAAGCCTGGCGGATCATACGATGCTGTCTTCTTCACCTGACCTGCTGTCGCTGGAATCCTACCGCCCCTCCTTCGCGGATGTACGTGGCAGCGTCGCCGGGCCCGTGTTGGAAAATGTGCCACTGCACCTGCGCCAGCTTTATCTGTGGGGCTTGTTCGACCGGCCGGGCGAGGACGCGTTTCCCCGCGATTACCTGAAACTGGCTGAAAAGCATGAAACAGCCAATACAGTGAAGCGGCGCTTTGTGACGATTGGGGCTTTCCTCGATCTGATGGCCCTGAAAGGACAGGCAGCCCCGCCGGGATGGCAGGCGTCGTTTCTGCCTTCCGCCCCGCTGACCCCAGCCTTCCTGCGCGCATATCCCCAATTGCTGCCCCCCGTGCCGGAGCGCCTGCGGGCAGAAGGGCGGGCGGCCCATTACACGCCCGAGGAAGCGCTGGCGCTCTCCAAGCCCAACCTGGCGCAATGGCAGGCCATGGGCCTGCTTCCCCACGGCGAAGCGGCAGAGCGTCTCTTCGCGCGTGCATTTGGGTTTGATTATCCACCTTGCGGCGGCGAGGTACATCTTGGCGAGGATGAGCGGTGGCGGCAGCGCGGGTTGCTTGAATACATCCCCACAGTGGGTGATCTCAACCGGCTGTCGGCGCACCTTCCGCTCAGTCCCCAAAAAGATGCGCTGGAAGCGCTGCTTTCCCACCTGCCCACCCGCGCCGCCAGCGCGCATCGCGAACGGTTCCGTACGGAGTGCCAACCGCCGCGCCTGATGCAGATGGGGCGAGGGGAGGAGCCGAAGGTACCCTTCATTGGTGTTCCATATGAGAAAGCATTCTCCGAGGCCCTCATCAGCGGCATGATCAGCTGGAAGGAATTCATGGAGATTGCTGTCCGCAGCCACGCACTGGAGAAAACGGATGGACGGGAAACGTTTGCCACGCGCCGCCGCGATATCCGCATTGAGGGCATCACCAATTCTGCGGCCAGCCGCCTCAGCATCGCGCCCGGTGGATTCCAGTGCCGTACCGGTGCCGCTATGCTGCCTGACGCATCCGGGTCCGTGCAGGGACTGCTGCAGCAATGCCGCAAATCCCTCACCGACGGGGAGCGCCAGAAGCTCTACCGCGTCTTTGATGCGCTGCTTTTTCATGCGGCCAGTACCGACGCCGCCTCGTTGCGCGATGCCGCCGAAGGGGTGCTCGGGGCCGACCGGCTGGCACGGCTGGAGAAAGATTTCTCCAACCGCCATTACCGGAAATGGGTCTATCCGTCCGCCCAAGGGCAGAGCGGTGGCCAACCTGCGTTCACCTCCCTCTTTGCCGCGCTGACCAGCGAACGGCGCGTGCTGCGCAAGGACATGGGAGAGCTGGCCTGCGCCGAGGCCGCCGCGCGCATCGCGAAAGAGAACCCGACGGTGCATCTGTGGATCGCCAATCATGATCAGGGGCTGCAGCAGACGGCTGGGCAGGTACGCCTGGCACCGCACGTCACGCGCCAGCACCGCGACGTGCAGTGCATGTTGCAGGCCGAAGACCTTACTGTGCAGCGCCTGCCGGAAGCCATCCAGCTGGTGCCGACCGGTGTCCTGATGGATGTAGTGTCGCGCCTGACGGGGGAGCCGTACGACCTTCCGTTGCCGGAACGCCGCAAACTGGGCATGGGGCAACCGTTCTCGTGGGAACGCTCACCGATGCTGAGTGTCATCGGTTTTTGAATCAGCGCGTGCGCCCTGCCTGTCGCTGGCTGGCTTTTGCATATCCGTCTTTCACCACGCGGGAGGCTTCTTCCGGGCGCAGTCCAAGCCGGGCCTGCCCAAACCGGATAAGCGCGGCCTTGGCTATCTCCGGCGTGGCCACGAGGGATTCCGCCGTCGGTGAATGCACGCTGATTCCATTCTCCAAAGGCATGCCCTGCGCGTCGAAATACGGGCCACTCACTCCCAGCCGGTAACGCCGCATTGCCTGATCCAGAAGATGCGTATGGCGCGCCACCGCCTCGGGCGTGCAGGGGGCAAGCTGTAGCTGTGTTGCTTCCGCCTCATGCGTGATGCGCTGGATGATGGGCTCCTCCGACTGCGAGGCCAGCCAGCCGCAGGCCTCGTGCAGGCGACGGCGCAATTCCCGTTGTGATGCCTTCGGGGCAGGCGGTACGGTTGCGGGTGTTGTGGTGGGTGATTCGGCAGTACGATGGCTCGACTGACGCAGCCATGCGCGGGGATTATGCAGTATGCTCAGCAGGTTGATGGAAAGGTCGCCATTGGGCAGTATGTCAGGTTCCAGCCCGTGTCGAGCATACCGGCGCATGGCCTGGCGGGCGGCAGTGGCACGTAGCCGCTCTTCCGCCTCACGCACGGCCGACAGCGGATGATCGATGGCGGCGCCGATCATCGTGCCGCGCCCTTCGTCGCGGTGCAGCAGGCTGATGGTTTCGCCTAGATACGTCGCCAGATGCTGGCGGATGGAGCGCAGGTCCTGCGCTTCCTGCGCCAGACGCGGTACATGGTTCAGGATGCCGTCGCGCAGGAGCTTCAGATCGCCATATGTTTCCCCCTCCGCTTCCTGAAGCCGACGGAGATACTGGCGGCAGCGTTCGCGCTCGCGGCTCTGCAACGCCACGCGGGTGGCCTCCGCCCCGTAGCGGTAGAGATGATGCGCCGGATCAGCGAGGCCGCGCACGGGCTCCTCCCAGCGCTGCAGGCGCACAGCGGCGCGCGTCCGCTCATCCGGGGAGGAGTGGCGGCGATCCGCCTGTTGCAAGAGGCGCTGAATGGCCTCCTCCTCCTCCCCGAGCGTGCGCAGGATGCCGATGGCACGGGCGCGATACTGCCGGGCGGAATCTTCCAATTGATCGGCATCGCGCAGCACGAGCAATGTCTGCACCACCTTTATTGCAGCCCGGCGCGTGGCTTCCGCCACGAACGTGTCTGACCGCTGTCTGGCCTGTTCGATCATGCGGCTATGGGTTGTCCGGCCCGAGGCAAGCAGCGAGAGGTCGGCCCACAGGAGGGCTTTGGTTTGCAGGGCCTTGCCGGGACGATCCACCGGGCAGTGGGCAAGCGCTTCGCGGGCGAGGGCTTCCCGGTCGGTGTGATGGCCGTCATTGCGGAAGGCGGCGAGCTGTGCGGGAATCTCCGCCGGGTTTGTTCCGCGTGCGCCATAAAGCGCCGCCCGTTGCAGCAAAAATTCCGCCCGCAGTTCTGCTTCCTGTTTTTTCTCAAGCGTGTCCGCCTGCGCTAGCCAAGTGAGGTAGACGCGGGCTTTCTGTGTCAGCGCCGCATGCAGCTGAGCCTCGGCCGTGCGCTCGATATCCTCTACCGAAACGTCTGGCAGTGCCGCATGACGCGCCGCCTCGCGGAAACAGGCGAGCGCACGTTGCTCCAGCGCGTCCCACGCCTCGCCGCGACCATGCAGCAGCCGATCACTGTCCTCGATCAGCGCCGTGGCAATCAACTGATGCATGCCCTGCCGGTGTTCACTGCCGAGAAGGGATGCCTGCAGCGTCGCCATCGCCTCCTCCATGCGTTCGATGCCGTACGCCACCCGCGCAATGTGCCCGCGCGCGCTCACGACCTGTTGGAATAAGGCGTCTCCATCGGCCCCAAGCTGATGATGATCGCGCAGCGTGGCCAATTCATGAATGAGCAGGCTGAAATTTCCCAACTCCTCTTGCAGCCGCTCGCGGAGATTGAGCTGCGTCATCTCGCGGTGCCGCGCGACGAGCAGCTGCGCCGTGTGCTCTGCCGGGGGCAGGGCTGCTTCCAGTTTTTCGACGAACGGCCCGGCATGATCGCGCCGCCGGTCGGCCCCTTCCGTCTGGGGCAGGGCGCCAAGCAAGGCCTCCAGCGAAGCCTGCGCGCCGGAAGAGGTCATCTGCCGCGCCAGCAGGGAAAGGTCCCCGGTGAGGCTCTGGGCCAGCAGCCGCGGTTCGGGCAGGGCCAGCGTCAGACGATCACCCTGACGCATCAGGGTGCGGTAGCCCTCGCGCGCCATACCGTGTGCCTGCTCCAGCCGCTTCACTATCCGCGACGCCACTTCCAGGCTCTCTTGCAGAAGTGGCCAATGCTCAGGCGCGCAGGCAAGTATCATCCGCTCCTTCTCTGGCGTTACCTGCAGGGGAATGTGAGGGTGGCGCAGCGCCATGTCCCTTTGGCACAGCTCGGCAGTAAGAGGCGAGAGCGTGACCTGCTGGCCTGTCTTGTCCGCAGGAGCCGCACTCCCCTGCAGGCTGGAGGCGGAGATATCCAGCTTTCCCGCCTTGCCTTTCAATGTCACATGCCCGTCATCCGCGATGACAAGCCGGTGGTGCGGCGGCTCGCTGCGGCCCTGCTTTCGACATTCCAGCACCCACAGGCGGCCCTCCTCGTCGGCTTCCACCGCACTGATGATGCGGCCGAGCAGTGCCTCCTGCAGATCGCGGAAGAAAGGTGGCGGGGCCCGGTGTTGCGAAGCCGGCCGCTCCGCGTTGCGTTTTATCGATTCCAGCGCATTCCCGAGGCGTTTCGACCAGAAGAACCCATCATGCAGTAACTGATCGAAATCGATGCGCACCTGATCGGCATAGGCCTTGAAGGGGATACCGGCAACATAGAGGGCCTCGAGTGCCCCGGGGGCCAGGTGCGGCTCCTGCCGCAGCGTGACCATCGGCCCGTCGAGCGTCACCTCCGTTGTGCCCGGCACGGTGCCAAGCCGGTAAAGCAGCCATCCGACATCGCGGATGGCGTTGAAAGCGCTCGTGGTGGGCGCATCGGTTTCCGGGTGGCGCAGCACGCGGCGGAAATCCACCAGGCTGCCCGCAATTTGCACACCCTGTTTATCATGCGTCACCTGCAGGGCCCCTAGCCGGTTGGTATCCACTGGCACACCCGCGCGCCGTGCCACGGCGGCGAACAGGCGGGGGGTGAGGGTGAGCTCGAACCGCTCGTCCTGCAGGAAAATATCCTGCGTCATCCAAGGTGCTTCCTCGGCACTGTCCGGCTCCTCCTCGCTTTCGGATTGCACGTCCAACCCCTGCGCGTCGGGGAGCAGGCCAAGCTTCACCAGCACATCCAGCCGCTCCAGGATTTTCGGCGCGACGTCCCGCATTCGAAAGCCAGCCGGAACGTGGAAACGCACATCGCCCAACTGGCGCAGATGGCCCTTCAGGACGATCTGCTCCCCGCCGGTGGCCGCGTCGGTACGCAGCAGGACGGTGCCGACCTTGCGATCCGCCTCGCGCAGGTCGCGGATGAGGCGCAGATCATCCGCCGCCTCGTCTGGCCGTTCCCGGAGGCGCGCAAGGTTGGCGCGCATGGAGCCGTAATGCGTGTCCTCGATGGTTTCCGCCCCGCCCTCCGGTGTGCGCACCGTGACGTCCACCCGGTTGCCGACCGAATCATAGGGCGTCATGCGCTGGAAGGGGCCGTCATCCAGCATCCGCTCATAAACCATCAGCTTGCGCAGCAGCGGCAGGATGAGGGGTTGCTTGCGGTCGGCACTGAGATGGATGATGCCGCGCGCAGGATCGACGTCGCGCAGGTGGGGCAGGGTGCGGCCATTGCGTGCGCGGGCGGCGTGAAAATCAGCGAGCAAGTCCCAGTAGGCACGGGCGCGGCCCGTCAACTGGTCCGCCGGTTTCGAAAAGCGGATGACGAGGTCGCCGAGCGCGGCGCCCAAGCCCCAGTCACGCCCATCCGTCCCCTCAATGGTCAGGCCGGGGTCGGCCTTTTGCAGCACGCGTCCATAGAGTTCCGCCATGCTTGGATAGCCGCCAAGCCGCTCCTCCAGCTTCAAGCCCACTTTCGCGGCCATGAGAATATCCTCGATGGCCTTGTGCTCCGGGCGCTTGGTGAAGGCGGGGTCGACCAGCGCGCGGTAGGCATCATCCAGCGTGTTGCTGGGGCCGGGGCCGTTAGCGTGCAGGTAGCCGAACATCAGGCAGCGGTAATCACCGGGATTATCCAGCTCCAGTCTCTCCGGCAGGCGCAGGTGGCGGTGGATGACTTCCGGCCACTGGCTGACGGACAGGGGGCGAAGCAGCTCCGGGCCGATGCCATAGCGACCGGCCTCCTCCAGTTTTCCTTCGCGCAGATTTTGCAGTATTCGGTGGGTGTAGACATCGCGCAGCTGCGCAGCGAGAAACGGTTTGTCGAACGGCGCGTTGAAGTAAAGATCGCGCGGGTTCAGGAAATCCACCAGCGCATCGGCGACTTCGTAGAATGGCACCGCGTCCACGCGCCGGAATCTGCCATCCGGCTGCTTCACCTCCAGGCCGATGATGGGGCCGCGCGATCCCTCGCGCAGGAATCGCGTCCCGGTGACGGCCAGCGCCTTTGGCTCGATGGCATATTCGTATCTGGCGGGGTCATAGACCGGGGCCGGGCGACCTGCCGCCTTCGCTTTCATCTTGGCCGTCAGGTAATCCTGATATTCCGGACGTAACGGCAGGATATGGGCGTTGAAGCTGACGAGCCGGTATCCTGTGTCATCTATGGAGCGAACGACCTTGATGCTGCCGAATTCGGTGAAGCCGTGACGATCACGGTTCAGGCCGGTGGTTTCTGAATCAGAAATGCTGACCCCGGCCCGATGCAGCCGCGCCAGTTCCGCCTGCGAAAACCGCAGATACGGCGGTGCATCCTCCGTAATGTCAGCTACCCACTCCATACGCCTCCTGATCCTGAATTAGCGGCTCAATGTGACAGCTATGTGAAGGAGCTGGGCGCGAAGATGAGAAAATGGCGAAACAATTTAAAAAAATCAGCAGCTTGTATAAAGCCTGCTTTTCCTGCATGGCTCGAATGCAGTAACGTTATGTGCAATGTTTTGCTAGGAAATGTGTATGAAAGCAAGCTGGTCAGAATGCTTACCTAATGCTTACCCAAGCAATACTTGGGAAAAAAATAGGGGCTGTCCTAGATAACG
>DBAY01000077.1 GCA_002291925.1 Alphaproteobacteria bacterium UBA998 | reverse complement strand
GGAGGGGGGCGTGAGGATACGTCATTCGTACCCATATGCCCCCATCCGTCTTCGCTGCGCTTCGCCGAGACAGGACCCAACCCTCCCCCTATTGGGGAGGGTGCTATACTACCCCCCTACACCCATGCCAAGGCGTGGGCGGAGTGGCTGGCTTTCTGCGGGGTGGCGGAGACGGAGTTGAAAAGCGGCATTTTCGAGGCATGGGCGCAGGCGGAGCAGGCGGAAAAAGACGCGGCGATTTCTTTGTTTTCCCACGCAATAACCCTTTGTGACGCCACGCATCGGCAGTATCATGCGCTCGCAGCGGAGCCATGGTGGCTGCGCGCCGCCCTGCACCGGGCGCTGGATGAGCCTCTGCTGGCGATGAACGACCTCAAGCGAGGTCTGGATCTCGACCGGCAGAATGGCTGGGCACTGGCGCAGCTGGCTGAATTGAAGGAGTTGCCGTGAGTCTCGCGGTTTTAAAGCAGGAAGATGCCGCCCTCCGCATGGCGGCGTTGAAAGATCAAGTGCGCGGCCGCCTGCGCGAGAACGTGAGGCTGGCGAACCGCTGCTGGTTCCAGGTGGGCGGCCCGGCGGACTGGCTGTTCATTCCCGAGGATACGGACGATCTGGAGCGCTTCCTGCAACTGCGCCCGCGTGAGTTGCCGCTGTTCGTGCTCGGCGTCGGCTCCAACCTGCTGGTGCGCGATGGCGGCATCGAGGGCATCGTGGTGCGGCTGGGGCGTGGGTTTGCAGGGATGGAAATGGAATATGACAGTCATCCTGCGGGTGCGGAGCGCAGCGCAGGATCTCCCGGCGATACGGGGAAAGATTCTGCGCAGACTTCGCCTCGCAGAATGACGTCTGCAAGGATTCGCGTCGGTGCGGCGGCGCTGGATATGAACGTGGCGCAGTTGGCGCTGGAGCATGGCATCGGCGGGCTGGAGTTTCTCTCTGGCATTCCCGGCACCATTGGCGGGGCGCTGTTCATGAATGCGGGTGCCTACGGGCGTGAGATCAAGGACGTGCTGGTAGAAGCCACGGCCGTGGACCCGGACGGCCAGCGCCATCGCTTCATGCCGGAGCAGCTCGGTTTCTCCTATCGCCATTCCAGTCTGCCGGAGGGCTGGGTGTTCACCGAAGCCGTCCTGCAGGGCGAGTCTGCTGAGAAGGAAGCCATCGCCGCGCGGATGCAGAAGATCTCCGATGACCGCTCCAGCTCGCAGCCCATCAAGGCGCGCACGGGTGGCAGCACGTTCACCAACCCGCCGGGCCACAAGGCATGGCAGCTGGTGGACGCCGCCGGATGCCGCGGCCTTGCCCTGGGCGGCGCGCAGGTGTCCGAGAAGCATACCAACTTCCTGCTTAACACCGGCGCGGCGACCGCCGCCGACCTCGAAGCCCTTGGCGAAGAGGTGCGCCGACGCGTAAAAGAATCAAGCGGCATCGAGCTGCACTGGGAGATCAAGCGGGTCGGGCGAGCTTAGAAAATTGTCATGCTGAACTTGTTTCAGCATCTTTTTTCATGGAATAAGAATAGATGCTGAAACAAGTTCAGCATGACGGTGAGGAGACATCATGACGAAACACGTAGCCCTTCTCAAAGGTGGCTGGTCGGCAGAGCGGGAAGTCTCGCTATCCAGCGGCGCGGGCGTGGAGAAGGCGCTCACGGCGCTGGGCTACAAGGTGACGGCCATCGATGTGCAGCCGGACATCGCGCAGCGCCTGATGGAGCTGAAGCCGGACGTGGTATTCAACGCGCTGCATGGTCAGTGGGGTGAGGATGGCTGCATCCAGGGCCTGCTGGAATTGCTGAAGATTCCCTACACGCACTCCGGCGTGCTGGCTTCCGCGCTGGCGATGGACAAGCCTGCCGCCAAGCGCATCTTCGCAGCGGCTGGTCTGCGCTGCCCGGAAGGGGCGGTGATGACGTTCGGCCAACTGGTGGAAGCGTGCCCGTTCCCGCTGCCGGTGGTGGCCAAGCTGCCAAATAATGGCTCCAGTGTTGGCGTTTATATCGTCAACACCCCGGAAGATTTCGAGCCGCTGAAGGCAAAAATCCCGCTGGATCAGGAATTACTGGTGGAAACCTACATCCCCGGCCGCGAAATTCAGGTGGCCGTGCTGGAAGACGAGGCGCTGGGCGCCATCGAAATCCGGCCATTGAGCGGGTTCTACGATTATGAAGCCAAGTACACCGCCGGCAAGGCCGAGCATCTGATGCCCGCGCCGCTCTCTGAGGCGGATTATGCCCAGGTGTGCGAGCTGGCGGTGCGTGCGCATAAGGCGCTGGGTTGCCGTGGAGTCACACGTTCCGACTTTCGCTTCGATGATACGAAACTGGGCGAGAGCCTTTTTTACCTTTTGGAAACCAATACACAGCCCGGAATGACGCCTTTGTCGCTCGTTCCGGAAATTGCAGCGCACAAAGGAATCGCCTACAATGACATCGTGCGCCGACTAGTGGAGAGCGCACGTCTCGATAATCAATAGGGATTTGGATGGCCCGGGCGACCCAGAGGCAGCAGACCAGCCGCAAGGCTTCGCGCACCAAGGCGAAGAAGAAGCGCGTCGCGCAGGCACGCCGCTGGGGCATGGGGGTGGCGGTGCTGGCCGGTGCGCTGCTTGTCGTGGGCGGTAGCTGGCAGATTTACTCACTTGACTTGTTTACGCGTGCCGGAGATGCCATGCGCAGCAGCGCCAATGACACGCTGGCGCTGGCAGGCTTCCGCCTCAACCAGATCGAGGTGAAGGGCCGCGAAAAAACCGAGCCTGCGCTGATTAAGCAGGCGATTGGCATGGAGCAGGGCAGTTCCGTCTTCACCGCCTCCATCGATGATATTCGCGCCAATCTGGAAAAAATTGGCACGGTGCGCCGCGCCTGCGTGGAGCGCCGCCTGCCGGACCGACTCTATGTGGAGCTGGAGGAGCGTGTACCCGTCGCCGTCTGGCAGAGCCATCAGACATTGCGCGTGGTGGATGCCGATGGCGTGGTGCTGGAGAAAGAATCTCCCGGACAGTACCGTCACCTGATGGTGGTGGTTGGCGAGGATGCGCCCAAGCACCTGCCGGAGCTGTTCCGCCTGTTGACCTCCGAATCCGCGCTGGTGGCGGACATCACCTCCGCCGTGCGTGTGGGCGGCCGCCGCTGGGATCTGCGCCTGAAGAACGGCGTGAAGGTGCTGCTACCGGAAGAGGACCCGGCGGAGGCGCTGCGCAAGCTGGCCGAATGGAAAGAACAGAAAAAGATCATGGAGAAAGCCATCACCGCCATCGATTTCCGCCTGAAGGAGCGCGTGTTCATCCGGCTGACCCCGCAGCCCGAGAATGGCAAACCCGCCACCCCCGGCAAGGCGCAGGAGGTGTAGGCGGATGTATCGTCCTTACCAGGCTATCCGGGGAAAGAAAGGCAGCGTCGCGGTGTTGGATATCGGCACCTGCAAGGTCGCCTGCCTGATCGCCGAGGAGGATGAGGAAGAGAATCTCCGTATCATCGGCATCGGCCACCAGCTTGCCAAGGGGATGCGCAATGGCCGCGTCATCAGCGCGCGCGATCTGGAGGAATCCATCCTCTCCGCCGTCCACGCCGCGGAGCAGATGGCGGGCGCGACGGTGGAAAACGTGGTGGTGAACGTCTCCGGCCCGGACGTGACCTCGCACCTTCTGGGCATCGATCTGGAGATCGCGGGTGAGGGGGTGAGAGAGCAGGACGTGGCCGATTTGCTGCGCGAGGGCTGCGCCACGGTGCAGGATGCGCAACGTGTCATCATTCATTGCTTCCCGGTCGAATACCGGCTGGATGGCGCGCGCGGTATTCGCGACCCGCTCAATATGTATGGTAACACGCTGGGTGCCGACCTCAATATCATCACCGCCGATGCCGCGCGTCTGAAAAACCTCGCCAACTGCGTCAACCGCTGCCATTTGAACATCGCGGAATTCGTTGCTTCGCAGCATGCCTCCGCCTACGGGTGCCTTGAGCAAGACGAGATGGAACTGGGTACGACGATCATTGATATGGGTGGCTCCGAGACGAGCTTCGCGCTCTTTTCGAATGGGCGCAATATCTTCTCCGGTTCCATTCCTATCGGCGGCGGGCATGTTACCAGCGACATCGCGCAGGGGCTGACCACCTCTATCGCCAGCGCCGAACGCATCAAGGTGCTGCAGGGTAGCGCCATCGCCGCACCGAAAGACGCGCAGGTGATGATCGAGATTCCCCAGATCGGGGAAGAGCAGGAGGGCGACGAGCCGAACGTGGTGCCGCGCTCGACGCTGATTGCCATCATCCGCCCGCGCCTGGAAGAGATTTTCGAGATGGTCCAGCAGCGTATCAAGGCGAGCGGCATGGAGGGGCGGGCCGGCCGTCACACCGTTATCACCGGCGGCGCCAGCCAGATGGTCGCCACACGGGACCTCGCCGCGCGGGTGATGAACAAGCAGGTCCGCATCGCCAGGCCACGCCTGCTGCCGGGACTGGCCGATTCGGTGAGCGGTGCCCCGTTCTCCTGCGCCATCGGCATGCTGCACTTCGTCAATAACCGCCTGCCCGAAGATATGCTGGTGGAAGGCAAGCGCCGCAGCGGGGGGCTGGGCTCCAGAACCCAGAAAATGATGGCCTGGTTGCGGGATAATTTCTGATCTGAATGATCAGTGCCATTCTATGGACTTTTTCTGCATGGCCGACTCAGGCTCTATATATTGTCAGAAAAACGCGAGATTAATCGGACGTTATTTCATCCATTCTTAATAAACTTTACGTTTAATGACCTCTGTGACAGGAGGTTTCATGGAACTTGTTTCTCCCTTATCGTCTGACCTATCGGGCCGGCATATAAGCCACCGCTTGAGATATGACGGAAAGCTTGGCACGCTGTTTCGTCAGTATCTCGTCGGCATAGTCCTGACATTCCTGACGCTTGGTATTTATCGTTTCTGGTATAAAACCCATCTGCGCCGGTATATTGCATCCAGTTTCTCGCTTGATGGCCAACGGTTTGAATATACAGGAAAAGCCTCGGAACTATTCCGAGGCTTTCTGGTGGCTGCCGGTATACTGCTGCTCGTTTCATTTGGCATTTCTTTCGCGGGTGAAAAAAGCATTCTGAACGATATCCTGACAGTTGCGTTCATCTACCTGTTTTTTGTCGGCCAGTATGCCGCCATGCGCTACCGGCTTTCGCGCACCGTCTGGCGCGGCATCCGTTGCCGTCTGCGCGGCTCCGCCTTCAAGTATGGTCTGCTGGTGATGGGTAGCATTCTCGGCAAGGGGCTTAACCCTTGGATTGCTGGCTCCGCGTCTGGATATGATGCTTTGGCGTTACAAGATCGCCCATGCGTCCTTTGGCGAGCATCCCCTGACATTTGATGGTACGCATAGCGGCCTTCAGGGAACCAACATCATCACGCTTCTATTGATGCCGTTTACCCTTGGTATTTCGCGAAGCTGGTATCGTGCCAAGCTGATGAATCATCAATTTGGCGGGACAACCTTCCGTAATTGTCGCTTTGCATCAAATTACACAGGGGGCGCCATCACGAAGCTCTACCTTGTGAATCTGTTGCTCCTGGTTGTCACTTTTGGTCTGGCAATGCCCTTGGTTCTTCATCGCAACATGAAGTTTTTGTCCGATATGCTGTGGATCAACAGCACCGGTGCCATCGATCTTCATGACGTGACGCAATCCACGGAACAGATGAGCAAAACTGGCGAAGGCCTGGCCCAGCTTTTTGATGCGGATATTGGCTTTGGCTAACCTATGGCACGTTTTTTTGACGGCCAGACGCCGCTAGAGCATTGTCTCTGGATAAGCTGTTCCTTCGAACAGATCCACGCCCGCGACGCAGAAGGGCGCTTGCGATTCAGCTGGGCTTATGAGGCAGTAGAAGTGCTTGAGGAGCCCTCGGCAGGGCGGGAGGCGGTTATCACTTCCACGCAGATGCCAGAGTCTCGCTTGATGCTTTCAGCAGATGAATTTGCACATCTGAAGCCACATCTTTCGCTGCAAACATCCCACCACGCTGCGGCGCACTGGACGATGGTCAGCATTGGTGCCATGACGCTTGCCGCATTTCTGTTTTTTGTCTGGCCCATGGTGGCAGGCAGGGTGGCGCGGCATGTCCCCGAGACATGGCTGGAGCCGATGGCTGAGCAGGCCCTGGCGCTGCTTGTCGGCAATGCGAAGGAATGCACGGGGCCGAAAGGCCGGGCTGAGCTGGAGGCGATGCTGGCCTCGCTGGCCAACGCGTCAGGCTATGCCTCGCCCATCCAGCTGAGAGTGGTGGAACGCAAGTCCGCCAATGCGTTTGCTCTGCCGGGCGGTCGCATTGTCCTTTTCAGCCCGGTCATCGAAAAGGCGGAATCTGCCGATGAGGTGGCAGGGGTGCTCTCGCACGAGATCGGGCATCTGATGAAAGGCCATGCGCGCGAGGCCATTGTCCGCCATATCGGAGCCCAACTCGTTTTGAGAATGATGACCGGCGCCGACTCTTCCATGACAGGCGTTATGCTGCTCGAGCACCTAAATGAGATGAGTCATAGCCGAAAGGCCGAGCGTGAAGCTGACCAGCTGGGACTGGCCATGATGCAGAGAGCGGGCTATGACCCCAAAGGCCTGAGCCATTTTCTCAACCGGATCGCCAAGAAGGAGGGCGGGTAGTCCGGCCTGTGGGAGTACATCTCCAGCCACCCGCGCACCGAAGAACGTGTGGAATATATAAAGTCTCTTGCCCGGACTTCAACTTCAAAGCCTTCGCGGGACGGGCACGATCTGGCGGTGCTGAAAACCATATGCGCGCCGTTAAAGAGGAAAAAAGTACACTGATTTTTGGTTCAACGGTTGTAAATGCGAGCGTAGCCAGTCAGTTTCTTACGGCAGACTGACCTACATATGAGTTGCAAAAATTGAGAATTAAGGGCGAAGACCTTTGACGTTGCAACCACAATACCTAGTGGTTAAGAGGAGAATTTTTGTTTATCGCCTAAAAATTTTCGATTATGTCTGGAAGGGTCCCTGCCGCACACATGAAGGAGCCCCTCATGACCCTCAACCTGCATCTTCCCAGCCAGTCCCATACGCTTCGTCCTGTCATCACCGTCATCGGCGTGGGCGGTGCCGGGGGCAATGCGGTAAATAACATGATTAACGCGAACTTGGAGGGGGTCCAGTTCGTCGTCGCCAATACCGATGCGCAGGCGCTGGACGCCGCGCTCACCGAAAACGTCATCCAGCTCGGCACCGGCGTCACGCAGGGCCTCGGCGCGGGCGCGAACCCGGAAGTTGGCCGCAGCGCCGCCGAGGAGTCGCTCTCCGAACTGGCCGCGCATTTCGAGAACAGCAACATGGTGTTCATCACCGCCGGCATGGGCGGCGGCACGGGCACCGGCGCAGCGCCGGTGATTGCCCGCATGGCCAAGGAAGCGGGCATCCTCACCGTCGGCGTGGTCACCAAGCCCTTCCAGTTCGAAGGGCAGAAGCGCATGAAGATCGCCCAGGAAGGCCTGCGCGAGCTGCAGCAATATGTCGATACGCTGATCGTCATCCCGAACCAGAATCTTTTCCGCATTGCCAATGAGAAAACCACGTTCGCGGATGCCTTCCGCATGGCCGACGAAGTGCTGCATTCCGGTGTGCGCGGCGTGACCGACCTGATCGTCAAGCCGGGCCTTGTGAACCTCGACTTCGCCGATATCCGCGCCGTCATGCGCGAGATGGGCAAGGCCATGATGGGCACCGGTGAGGCCGGCGGCGAGAAGCGCGCGCTGGAAGCCGCCGAGGCTGCCATCTCCAACCCCTTGCTGGACGATGTGTCGCTGAAAGGCGCGCGCGCGGCGCTCATCAATATCACCGGCGGCAGCGACATGACGCTGTTCGAGGTGGACGAGGCGGTTAACCGCGTGCGCGAGGAAATCGACCCCGACGCTAACATCATCTTCGGCTCTACTTTCAATGACGCGCTGCAAGGCACCATGCGCGTTTCCGTGGTCGCCACCGGTATCGACGCCGAGGCCGTCAGCGAGAGCAAGGAGCAGTATGCTGCTCAGCAGCAGGCTAACAATGCGGCCCGCCGCTCCATCTATATGCCGCCGCGCCGTCCGGGTGGCACGTCCTCCGCGGCCCCGGCCCGTCCGGCGCAAGCGAACGTGGCTCCGGCCAAGCCAGCCGCCACCCAAGCGGCTGCGCCGACCGCTCCCCTGGCCAATCGCCCCGCACCGAAGCCGGTCGAGGCGCCGAAGCCCGTGGAGCCGGTGCGCGCGCCGGAAATGGACGAGCCGCTGGATTTCATGGCCGATCCCGCGGCACCGAAGGCGGCGCCAAAAGCTGATGATCACGGCCCGCTCTTTGTCGGGGAAAGCCGCCCGGCCACCGCACCCTCGCCGCGCGCCGCGCAGGAGCGCTATGAAGAAGAGCAACCGGCCTCGCACGGCTTCGGTTTCCTGAACCGCATTGCCGAAGTCAGCCGTGCCCTCTCGGCACGTGGCGACGACATGGCCCCCGCGCCGGAAGTCTCCACCAGCCGTGTGCGCACGGTGGACATCGCCGGCGAAAAAGCGGCCGAAGCCCTGGCCCACGCCCCGGCCCGCGACGAGGAAAACTACGACATTCCTGCTTTCCTGCGACGTCAGGCAAATTAGGAAGCGTAAGCTTCAGACCTTGCTGGGTTTGGCTTGCCCTGCGTTGCTCGACTCACGAGGGTGACCCCTCCCCCAGTAGGGGGGAGGCTGGGAGGGGGGCGGAAGCGGAGTGATACGTATCCTCACGCCCCCACCCCATCCCTCCCCCTACTGGGGAGGGGGTGTTCTTTGCCCTCCCTCCGCCCTCATGGTGAGCCTGTCGAACCATGACGTATAGCGCGGGTAACGGGCCTATCATCCTTCGACAAGCTCAGGATGAGGGGCAAGGTGGGAGAATCTAGCTAGGTATGTCACCCCGCACGTGGTATGCGGGGGTCTCCTAGCATAACGAAGGAGATCCTGCGCAGCCTTTCAGGCTCGCAGGATGACGACTCCCCGGTGCATGTCACCCCGGCGCATGCTGGGGGCTGGCGTATCCTCACCGGGAGACCCCGCGTATTAAGTACGGGGGTGATACTGCTTTTGGGGCTAAGAATCAGGCAGAAACCTGCCAAGTGGCATAAGACAAAATGCTTATATAACAAAGCCGCTTATATTCCTCTTAGCGATTGCAACAAACGGTAACAAACTGTGCATTGAGAGGGGCGGGGCGGCGGAGTAGGGTGCGAGCACTGGAAGGGACCCCTCATGCAGCGTACTTTGAGAACGGCCATTCACACTCACGGCGTTGGTTTGCATTCCGGCCAGACCATTCGTCTGAGCCTGCGCCCGGCTGCCACGGATGAGGGCATCACCTTCCGTCGCACCGACCTGAGCGGCCCCGCCGCCCTGCTTCCCGCTACGCATGACCGCATCACTGACACGCGCCTCTGCACCGTGCTGGAGAATGCCTACGGTACGAAAATCGGTACCATCGAGCATCTGATGGCTGCCCTCTGGGGCGCCGGGCTCGACAACGTGATCGTTGAAATTGACGGCCCGGAAGTCCCCATCATGGATGGCAGCTCCGAGCCGTTCATGGCGCTCATCGCCCAAGCGGGCATCGAAGTGCAGGAGGCCCCGCGCCGCCTGCTGGTGGTTGATGAAACCATCGAGGTGCGCGATGGCGATTCTGTCGCCCGCATCGAGCTGCATGACGGCTTCGTGCTCGACGTATCCATCGATTTTGCCCATGCCGCCATCGGTGCGCAGCGCGCTGAATATGATTTCTCCGACACCACCTTCGCGGAAGCCATCTCCAAGGCCCGCACCTTCGGCTTCGCCGAGGATGTGGAGCGCCTGCGCGCGGCCGGTCTGGCGCGTGGCGGCTCGCTGGAGAATGCCGTGGTGGTGGGCCCGGAAGGCGTGCTGAATGCCGAAGGCCTGCGCTACCGTGACGAGTTCGTGCGCCACAAGGCACTGGACTGCCTCGGCGATTACTTCCTCTGCGGCCATCGCCTGGTGGGCCGCATCACCACGTCCCGCCCCGGCCACCGCATCAACAACCTGCTGATGCGCGCCCTGATGGCGAACCCGCAGGCGTGGCACCTGCAGGACGATTTTACCAGCCCGGCCCTCGCCGCGCTGACCGCCCGCGCCGGCCGCGCGCCCATCGCTAGCGCGGTGCGTCAGGCGGAGAAATAGGCGTTTTCCGCGCCCATCGTCATCAAAACGTCAATTTCTGATGTTATAGGCCATTCCATGATTGGAAGAGGTTTATGAAGGATTATATCACCGCTCAAGGGCTGGAAGATTTCAAGCGCCTGCACAGCAACGGGGTTTCGGAGTTGGTGGACTGTATACGCCGCCACGACTATGCCCGCTTTTCCCCGGCGGCGACCAATGCCAGCAACGCGCTGCTGCACACCGGCCTACTTAGCTGGCTGCGGCAAATTTCCTATCAGCAGCAGCGCGCCATGACCATCAATCTGATGGGTCGGCTGGTTCAGACAATATGTGAGGAAGAGGAAATGCGTGGCCAGCCTTATAGCAAGGAGGAGCTGGTACTCCGCATGTGGGAAAAGGCCCGGGGCGTTGCCTATGGCGAACATAGCGCAGCGTTGGCGCTGGATCGGCTGTCCCCGCGGGCGCGCAGCTTTCCCCGGCAGATAATCAGCTAATCCAGCTTCTTGGTGAAGTGATAGCCCTGAATGATGTATCCCTCGCGGAAATAGAGTTTGTGCGAGGCATGGTTATGGACGTAGCTGTCGAGCACCAGCATCTGGCGTCCTTCGGCCCGTGCCAAAGCCTCCAACCAGCGCATCAGCTGCGCGCCGAGGCCCGCGCTGCGATGGGATTCCGCCACCACGAGGTTGTCGAGCTGCAGCGAGCGGCGGTTCCAGAACTGGGTGCGCCGCCAGAAACCGCAAAGGCCCACCATCGCAGTCCCCTCAAAAGCGGCGACGCAGCCATAACCCAGCGGCCGCATCTCAGGCAGCAGCGCGTGGAACTCCGCTTCCGTCATCTCCGGGTTGAGCAGTTGGATCAGCGGGTAGATGGCGGCGTATTCGGCGTCGCCCTGCAATTCGCGTAATTCAAGGGTCATACCGCGGCTTCTATCATGCGCGAGTGCCGTCGACAACCATGCTGAAGCCGCTGAAAACCAGGTTTCCTTTTGCTTGCGCGGTGCTATAACCGGGACATGAAACACCATGTGTTCCCGCTGATTGTCGCCGCCCTTCTGCTGCCCCCGCTCTCTGCCTGCAGCATCTTCGAGACCGTGAAAGAAAAGAAGAGAAAGGAACTCCAGGAAGAGGCCGAAACCTCGCCGGAGGAGCTCTACCTCAACGCACGCGCCGAGTTCGCGGAAGGCAACTACAAAACTGCCGCCAAATCCTTCGATGATGTGGAGCGCCTGCACCCCTATTCCGAATGGTCCGCGCGCGCGCAGATCATGTCCGCCTATGCCAGCTACAAGGCCGGGCAGTATGACGACGCCATCCTCACCTTTGAGCGTTTCGTGAAGATGCATCCCGGCCATGAGAGCGCGCCCTATGCCTATTACATGATTGCGCTGTGCAACTATGAGCAGATCTCCGACGTGGGCCGCGACCAGGGCCTCACGCAGAAGGCGGAGGAAGCACTGAAGAGTGTGATGCAGCGCTACCCCGACTCGGAATATGCCCGCGACGCGCGCCTGAAACTCGACCTGACGCAGGACCACCTGGCAGGCAAGGAGATGATGATCGGGCGCTATTACCTGACGCGCGACGAGTATCTGGCCGCCGTCAACCGCTTCCGCAACGTCGTGCTGAATTACCAGACCACCAGCCATGTGCCGGAAGCGCTGCACCGGCTGGTGGAGACGTACCTGAAGCTCGGCGTGGAGGATGAAGCGCAGCGCTATGCGGCGGTGCTGGGTCATAACTTCCCCTCAAGCATCTGGTACAAGCGCAGCTACGGCCTGCTCGAGCAGAACGGCGTCGCGCCCCCTGATGTGGAAAAGGGTTTCTTCAGTAGCTTGTTGCCGGGTTTGTAAATGCTATCGCATCTCTCCATCCAAAATCTGGTGCTGATTGAGAAGGCCGAGATTCATCCCGGCGGGGGGCTGTGCGTGCTCTCCGGCGAGACGGGCGCGGGCAAATCCATTCTGCTCGATGCGCTCGGTCTGGCGCTCGGCGGGCGCAGCGAGGCGCGGCTGGTGCGCAAGGGCGCAGAAAAGGCGCAGGTGGCGGCGACGTTCGAGATTGGCACGCATGACGGCATTGCCGCGCTGATGGAAGAGCTGGGGCTGGAACCGGCGGAGGAAATCATCATCCGCCGCCAACTGACGGCGGACGGCAAGTCCAAAGCCTTCATCAATGACGAGCCAGTGAGCGTGAAGGCGCTGAAGGATCTTGGCGAAGCGCTAGTGGAAATTCACGGCCAGCACCAGCAGCGCGGGCTGCTTGATAGCGCACAGCATCTGGCGCTGCTCGATGCGTACGGTCAGCTTAGCAAAGAACGTGCGAAAGTGGCGGAAGCGCATGCGGCGTGGAAGGCGGTGGAGCGTAGTCTTTCCGAATTGCTGGAGACGCTGAACCAGGCCGCGCGCGAGCGCGAGTATCTGGAGCATATGCAGCAGGAGCTGGCCTCACTCTCCCCGGAAGCGGGGGAGGAGGAGCGCTTGGCTGAGGCTCGCACGCGCATGATGCAGTCCGAGAAAATGGCGCAGACGATCGACGATGCGCTGGCCGCGCTCACCCAGCCACGCAGTATCTCCGAAGCGCTGCGCTCGGCGGAACGCGTGCTAACCCGCTCGACGCTGGCGGAAGCGCCGAAATTCAGCACCGCGCTGGCGGCGCTCGACAAGGCGGGTATTGAGTTGCAGGAGGCCATCAGTCAGCTAGAAGCGCTGGGTACCGAATGCGGGTATGATCAGGGCGAGCTGGAGCGCAGCGAGGAGCGGCTGTTTGCGCTGCGAGCCGCTGCGCGCAAGTATCAATGTAGCGTGGACGAACTGCCCACGCGGCTGGCCGACGTGAATGCGCGGCTCGGCGCGCTCAACACGGGCGAGAAGAACCGCGCGCAGCTGGAGAAGGATCTGGCCATCACGCGCGAGGCCTATGTGCAGGCGGCCACCGCATTGCGCAAGGCGCGTGAAAAGGCGGGCGGGCGGTTGGAAGAATCCGTGCTGAAGGAACTCAAGCCGCTGAAGATGGAAGCCACGCGCTTCCGCGTCGCCATGACGCCGAAGGACGAGGCGCAGTGGGGTGCAAACGGCATGGACGCCGTGCGCTTCGAGGTAGCCACGAACAAGGGCAGCGATTTCGGCGCGCTGGCGGCGATTGCGTCCGGCGGCGAGCTTTCGCGCTTCATGCTGGCGCTCGCCGTGGTGTTGGGCGAGGTGGATGCCACCCCGGTGCTGATTTTCGACGAGATCGACACCGGCACGGGTGGCGCGGTGGCGGATGCCATCGGCAAGCGCCTGGAGCGGCTCGGTCAACATGCGCAGGTGCTTGTGGTGACGCACCAGCCGCAGGTGGCCGCGCGCGGGCGCACCCATTTCTTCATCGAGAAGAAAAGCAAGGGCGAGACGACCACCACGCAGGTGCGCGCACTCGATGACGCCGGTCGCCGCGAGGAGCTAGCCCGCATGCTCTCCGGCGCGGCGATTACAGAAGAAGCCCGCAAAGCCGCCGACCGCCTGATGGAAGACACCCGCGTGAACGCGGCATGACATGCTGATGACCGCACTTCGCCCTATCGACCAGCTGACCGATCTCGAAGCCGCAGCGGAGCTCGCCAAGCTGGCCGAGGAAATCCACGCGCATGATCGCGCCTATTACGTCCAAGATGCACCCACCATCAGCGATGCGGATTATGATGCGCTGCGGCAGCGCAACAGCGCCATCGAAGCGCGGTTTCCGCATCTGGTGCGTGCGGATAGCCCGTCGCTGAAGGTGGGCGCGGCCCCGGCGGAGGCGTTTGCGAAAGTGGAGCATCGCCGTCCTATGCTCTCGCTCTCCAACGTGTTCAGCACGGAGGAAGTACAGGATTTCCTGCAGCGCATCCGGCGCTTTCTTGGCCTGCCTGAGGACGAGGCCATCGCCTGCACTTGCGAGCCGAAGATCGACGGGCTTTCCTTCTCCGCCACCTTTGAACGCGGGCGCTATGTGAAGGGCGCCACGCGGGGCAATGGCGCAGTGGGCGAGGACATCACCAACAATCTCGCCACCGTTGTCGGCTGGCCGCGCCAGATGAAAGGCGAGAACCTTCCCGAACTCATCGAGATTCGCGGTGAGGTCTATATGGATAAGGGCGATTTCCTCGCCCTCAATGAACGCCGCGCGGCAGAAGGCGAAGCGCTGTTCGCCAATCCGCGCAACGCAGCGGCAGGCTCGCTGCGCCAGCTCGATCCCAACATTACCGCGTCACGGCGGCTGCGCTATTTTGTGTATGCGATGGGGGACTTGGAGGGTGAGCTGGTGCTTACTAAAACCCCCTCTCCAATAGGGGAAGGGATGGGGTGGGGGCGTGAGGATACGTTAGACGATTCTTCCGCCCCCCTCCCAGCCTCCCCCCTACTGGGGGAGGGGAAGCGTGTTGGCACCCAGCTCGATTTCCTTCGCTGGTGCAAGCAGATGGGGTTCTGCGTGAATCCGCTCTCCACGCTCGCACCGGATGAGGCGGGCATCCAGCACGCGTACCAGTCGCTGAAGGAACAGCGCGCGGCGCTTTCCTATGACATCGACGGCATGGTCATCAAGGTGGACCGCTGGGATTTGCAGGAGCGGCTAGGCTTCGTGCAGCGCTCACCGCGCTGGGGCACGGCGTATAAATTCCCGGCGGAACAGGCCTACACGCTGCTCGAATCCATTCAGATTCAAGTTGGCCGCACCGGGGCGCTGACGCCCGTGGCGCATCTGTCGCCCATCACGGTGGGCGGCGTGGTGGTGGCGCGCGCCACGTTGCATAACGAGGACGAGATCGCCCGCAAGGACATCCGCCCCGGTGACACGGTGTGCATCCAGCGCGCGGGCGATGTCATCCCGCAAGTGGTGGAGGTGCTGAAGGACAAGCGCCCCGCGGACAGCCAGCCGTACCAGTTCCCGGATCACTGCCCGGTATGCGGCAGCCCGGCGGTGCGCGAGGAAGGCGAGGCGGTGCGGCGCTGCACGGGCGGGCTTGTGTGCGATGCACAATTGGTGGAGCGGCTGCGCCATTTCGTCTCGCGGCAGGCCTTCGACATCGAAGGCTTGGGGCAAAAGCAGATCGAGGCCTTCTGGCGCGATAAACTCATCCATGAGCCGCAGGATATTTTCACCCTCGCCGAGCGCGACCGCAGCAGCCTGACCCCGCTGCGCAAGCGCGAGGGCTGGGGCGAGAAATCCGCTGCCAATCTGTTCGAGGCGATTGAACGCGCCCGCCATATTTCTCTCCCGCGCTTCATCTACGCGCTCGGCATCCGTCATATCGGCGAGGGCAATGCCGGATTGCTGGCGCGCTATCATGGAACCATCGACGCCTTTGTCGAGGCCATGGACCGCATCGCGCAGGGCGATGAAGCGGCACGCGCGGAGCTGGATACCATCCACGGCATCGGCGAGAAGGTGGCGGAAGAACTCTGCGAATTCTTCGCCAACGCACGCCAGCGTGAGGCGCTCACCGCCATCCTCGCGCAGGTGAGCGTCAGTGAGGCGCCACGCGCGGCCACTGCCTCGCCTGTCGCAGGCAAAACCGTTGTTTTCACCGGCAGCCTGCAGAAACAGACGCGCAGCGAGGCCAAGGCCGAAGCGCAGGCGCTGGGCGCCAAGGTGGCGGGTTCGGTTTCGGCGAAAACCGATCATGTCGTGGCAGGCGAAGACGCCGGCTCCAAGCTCGACGCGGCCCGTGCGCTCGGCGTTCAGGTGCTGAGCGAAGATGAATGGCGCGCGCTGATCGGCAAAGCCTGATCAGGCTGGTTTGTAACACCAGAACTGATACATGCGGAAGAACAGCGAGGGGATCGCTTCTTCCAGCTGCTGCCAGCGGGTGAGATCGGTCATGTCCTGACTGTCCGGGAAATGCTGCTGGTAGAGCGAGAACAGCACGGGATCGTAAAGCAGCCCGACGAATTTCAGCCCCAGCGCATCCACGGATTGCTGGATTTCCGGCAGGGTGTATTGCCGCTCCTGCCGGTGGAAAATCAAGTCGCGCAGGCTGGAGCGCGTGTAGAAATCCGGCGAGTGCATGAAGGCGTGATGCTGCTCCACCGCGGCGGCTCTCCAGCGGCGCATGTCCTCGGCGGAGTCGGTGAGGCCCGTGCGCGCAATCTCCTCGCGGGTGCGGATGATGTCCTGCCGTGCCGTGCGGCTGTAAAGCCCGATCTTCATCAGCCCGCCCGGCTTCAGCCGGTCGCTCAGGATGTGCCAGCCGGCCATCGGATCGCCCATGTGATGCAGCACGCCGCTGCATTCCACGATGTCGAAGCGTTCATCCAGCGCCCCCAGATCGAGGATGTCGGCCTGCAGGAAGCGGTTCTGGCTGTCCTTGCCGTATTCCTTCGCTTTCAGCAGCGCATAGGCGAGGCTGGCCCGGCTGAGATCGACGTTCAGGATGCTTGCCCGGGGCAGCAGGGAGGAGGTCATCAGCGTGTGACGCCCGGTGCCGCACCCGGCGATCAGAATGCGCGGCGCATCCGGCAGCTGGATGGGGTAGGGGACGGGATAGGGCAGGATGTTCTGCAGGTAGGTGGCGCTATCCATGGCGGGCAGCGGCTCCAGCCGCTCCCAGCGTGGATAGGGGCTTTCCTCGTACTGCTCCTGCACCTTGCGCGATACATCATCGGCGACCGGCCGCAGGGCTTCGATGTGCCGGGCCGTCTCGGCCTCGCGCTGCAGGGCCGTGCAGGTGATGTCCAGCACATCACTGAGCGCGCCCGCATCTCCCTGACCGGAGAGGCGCGCGGCCAGTGTTTCCGCGCCGGGCACCTGACGCAGCGGCTTGTACAGCGCCAGCGCCAGCCAGCGCAGCTGATCGGCGGGGCTGAGGGGCGTGGCGCTGGCAGCGGCAAGGCGCGCTTCAGCCTCGGCCACGCGCTGCATTTCCTCCGCGCTCGCATCCGGCAGATATTCGCACCGGAAGAAATAACGCGCGAGGCGTGCCATCGGCTCGGCCATGGAAAGCGACGCTGCCAGCGCGTCGTCCGGCAGGCGGAACACGGCCTCCGCCAGCGCATAGCGCACGCCGCAGAGGAAGCGTTCGAAACTCATCTGGCAGACCAGCGCATGCACCAGCAGATTGCTGAGCAGCGTGTCCTCGAGCATGTCCTGCAATTCCTGCAGGCTGGTGAGCGGTGCCAGCGCCGTGGGGCCCTGCTCCGTCACCTGCTGCAGCGCATGCGCGATATCAGTGCGGCCGCGGGCGAGAAGGTTCCACGCGATGTTGGCGAACGCGACTTCCGACTGGTTGGTGCCGGCGGCCCTCTCATAGACCAGCTGGATGAATTCTTCGCTCGGCTGGAAGTCCGGCACGCGATCCATCAGCAGTTTCATCTGCATCCAGCCTTCCTGGTCCTGCGGCTGCAGGGTCAGCCAGCGCATGGCGATGGGCAGGGCGCGCGCATAATCGCCGCGCTTGCTGTAAAGCGTGCCGAGCGCGTTCAGGGACATCAGTTCGTCAGGCTTGTGCTGAAGCGCGCTCTCAAAGAGCCCGATGGCCTGTTCGTCATGCTGATGCATCAGCATGAGGTCGGCCAGCTCGACGAGGGCTTTCCAGTGGCGCGGATTGGCATCCAGCGATTTCGAGAAGGACTGGATGCAGCGGTTATGCTCGCCCATCCGCTTCTGCGCGACGCCGGCGATGTACCAGAGGTCGCTGTCGTTCGGGAATTGCTGCAGATACTGCTCCGCAAGCTGCAGCGTCAGAGACGGATTGCCTTGGTTGAGGGGGCCGAGGATTTGCTCGTAAAGCTCGGACATGGAAAGGGCAGGGGCAGAGGAAGAAACCATCATTGGGGCCGGGCAAGAATGAACCGTTGCAGAATCGCATAAAATGCCGCTATGAGGTACCGGAAAATCGCAAGAGCCTGATATGAACGTCTTTGCCCAGCCGGGCCAGTTATGGGAGCTCGAATTCCTCGCCTCGCAGGACATGGTGCCGCTGCTGGAAGAGGCGTTCGGCGACCTGGCGCAGAGCGTGGCCATGTTCGAGGTCGATGCGGACAGGAAACAGTGGCGCACCTGCTTTTACACCCTGCAGGAGCCCGAGCAGGCCGATCTGGTGGCGCGGCTGGCCCTGGTGGAAACGCTGACCGGTTCGCATCTGGCGCTGCCCACCGTGCAGCGCGTGAAGACGACGGATTGGGTGCAGGCCACACGGCAGGCCTTTCCGCCCTTTTCGGTCGGCCCGTTCTATATCCACGGCTCGCATGTGGAGACGCCGCCGCCGCCCGGCAGTACGCCGCTGCTGATTGATGCCAACGCAGCTTTCGGCACAGGCGAGCACGCCACCACGCAGGGCTGCCTGCTGGCGCTGGAGGCCATTTGCCGCCAGCGCGTGCCGAGGAACGCGCTCGACATGGGCTGCGGCTCAGCCATTCTCGCTATGGCGCTAGGCAAGCGCTGGCATGTACCGGTGCTGGGCGTGGAGATCGATGCGGTCTCCGTGCGCGTGGCGCGCGAGAACGTGGCGCTGAACCGCGTGCGCCGCGAGGTGCAGGTCGTGCTCGGCAATGGCTACGCTGCGCCGGAGGTGGCCGCGCGCGGGCCGTTTGATCTCGTTGTTGCCAATATCCTCGCCCGGCCCCTGATGCAGATGGCGCCGCAACTGGCCCGCCACCTCGCGCCCGGCGGCGATGTAGTGCTCTCCGGGCTGCTTTCCTGGCAGGAGCCGATGGTGCTGGCCGCCCACCGCCAGCAGGGGATGCGGCTGGTGAAACGCTGGCAGATCAAGGGCTGGTCAGCACTCTGGCTGAAACGGTAGTTTCGTCATCAAACGGTCATAAATCTCCGCTATAGAGGCGCATCGATTGATGGAGCCTTTATGTCTGCTGTACTGGAATCCCCTCGCGACGATAACGCGTCGCAAGCAGGCCATTCCTCGGAATTAGCGTGTGAAAAGATTCTTGCCCTGGCCGCTCTGGAAGGTGGGCGCTACCGCCCTGCCATGCAGGAATATATGGATGCTGAGGCGATTGTGCGGATCTATCAAAAATCCGATGACATCACCGTGGGGAAAATCCGCAAGGCGGCCCTGAAAGATCTGGGGCCGCACGCCACATTGTTTGCCGAGGCCCTGAATGCGCTCAGCAATAATCAGGACGCGTTGCTCGAACTGCGTCGCAAGGTCGCGTTGATACCCCGCGTAGCAGGTCCGTGGCAAAAAGACTATGAAGAGGGTCGCTGGAAGGAAGCGATCAGAACGAACACCGGGGCTGGCTACACGGTGGATTAATCAGAACCCTAGTCCTCGTCCGCGTACTGCTTTTCCATCTTCTCGTGGCGCTCCTGCGCTTCGATGGAGAGGGACGCAATCGGACGGGCTTCTAGGCGTTTGATGCCGATGGGTTCGCCGGTTTCCTCGCAATAGCCGTATTCGCCGTCCTCGATGCGTTTCAGCGCCGCGTCGATCTTGGAGATGAGTTTCAGGTAGCGGTTACGGGTGCGCAGCTCGACGCCGGCTTCCGTTTCCAGCGAGGCGCGGTCGGCGATGTCCGGCTCGTGCCAGTTTTCCTCGCGGAGATTCTCGATGGTTTCGCGCGAATCCTGCATCAGCTCGTCGCGCCATGTCACCAGCTTCTGGCGGAAATACTCCAGCTGCTTTGGATTCATGTACTCTTCTTTTTCCGAAGGCTTGTACCCTTTGGGAAGCGTTACGCCCATCCTAGACTCCCGTCCTCATTGATGTTGCCCCCGGCAAGCGGGGAACAAGGTTACTAAAAGATACACACTGGAAAAGCAATCGAAAAGTTGCCAATTGCTTGAACATCAGCAGCTTGTCAGGCGGAAACGCTCAGGCCCCCCGCCGGCGTGGGAGGGGCGGGATCGCCGGTTTCGGCCGTTGCGGGAGCTGATTCTTGCGGCGGGGCGGCTGCGGGGCTGGCTGAGGCGGATTCCTCCCGGTCGATTTCATCCCACATGATGCGCATGCTCTTGATCTCCTCGATCAGCTCGCCGCATTTTGCCATGTCATTGTCACGCTGCAGGGTATTGATGGTGAACAGCGCGCGGGAATAGAAATCATAGAGGATGGCCGCCACATCATGACCGGACGCGAAATCCAGGCTAGATTGCAGGCCCATAAGAATCTGGGTGGCCTTGGTAAGCAGGTTGTAGCGATCCTCGATGCGGCGCTCCGCCATGGCATCGCGCGCCTGCTGCAGGGCGCTGATGACGCCGTCATAGAGCATGACGACCTGACGGGTCTTGCCCACCGTATGGGTTGCCCGTCGGTAGGCGGAATATTGCGCAGGATTTGGAGCCATGGTGCCAGCGAAGGAGAGGCTTTTTAGTTATTATTCCGGGCCTGGGTCTGTGCGTCAAGGCTTTGCAGCAGCGTATTGATCTGGCTAATTGTTTTCTCCAGCGCGCTATACTGTGCCAGCAAGCGGTCGCGGTATTTGACGATCTGGTCATCAATGCGCTTGATTTCCTTCTGGTAGCGGTCTGACTCGTTTTTTATCTGGTCGATTGCACCGGAAACCGCGCCGGTCTTATCATCCAGATAGTCATCAATCGCGTTGAAGACCCGGTCAGCGACACCCTGCGTGATATTGACATCCGCAACGGTGCTGGTGCCGCCCGTGTAGAGAAGGACCAGGCCTTGCAGCGGGCTGCCATCCGGCCCGGTGAGGCTCATCGCGCCACCGCCCAGCGAACGCTGGGTGAGGTTGACCACTTGCGTGACGCCGTTCTTGACGAAGCTGGCCGTGTAGGTGTTCGCCACGGTGTTGACGTTCAGCGTGAAGTTGCTCACACCCAGATCGTTCGAGCGGGAGAAGACGGTCACGCTGGGATTGTCCGAGGCGACGTCAAACTCGAAAACCCTGCGCACACCATCGAAATTGGAAGCGAGGGCGGATTTCAGCTTCTCCTCATCGACGCGCAGAATGTTGCGCGTGAAGGGGGTGTCCTTGTCTCCGGGGTAGTCGCCAAAGGTGATGCCGATATCCGCCAGGGCTTTCGGATCGCTCCCGGCAATGCCGTCCACCATGCGCGCCAGCTCACTGCTGATGCTGGCAAGCGGCCCGGTGAGGGCGCGGTTGGCGGCGAGCACGGCATTCTCGACGGGGCGGCCGTCCGTGCCGGTTTCCGTCTGGCGGGAGGCAAAGAGGCGGAACTGGTTGTAGGCATCGACGAAATTCATGATGCCGGATTTGGCCAGCTCACGGTCCGCATCAATGTTCACCTGCAGATCGGTGGCGGGCGGCGTGGTGGCAACCAGGTTGAAGGTCAGGCCGTCAATCAGGTCGCTGACCGTGTTGCTGGAGCGCGTGACGGTGGTGCCGTCGATCGAGATTTGCGCATCCACCGCATTGGTCTGCGAGGCGAACGGGAGGTTGAAAATGCTCGGGTTGGCGGTGAGGATGTTGTAGTTCTGCGCCGCGCCCGTCTGCAGCGTCTTGAAGGAGAGGCGGTACGCGCCGCCGCCCATCTGAATGACGGAAGCTTCGACGCCGCTCTGGTTCTTGACCGCGTTGATCTTGCCGACCATCTGGCTGAGCGAGTCGCCGGCGTTCAGCGTCACCGCCACGGCTGAGGGGCCGATCAGCAGGGTGCCCGCGTTGAAGGCACTGGCAGGCTCACCCACCAGCGGATCGCCGAGGCCGGTAGTGATGAAATCCTGCGTCGTCTGGACGTTGCGCGTGGCCAGCTGGTTGATGCGCAGGTCATACTGGCCGGTTGGCGCGCCGGGTTGCGCGGTGACATTCAGGTAAAGGCTGCCTGCGGCGCCGCTGTTGGTGGTGACGGAGCCGGTGCGGAAGCGGAAGACGTTGTCGGAGCTGTTGCGCACGCCGGGGGGATTGCGCAGAAAGTTCGCCGCGTCGCGGAAATCCTCGAAAATCTTTTTCAGCTCGCCCAGCGCTTCCGACTTCTTGGTGTTGGTCTCGACCTTCTTCTCCAGCAGCACGGCAGGCTGGCGGCGCGCCTCGGTCAGGCCCTTGACGAGCCCTTCAATGTCCAGTTGAGAGGAGCCGCCGGTGACGACGTTGCGGCCGTTGTTCTGGAACAGATTGCCTAGCTGAATCGACGTTACCATGGCTGCCTCCTGCCCAAGTGCATCAGACGCTGACGGTCATAATGCTCGGGTCAATTCCTTGAGCACTGATGTGTTTCATGATTTCAGGTTCGGGAACATAAGTCACCGTGCCGTCCTTGAGGTTTGTGAAACGGGTGATGTACTGGCCCGTCATGTCCTTGTAGATGGTGAAGCTTCTGTCGCTGACAACGTAGCTGCTGCTGAACGCTTTGCGCAAAGCATCGCGCATGGCCTCCATGCGCTTCTGGTCGACCATCTTGATATCGATGTTCTCGACGGCAGGAATTTGTACGGGAGCGGTCTCGACATCCGATCTGCGGACCGTGGGTACTTCGGCGCGGGCAATATTGTTGGCGCCGCTGAAGTTCTGGTTCATGAGGTTGTTCAGAGGTCCAATGTCCATGATATCCTCCTGTGTTTCTTGGCCGGGCTATCCGGGGGTGGCCGTGCCACCCCCGGACATCCGTAGGCTAATTACCCGATCAGTTTGAGCAGGTTCTGCGGGAGCAGGTTGGCCTGCGCCAGTACCGCGATACCGGCCTGCAGTTTCACCTGCGCCTGGCTGAACGCCGTCGATTCCGCCGCAATGTCGGTATCGAGGAGCACGCCACGGGCCGCATCCTGGTTCTGGATCGAGCTTTCCACGTTCGCCGCGGCGAAGTCGAAGCGCGACTGGAGCGCACCCACTTCGGCACGGGCCGAGGTGACGCGGTCAATCGCACCGTCGATGGCATCGCTGGCTTCCGCAGCCGCAGCAGCGGTCAGTACGTTCAGGCTCTTGCCACCGAAGAGGGTGGAAGTCGAAACGTTGCTGATCGCAACCTGCAGCGTGTCAGACGTGGTGGTGCCGACCTGGAAGTTCAGGGCAGCCGAACCATTGCCGACGCCGAAGGCGTTCTGCAGTGCGGTCTGGAACGAAGCAGCTTTCGCAGCCGTCTCGAACTCGATCGCGGTGGAACCGGTGCGGAACTCGATGTAACGGTCCGCGTTCTGGGTGCTCGTCAGGTAGAACACGCCGTTGGCACCCAGACGGGAGCCGACGCCAGCGCTGGAGCGATAGGTTTCACCGTTGACGGTGAACTCGATCGTGCCGTTCTTGCTGCTGCCTTCCGGAGCGGCTACGCGGATCTTGTCGATCTGCACATCCGTGAAGTTGGACAGCTGCATGTTGACGCTGGTGCCGATCAGCGAACCCGTGGCGACGCCATTGGTGATGATCGGAGCCGTGCCATTGTAGCTGGAGACCGTGCGGCGTTGCGAGAAGGTAATGCTCTCGAACGCAGCGTTGATCCGCTGGGCAAACACGTTGGCATCCGCCTGGCTCGTCACCGCCTGACCGTTGTTCGCGGACAGTTCGATGTCGAAGTAGCCGCCCGAGGTGCCATCCGGGTTGGCCTGAGAGGTCAGGCGCACCGTGGTGTTAACGGTCGGGTTGGTGTTGGCAACGACGCCGGAGTAGGTGTAATTGCCTACCGTGACGTTCAGCGTGACGGAGTTGGTCGTCCCCGAGAAGGTGGCGCCGAAGCCACTGATCTTCCCGATGAAGTCCTGGTTCGTCACACCGGTCGTCGTGATGCCGTTGGTGTTGCCGCTGTCGAGCGCGCCGGCAGCAGAGCTACCACCGAAGACGCTGGAGCCGGTCGGGCCGGAAAGCGCAATGGCAGTGAATGCACCACCAACCACCTGGCTGACGTCACCGACGTCCTTCTTGGTGACGATGACGTTGGTGCCTTCGCGACGGGCTTCGAACTGCTGGAAGTCATAGACGCCAGAGCCGTACGCACGGTAGGAGTTGATCTTCGACACGAGGTTGTCGAGGGTCTGTTCCAGCGTGGTGCCGACCTGTACTTCCGTGTCGATCGTCGTCGCCGAGTTGACGAAGCCGAACTTGATAGCGTCACCGTCAGCCGTCGTACCCGCGGTACCGGCACCGCCACCGGCCGTGGCGGCGGTGGCAGTGGTAGCGAAGGTGACGAAGCGGGTGGTGCCGAAGTTGGCAGCCGTCAGCAGGTCGGCGTCAGCGATGGTCGGGAAGGACAGCGTGACAGACGCGCGGGTCTGGCTCTGACCGGTCAGGATGTTGTTGCCGATCAGACCCGTGCCGACGGTACGTCCAGCGCCGAGACCGGTGTTGGTACCACCGTCGAGTGCCGAAACGTTCATCGTGCGCAGTGCCTGCGTTACGACGCCAGCACCCGGAGCCGCACCGAAAGCAACTGTCAGCGCCGATGCCGTCTCGTTCACTGAGTTGGCCGCGAAGTTGAAGTTGCGTTCGAAGATCAGCGAGTAGTTGCCGGAGTAGCCACCGATACGCGCCGTCACACCGCTGGTCGCCGTGTTGGCATTGATGCCGTTGACGATGGTGGTCAGCGTGTCAGCCGCCGTGGCGGTGTAGAGAACAGTCGCAGCCAAGGTGTTGTTGTTCGCCTTGATCGTGCCTGCCGTCAGTCGGCCGGCCGTGGCAGCCGCGGCCACCGCGTCCGCCGAGGTCGTGCTGGTGGCGGCAATGCCCGTCACCACCTGCACGAGGCGGTTGGTGTGCTGGGCGTTGACGACGCCGATACGAGCGCCCGTGGCGGTACCGTTGGCAGAAAGCGCGGTGCTGTCTGCCAGGTCGCTATCGATGATATAGGCTTCACCGATGGTGCCACCCATGCGCTGGTTAATGACCAGCGAGTTGCCCTGACGGGAGTAGGTGGCCTGCGACAGCGCGGTGTTGGTCGAGCTGTTCAGGAAGGACACAAGGCTGTCAAGCGTGGCCTGAATGTCCGCACCGATGGTGAAGTTGGTACCGGCCACCACGTTCACGCCATTCAACTTCAGCGTCGAGGCGGCGAAAATGTTCTGGCTGAAAGTGATGCTGGCGGTCGCTTTGTCACCGATGGCGGTAACATCGTTCACGTCAGTGGTTTCGGACAGTTTGCCGTTCAGCAGCTCGACGCCGTTGAAGTTGGTCTGGCCGACGAGACGGTCGATTTCCTGCGTCAGGTTCTGGAATTCCTGGTTCAGGAAGCCGCGCTCGGAGTCCGTCAGCGAGCCGGAGCCAGCCTGTACGGCGATGGCTTTCTGACGCTGAAGGATGTCCGTGACCTGGCTGAGGGCGCCATCCGCCACCTGCAGAAGGCTGGCGCCTTGCGAGGTGTTGATGAGTGCCATGCGCAGCGTGGTCACGTTGGTGCGCAGCGACGTACCGGCGGACATGGCGGCGACGTCGTCTTTCGCCTGTACGATCCGGTTACCGCTGGAAAGGCGCGAGATGGACGAAGAGGCCATGCTCGAAGCCTTGCCGATATTGGACTGCGCGTAATACGAGCCAATATTGGTATTGATAGAATTGAGGGACATGATGTTCTCCTACTTGGATGGTTAGTTGTTGAGCTACATGCTCAAAAAATGCAGTCATTCGACCGCACCTACCGATTATTAACGATATTCGTTAAAACATCGTTAACTCTCGCGTCTGCCCGCCTGTTTTGAGGTTTTCAACACAGATTGGCTTACGATTCCTTTATATGAAATTTTTCTCCGTCTGTCATGGCGTCAATTTGCCACACCTGTCCGAAGAGCGGTTCCACACAAGGGAATGTCGGACACGCCGTCGCCAATAAGGGCGCGCAGGCGGGCTTCGCGGATCCAGCCGGTATCCCGGCAGATCTGCAGCGAAAGGGCCGGGTCGGCCAGATGATCCAGAAAACGAGAGAGGCTTTGCACGATGCGGACGGTCTCCGCCTCGTCCGGCAGCGCCTGGCGGCGCGCCGTGGCGCAAAGGAGGGCGAGTCGCGTCACGGCGAAGCGCAGGGCCAGCAGAACCGTACGCTCCGGCAGGGTGGCACCCAGCCCCGCGAAGGGAAACAGCATCATGCCAATCTGGGTTTCCAGCCAGCGGCGTAGCAGGCCGTCGCGTGCCGCCTGCGGCTGCGCCTGCCAGAGGGCGAGGGCGGATTGCCAGCGGGCGTAACTGTCATCGCCGAGGGTGATCTGGCGGGTCTGCGGGTCGAACGTCACGCCCAGCGCCTCGGCCATTTCGGTGAGGGTCAGCTCCAGCCGCACCCGGCGGGATGCCTTGGCCGCGCTGAGCAGCCCGAACATGGTGTGCAGCAGGTTGAACGCATCGGCCGGATCGGGCTCGGCGGTCGGCAGCCGGCCGTTTGCCATGCGAAGATAGAAAGCGGTCGCCTCCGGCCAGCTCGGCAGGGGCAGGGCAGGCAGCGAATGGGCCACCGAGACGAGGCAGGCCAGCGCCCGCTCCGCCGTCGGGGCCTCGGCCACGGCATTCAGGAAAGCCTGATGCACCGTCCAGGCCTGCGCGGCGGTAAGGCCTTCGGGCAGGTAATCGCGCAGCGAATAGGGCAGGCGATTCACCGTGTCGTCCTGCCAGCCCGTGCCCTGGCCGAACAGGGCGAGGCGGGTGATTTCCGGGCAGGAAAGTGAGGCCGTCATGGTGGTCCGCTCGCCGAGGCGGCGCGAGATGCGCGGGTAGAAGTGGCAGGCATCGCCGAGGAAGGCGGTGCCGTAATCACGGTGCAGGCTGCACAGCCCACCATCGAACTTGACGCAGTAATCGGTGGTGGCGTCGCGTTTCATGATGAATTCCGCCTCGCCGGTATCGACGGCGGCCAGCAGCTCCGGGGCATCCTTGCGGTATTTTTCGACGGTCCCGGCATCCACCTGCATGCCCCAGCCCTTGCAGCACGTGTCCTCGCAGCGGTCAGCGAGGCACTGGAACTCGGCAGTGAAGCGGGTGATCTGCAGGGTGTCCGTCATGCGTATCCTCAGATTTTCCGCAGCACCACCAGATAGCCCATGATCGGCTTCCCTGCCTCGAGGCGCAGCTCACTGCCGGCGAGGTGGATCATCTGAAAGCCGCTTTGCTGCGCGAGGTGCTCAATATAGCCGCGCGCATGGGCGAAGCGGCCGGAATGGCGCAGCGTATAGCCCGCGCCGCCCGCATCGTCGCCCTGCTCGACGGAGAAGGCGAAATGCCCCCCGGCGTTCAGGCGGGCATGGGCCGCGCGGAAAATCTCATCCAGCCGACCGATATAGACAAACACGTCCGAGGAAAGGATAAGGTCGAAACTCTCATCGCCGCGTTGCAGGAATTCGAGAATGTCCGCCGCTTCGAGATGGTCGTAGAGGCTCCGGGCCTTTGCTTTCTCCAGCATCTGGGGCGATAGGTCGATGCCGACGCGGTGCGTGGTGAGGGACTTCACCGCTTCCGCCCCCAGCCCCGTGCCGCAGCCGAGATCGAGCAGCGCCAGACCCTGCGCCGGGGCGCCCGCCGCGGCCAGCGCGGCCTGCACCGCCTCCGCCAGGGCTTCCGGCGTGCGGTATTTCAGTACCTCGCGCAATTGGTAATCGAAGTCCTCGGCATAGCCATCGAAGAGCGAAGCCACATATTCGTGATCCGCGTATTCGATCGATTCATTGTTCAGAATGGCGTGGAAATGTCGCAGGCTCTTGTTCTGCGGATCGATCGCCAGCGCCCGCTCGACGTAAGGCAGCGCATGTTCGCCCTGGCTGGTCGCCATCATGAGCGGCACCAGCGTGGAGATGGCCAGCGTATCGTCCGGATAGAATTCGAGCATTTTCTGCAGGCAATCCATCGTCGATTGCAGCTGGCCGAGGGCTTTCAGGCTGTGCGCCAGCATCAGCCATACGCCGCGCTGGTGGGGGTTGGCGCCCAGGATGCGCTCGCTGAGGGCGATGGTCTCGGGGAACTGGCGGTCGCGCAGCGCGATGCGCGCTTGCAGGGTCATGCCGTCGATGAGGTTGGGGTTCAGGCTCATCGCCTTGTGGCTGTACTCCTTCGCCTTGTCCCAGTCGGAGCGTTCGGAGGAGAGGTTGCCGAGATGCACGTAGCCAAGCGCGTAGGTGGGATCGATCGCGAGTGCGGCCTTGAAATATTCTTCCGCCTTGTCCATGCGCTTGCGTGACTGCTCGAGGATGCCGAGCAGCTCTGCCGCCTCGCGCTTCAAGCCGAGCTTGCGCGCCTGCAGGAGCGCCTTCTCTGCATCGTCGAGCCGTCCCATCTTCACGTAGGTGGTGCCGAGCAGCAGTGCCGCCAGCGCCATGCTGCGGTCCTGCGCCAGCGCTTCCTTGAAATCCTCCTCGGCGCCCGGGAGGTCATTCTTCAGCAGGCGGCCATTGCCGCGCAGGTAGAAATAGGTGGGGTCGGGCTCCGGGCTGAGCTCTATGGCGCGCTCGATGAACTCGAGCGACTTGTCGGTATTGCCTGTCGTGCTGAATAGCTTGCTCAGCAGGAAGTATCCCCGGTGATAGAGCGGATTGGCCTGAAGGATCGCCTGGCAGACCGCCGCCGCCTCCTTCAGTTGCTGACGTGCCAGCAGCTCCTCGGCGCGGAGATAGTCCGCATCGAGAGGGTCTTGCGGCATGGCATGCGGGCGGATGGACGGCATGGGAAATCGGGCTCCTTCCCGGAAAAAAGTGGGTGCTCAGATCCTGTCGGAGATCTGGCCGCTGATGTAATGCTGGATGCTGTAGCGGCTGTCGCGGAACACATGCTGCGAGGCCTGCCCCGTGGCGCGGTCCATCAGGATGGGCGCGCGCGAGTTGACGGAGAGCCGCACATGCGTCTCCAGCCGGTGCACCGACACGACGAGCATGATGCGCAGCGAAGCTTCCGGGATGAGCAGTTCCTGCGCGGCTTCCAGCAGGTCCTGGCGCGCGAGGATGGGGTTGTCGAGTTCGAGCGGCAGCACGATGAAGGAGAGCTCATCATTCTCCAGCGACTGCAGGAGGCGGAAGCGCTCAAACTTCTTGATGGGGAAAGAGAGCAGGCAGAAACGCGAGCAGTCGGGGAAGCCAAGCAGGCCCTGCGGAAACATCACCGGCTCATCGGGCCGCAAGGTGACATCACCGAACCGGGTCGCGATCACGCGCTCATCCGGGACACTCTCCTGGGTCATCATCTGCGAGGCGACAATCCCGGACGTATCCCTGGCTGTAGTCATCTGCAACTCGTTCATGATTGTCTCTCCTAGTTAGCGTAATGCAAAAGGCTTAACAAGCTGTTAGTCACGATCATCTGAGGTAGTCGACCAGCCGCAGGTTGTTGACGGTGGCGAAAGCCCGAAAGCTGGCATTCAGCACGGCCTGATCCTGCGCCAGCTGTGTTGATGCCTTCAGGACATCCGTCTGGCCGATATCCTCCGTTATCCCTTTGAGATAGAGGATGCTGGAATTGTGGCGCTCGTTGATCTCGTTGAGGTCAACGATGTTCGCATCCAGCCGTGCCTGCACGGAAATCACTTCCTCCTTGCCCTGCTGCAGAAGGTCATAGGCCTGCGCGATCACGGCATCATTCTTCTCCGCATCGCCTTTCAGCGCCAGCGTGACGGCGGCGAAGATCTTCTGATAGCCCGGATTGTCCGCGCGGACGTCCTGCTCCAGTTCGAAATTCTCCTGCGGGCGGATGATGATGTTGTTCTCCGAACCCTGGTAATAGCTTGTATCCGGAACGCCGGGCGTGATGGATTCCGGGACGGGATCGTCGATGACCGGCGGAACGTCCGAGCGTGTGCCGCCAAACAGGAAGCGGCCGCCGAAGTTGGTGTTCAACTCCTTCGCCAGCGCCACGCGCATGCTCTTGATCTGCTCGGGGAACGCGATGTTTTCGGCGTTGGCGGGGTTGCGGCGCAGCGTGATGTAATTCTCGATCTGGTCGATGACGTCGATGCTGTTGCTCACCGCCTTGCGCGTCGTCTCGAGACGGCTGATCGACTCCGCATTGTTCTCCACATACTGCTTCGTCTTGCGCATGGTCGCTTCCAGCCCGGTGAACTGTTCCACTTGGCCGTTGAGGCCTTTGAAGTCGCGTGCCTTCACGCCGCTGGATATCTGGCCCTGAATATCGACCACGCGCGACTGCACGCTGTTGAAATCCGACATGGTCCGCTGGTGAACCGCGTAGGTGCTGATGCGTGAGATGATGCTCATAAACAGTCTTTCCTGTCAGTTATTGTCCGATCCCGAGGAGGGTCTGGAATAGTTCATCCGTCACCGTGACAATCCGCGCCGACGCCGTGTAGGCGTGCTGGTAGAGGATCGTGTTGGCCAGTTCCTCGTCGATGTTCACGCCGCGCATGGCATCCAGGCGCTGCTCGAACCCTTCATAAAGGGTGTTGGTGTCCTTGAGGTTCGACTCGGACTGCGCGGCATTGGCGGCGAGGAAGCCCAGCATCTCGCTGACATAGCCGCCGAGTGTCTGCGTGACATCCGCAATGCCGCCTGCGGCGTCGAACTTCAGCTCGTTCAGTCCCAGCTTCGCCAGGCGCTGGATCACGTCGTTGCCCGCGATAAAGCGCTCGTAGGTGTATTGCGCCGGTGCACTCGGATCGCTGGGCTGGCGGGTGGGCACGAGGCTGCCGAGCGAGATGAGGTTCGCATTCTTCACGATGCGGTCTTCCACCTTCAGGTTCAGCGCACTGCCGCGCTTGGTATCGCCGGTCGGGGTGGGGTTGTTGCTATCGAAGAAATTGTTCAGCTCGAAGAAGTGCGAGAAGCCACGGTTGGTGCCCTTGCTGGTGGGCACCGTCGAGGTGATGCCCAGCTGCTTGCTGTCCAGCTCGTCAATGGCGACGGTGTGGCTGGGGTCGAACGACTCGATTTTCAGGAAGCCAGGCTGGTCGACATAGACACCGTTATTCTTGGCGAGCTCGACCCCGGACGCGTCTACCAGCTTGGCGATCAGCGAAGGCTGGGACGTGCCGCCCACCACCCTTGTGTTATTCCCGGTGGCCGCCACGCTGTTAAACCGGTCGTTCAACATGTTGGTGGTGTTGTTAAAGACGCGGTAGGTCACCTGAGAGGTGGGAATCTGACCCGGCGCCGTGTTTTTATCCCATACGCCGATATTCAGTACGATGTCGTAATAGCCCGAGGTGGTGTTGGCACTGAAATCGACGGTCACCGTGCCCGCATCGCGCGTACGTCGCTTGTCGCCGGCGGCGATCTCGTCCCATTTCGGCGTGGCCGTCATGCCTGCCACCGTGAAATTCCCGCCCGCGGCGGCCGCGGCGTTGACCTCCACCTCGAAGTAGCCGGTGGTGGCGTTGGTCACAGTGAAATAGCCGGTGAGGGCGGTGTTTGGAATGCCGTCCACCGGCGCGCCGGGGTCGGAGAGATAAACCACGTCGCCATTTTTCAGGTTATTGCCCGCCGCGTTGATGCGCACGAGGTTGCTGCCCGCCGTGGTGGTGTAGGTGTTCGGGTTGTCCAGCGCAATGATAGGGCGCGTGGCGGCCGGGATGTTGGTGATGTTGGTGGCGGTATCATCCAGCACGGTGATGCCGGTCACGAAAATCTGCGAGGAGCGTTTCGAGATATTGTCGAGGTCCAAGTCAAACGTGAACTGGGGCGGCATGTTGGGGATCGTGTTGGTGTTGGACACGATCTGGATGTTGTTCAGGTTCCCGATCTTCGTCTTCACCGGGGGCGGGAAGAAGTGGTTGTTGATTTCGTCCACGATGGTCTGCATCGTCGGCTGGCCCTTGCCGAAGCCGCTGTCGAGGAACGTCAGGTCAAGATCAAGCGGGCGGATGCCGGTATAGGATTCATCGCTGTAGGGCGAGGTCACCGGCCGCCCCTGTCCGTCGAGCACGCCGATGCGGACGCTGCCTGCCCAGTCGCTGCGGTCGCTGGCGAGTACGGCGCGTGTGCCTGTCAGGGATTGGGCGCCGGGGAAGCTGGATCCGTCATTGTGGATGGCGTTGAAGGTATCGCGCAGCATGGCCGCGAGATTATCCATCTGCGCCAGAATATCCGGAACAATCTTGTCGCGGAGGTCTTTCAGGCCCAGCAGCCTGCCCTGACGCAGGGGCGTTGTGATGCCGCTTTCCAGACCGGCACTGATGAGGGTTGTCGCGTCCTTGCTGTCCGTGCCGTCCTCATTGATGCGTACGATATTTAACGCCGACATGTTGCCGTCCGAAGTGAAGGTCGCCAGCCCTGCCGCCGGTTTGTAACGGAGCTGGTACAGGTTGTCGTCCAGCAGGGCGATGCCATTGGCGGTGTAGATGTGCACCGCGCCGTTTTCCTGTGTGTAGGTGCTGATCTGCATGTAATCGGAGATTTTCTTCAACGACATGTCCATCTGGTCCATCAGCCCGGCTGTCGAGTTGCCGAGCGCCGTGGCGTTGTTGATGGCGATGTTGAGATTGTCGATCTTCTGCAGTTCCTGGTTGATGGTGCGCACCGCTTCCGTCATGTCCTGATCGGCCTGGTAGCGCAGGTCCTGCAACCCTTCCGCCAGCGAGGAAATCTCGCGGGCCAGCACGATGCCGGAATCCACCGCATTCTCCCGGAAGGACACGCGCTCCGGCGTCTCCGCCAGCGACTGGATGGCGTTGAAGAAATTGCTGACATACTCGTCGAGCGTGTTCGTGCCACCGGGTTCGCCGAGCAGCACCTGCAACCGATCCTGATAGGTCTTCACCACGTCCGCATAGCCGAGGTTGGAGCCTTGGCTGATGAGCGAGCGCTGCAAATATTTATCGACGCTGCGCGTGATGTCCTCAATGCGGACGCCCACGCCCACCGTATTGATGTACTGAGCGGCCTGCTGGACAATCTGGCGCGAATAGCCTTCCGTATTGGCGTTGGCAATGTTGTTGGACGTCACCGACAACGCCTTCTGATTGACGTTCAGGCCGGTGAGGGCGTTGTTCAATGCCAGTGAGAGACTCATCGATGCGCTCCGCGTGCCCTGACCTAGATGCGTTTATCAACCGTGACCGAGAGACCGCCCTGCGCCGCCATGCTGGCCGCGCCGTGCTTGTCATAGAAGCCCTGCACCGCCGCGTCGCTTACCGCTTCCGCGATGGCTTCGACCACCTTGCGGTTAACTTCCTTGGCGACCAGCAGGCGGCGATAATTCTCGCGCATGATGCTCTCGAAAATGCCGATGATTTGCTCCAGACGATCATATTCCTCGTCGCTGATCTCATGGCGCTTCTCGGGAAAGCGGTCGAACATCTTCTTCTGTTTCTCCAGCGCGCGGGCGAGCAGCATTTTCTCGCGCTGCAGCGACTCAATGCCTGCAATGCGCATATCGGCCAGCAGGTCGGCCTCCTCAGCCAGCACCTGCGCCAGACGGGCGGTGAGGGTGATGACGTTTTCCACATTCACCGATTCCGCGCTGGCCAGATGGGCGCTGCGTACGGCGTACGCCACTTCTTTATCCTCCAGCGCGTCGAACGCCTCCTGGTCGAGCTCTTCGTCCATGACGGGCAGGGCCTCGTCAGCCTGCAGCGTGTACATGTCCATCGTCGTCTCCTTTTACGGTGGTTTCCTGTGCCTTCGCCACGGGGGCGGAGGGCACTTCCTGATCCTGAATAAACTGCCGCACCACATGGTCGGCGATGCCGATGCCGCCCGCCTTGGCGATCAGCTTGCCGTATTCGTCCACCATCATGGAACGGTAGATATCCTCGGCTTCGCCGCCGCCAAACAGCGGGTCCGTCTCGATGCCGGCGAACATGTGGCCGAGCATCTGTGAGAGGAACGTGGCCTCGAAATCCTGCGCGGTTTCCTTCAGCTTCGCCGGGTTGATGTTGCCGGGCAGCTTGCGCATGCCCTGGGCGCGCTGCAGCTCGCCATCCAGCTTGAAGCGGGCCTTCAGCTCGTCAGCATCGGCGCTGCGCAGGGGAGAGGAGGGGATCGAGAGATTGCTCATGCCCTACCTCGACTCGATGTCCGCCTGCAAGGCACCGGCGGCCTTGATGGTCTGCAGGATGGTGATCATGTCACGCGGGCCGACGCCGAGCGAGTTGAGGCCCGCTACGAGGTCCTTGAGTGTCGCACCGTTTTCCAGCACGGCCATCTTGTTGCCCTTGCCCTCGTCGATGGCGACATTGGTGCGCGGGACTGTCACCGTCTGGGCGCCGCCGGGGGCAAAGGGGCCAGGCTGCGACACCTGCGGCGTTTCGTCGACGCGCACCACCAGGTTGCCCTGTGCCACCGCGACCGTATCGATGCGGACATTCTCGCCCATCACGATGGTGCCGGAGGCCTCGTCGATGACGATGCGTGCGGGCTGGTCGGTCATCACCTGCAGTGTTTCAATGTCGGCGAGCAGGGTGCTGACGTCCTGCGTATAGGCGGGCGGCACGCGCAGGTCGACCGTGCCAGGGTCTGTTACCTTGGCGAAGCCCGGACCAATGCGAGCGTTGATGGCGTTGGCAACGTCGGTGGCGGTGGTGAGGTCAGGGTTGCGCAGCGAAAGCTTCACGCTCTGCATATCATTCATGGCGAAGTCGATCTCGCGTTCCACGATGGCGCCGTTGGCGATGAAGCCGCCGGTGGGCACGCCCTTGGTGATGGAGGAGCCGGACTGGCCCTGCGCCTCGAACCCGTCGATGGCGATGGAGCCCTGGGCCACGGCATAGACCTCGCCATCCGCACCGTAAAGCGGCGTGGCGAGCAGCGTGCCGCCGAGCAGCGAGCGGGCATCGCCGAGCGCGCTGACCTCGACGTCGATTTTGCCCCCGGCGCGGGCGAAGCCGTGCAGGTTGGCCGTGACGGTGACGGCGGCAACGTTGCGCGTGTTGAGATTCTGGCCGCGGATGTTGACGCCCTGGCGCTCAAGGAACGCAATCAGGCTCTGCTGGGTGAAGGCGTTGTTCTGCAGGCGGTCGCCGGTGCCGTTCAGGCCGACGACGAGGCCGTAGCCGAGCAGGATGTTGTCGCGCACGCCCTCAAACGCGGCGATGTCCTTGATGCGCGCGGTGGAAGCGTCGGCATCCGGCGCGGTGACCGCCAGCAGTGCCATACCGGCGAGCAGGTGGAACAGCGCGGTGATGAAATAGCAGCGCGCCAGCACGCTGCGCGGGTCGTAACGGCCACCGGGGCGGCTGGTGCGGGCAGGCAGGGCGACGATGGGCCGAGGGGCCGCCGCCACGTTCGCCTGAAATTCCTCCCGAATCGGTCTCATCTTTTTCTTTCCTTTTCTCACAGTCGCCAAAGGGTGCTGTCAGCGGACGCTTCTTTATATGCGAATTCCATGCCAGTTCGCGAAAGCGCTGGATTCGCGCGAAATCAGGGGCGTATGCTTTGCGGCGTGCCACGCGGCACAACCCCTGAGATTGCCGAGCCCGGCAAAATTTACCGTGCGGGGGTAAAAACCTTTCATCCGCCCGACAGGTGCAGTAGAATAGCGCAAGGAGAATTTGCCCCGTTCATGAAGATCACCCCGTTTTTCCCCACCCCGGCCACCAGTGGCACGCAGCGTACCCGCCGCACGTCCGGCAGCGGCAGGGTGAGTTTCTCCGAATACCTCTCTGATGCGGAGGAAAGCTCCGCCCCCACCGAGGCGGCGCCCATGGCCCCGGCCTCCGCGCTCTCGGGCATTCTGGCGCTGCAGGAAGTCTCCGATGAAGAGGTGAGCCGCCAGAAAGCCATTCGCCAGGCGCATCTGACGCTCGATACGCTGGAGGAGCTGCGCAACGCCCTGCTGCTCGGCGAGGTGCCGATGCATCTGCTCACCCGTATCGCGCAGCGCATCGAGGCGCAGAAGCAGCAGGTGAGTGATCCGCGCCTGCTGTCGCTGATGAAAGAGATCGAGCTGCGTGCCGCCGTGGAATTGGCCAAGCGCGAGCGCCGTTAGAAACCTTCCAGAAAATCTTCTGTAAAATAAGCGGCTTGCTAAAACTGGCACGCTAATTGCTTCTTCTTTCGCAGACGCAACCCGGCGAAGGACGCTATGAGCAATTCGATTCTGTCTCTGCTAGTGCCGAACGTGACGGCAGACAAGGGCGACAAGCCCGCGGGTCCGCTTGCCGCGCAGCCGCTGGGCAGCCTTGCCGACATCGGTGCCTCCTTTAAAGAGGTGCTGGCTTCGATGGATCGCTTCGGCGCGCAGCCGAGGACGCTGGCGCAAATCCGGCAGGATCTGCAAGGCCTGGCCGTCGACGCGCAGCAGAAATTCCTGAAGGATTTGCAAGACGGCCTTGCCGACGGCAACCCCTTCGCGGGCCTCGCCATGCCCGGCATCCTGCCGCAGGTGGCGCAGACGAAATACCATGAAATCGCCGCGGTGGTGGAGGCCATCCCTGCGGCTACGGCATTGCCGGAGGGCCTGCCGGTGACCCCGCTGCCGCTCGACGCGCTGACGCAGACGCCGCCCATCATGCCGTCAGCTCCGTCCGAACCGGAAATGGCCATCACGGCTCCGGCACCTATGGTGATAGATACGGCTTTGGTCACGGCACAGCAAACGGCTTTGCCTGATCCGCTGTCGGATGAGGAAGAATCGGCCAGCCCGGCGGATGTGCTGCTGCCGGATATCACCGCGCCGGATACCGCTGCGCCGGACGCGCCGCTTGATGCCGCGCCGGTCAACGAGACCCGCGTAACCGCCTCGACGCCGGTGCCGCTGGATACCATCCCCGAGATCAATGCCAGCCAGCTGGCGCCGTTGACGGAGCGTGGCTCCGTCGTGGCGGTGCAGGCGGTGGACCAGGTGATGACGAGTACCGTTACCGCGCAAAACCTCGCGGCGACCACGTTGATCGAAGTGGCATCGGAAGGCGAGACGGACGCGGCGGCGGATGACGACTTCCTGCCCGCACTGGCGGAGGCTGTCGAAACCACGGAGCCGGCCACCGTGAAGGCGGCGGGCAAGGAGCGCGCCGAGCCGCTGCATCTGCGCGGCGAGCGCAAGGCGGAGACGCCGGAGACGGCTGTCGCTGACGCCGATACGAATCCCAAGGATAAAGCCACGCGTGCGGAAGCGGCGGCGTTTGCCCTGCCGCAGGGCACGCCCAACCACACGGCCACGGCACCCGCAGGGCTGGAGCGCGCGGAGCCGGTGGTGCGGGCGCTGGAGGTGGATGCGCCGGGCATCGCGGTGGCGACGCCGCATGGCCGTTCGTTTGATGCATCGCTGGCGGCGAATGCTTCGCTCATCACCGTGCAGGTGCGTCCGAACCAGCCGCTCGGCAACCAGCTGCGCGTGCATATCAAACAGGTGGTGGCGGACGGGGTGGATGAGATCAACATCCGACTGATGCCCGAAAGCCTCGGCCGCATCGATGTGAAGATTGACCTGAACGCCGATGGCAGCGCGCAGGTGCGCGTGATGGCCGACAAGGCGGAGACGTTCGACCTGCTGCAGCGCGATGCGCGCGGGCTGGAGCGGGCGCTCGCCGAGGCGGGCATCAAGGCGGATTCCGGCTCGCTGCAATTCCAGCTGCGTGACGGCGGCAACGGTAACGCGCAGGCGCAGCAAGGCTTTGGCGACAGGCGCGGCTATGGCCAGCGCGACAGCTCGGGCGAGGCACCGCGCGATGCGCGTCGCGGCACGGGCGATGACATCATGGAAATGGAAGACACGAGCGGCCTGATGCGACTCGTCGCCACGACCGGACTCAACATACGCGTTTAACAAGGAGCATTTATGGTCACCGACCCCACCAGCACCGCCGCCCTCCTCAATAGCGGAGCCAATGCCGCCAATGCGGGCACGGCCTCCAAGGCGGCTGACAAGCTGAGCCAGGAGAAGAATCCTGCCAAGTCGCAGGTGGATGGCAAAAAACTCGCCGAGGATTTCTCGCAGTTCTTGCTCTTGCTCACCACGCAGTTGAAGAACCAGGACCCCACCGAGCCGCTCGATACCAATGAATTCACCGCGCAGCTCGTGCAGTTCGCGGGCGTGGAGCAGCAGCTCGCCACCAACGCGAACCTTGAGAAGATGATTTCGCTCTCGCAGCAATCACGTGTCGAATCCGGTGTTGCCTACATCGGCAAGGCCATTGATGCCGAGGGCAATGCAGGCTTCCTCGCCGGTAAGCAGGCGGCCTTCGTATATGAGCTGCCGGACAATGTGAAAGAGGCGCGCGTGACCATCATGAACGAAGCCAAACAGACGATCTTCAGCGGCACCGGCGCGGTCAACAAAGGCAAGAACCTGGTGAGCTGGGACGGCATCGGCAATGTCGGCACGGCCAACGGCAAGCAGTTGCCGAGCGGTGCCTATTACATCTCCGTGAAAGCCACCGGCTTTGACGGCAAGGACGTCACCGGCGTCAAAACCTACACCACCGGACGGGTCAGCGCGGCCAACTTCGACAAGGACGGCAACCTCAACCTCGAAGTGGGCACGCTCGACATTCCGGTCGAGAAGGTTCTCGCCGTCCGCGAGATTCCCAACGGATAACAACAGAACACAGATTTTTTCAGGAGGGTTTTACCATGTCACTCTACGGCGCACTCTTTACCGGTGTCTCCGGCCTGAATGCTCAGGGCCAGAAGATCGGCATCATCTCGGACAACATCGCCAACGTGAATACGGTCGGCTACAAGGAGGCTAAAGCATCTTTCGAGTCGCTCGTCGTCAACGCGGCGACCGCCAGCGCTTATTCGCCCGGCGGTGTGCGCAACAACACGGTACAGAACATCTCCAAGCAGGGGATTATTTCCTCCACCTCCGCCCCAACGGATATCGCGCTCTCCGGCAACGGCTTCTTCGTGGTGAGCGCCCGCCCGGATGGCAGCGGTGAGCCGCTCTATACCCGCGCCGGCTCGTTCCGCCAGGATCGCCTCGGCAACTTCGTCAACGCCAACGGCTTCTACCTGAAAGGCTGGCCGCTCGACCGTGAAGGCCGCCTGCCGGGCGAACTGGGCAACCTCAACACCATCTCCAGCGCCAACCTAGAATCGCTGGAAGTGGTGAACGTGGAGTCCGGCGCCGGCGTGGCCCTCGCCACAAGCCGTGTGGAGCTGGGCATCAACCTGAACGCGGGCGAGAAAATCTATCCAGGGCCGGAAGGCGTCGTCGATATGGACCGCCTGTCGCCCAACAATTTCGGCATCTCCGCCGACACCATCATCGTGCCGGACGAAGGCTATACGGGCTTTGTTGCCGGTGTGCCGAATTTCGGTCTGGCGACGACAAACAATATTTCTCGTGGCGACCAGCTTACTGTCACGACGGGTAGCGGCCTGACCTATAATTACACCTATGGCGGTTTCACCATGGGCCGTCAGATCACGACGTCTGCCGCCAGCAATATCGGTGACAACACCGCTTACAGCGGCCCGGCAACCCTTGCTGCGGGCGTGATCGATACCAACGCCGCCAGCACCAACGTCGATATCGATGTGGCCGCCATTTTCGGCCTTCCAGCCGCAACGGCGGTGTCCACGCTCGGCCTGGCCGTAGGTAGCCAGATTCGCCTCTCCAACGTGGTGATCCCGGGTACCTCGATCCCCAGCTCGCAGCTTAACACGGTGGTCACGCTCACCGCGGTGAACGTCCCGGCGGCAGGACAGGTGCGCTTTGCCGTGGCCACGCCGGAAGGTGCCGCAGCGCTTGGTAACTCCGCAGGCGGCACGCTGCGGGTCGGGCCGTTCACGGGCAACGTCTTCGATGCGTCCTCCGCCACGCAGGCCTTCTTCGGCAGCACCGGCCTCACAGGCTACACCACGGCGGCGCGTAGCTTCACCATTAGCACGCCTGCCTCGGGATCGCACACCTTCACCTACACCACCAGCTCCCCCAACGCGGCACTGGGTCAGTTCAACAACCTGACCAACCTGGCGGACGCCATCAACCAGGCGCAGGGCCTAACCGCGCGCGTAGTCAATGGCCGCCTCGTGGTGGGGGCGGAAGACGCCAACGAATCGGTGAGCTTCGCCAACGTGGATGCGCTGGGCTCCGGTGCCCTCGGCGGCTTGAACTGGGTGAACGAGCTAGGTCTCGCCAATGTTTCCACCGGCACGCGCCGCTTCAACAGCATGAATAGCCTCGCCGCGCTGGCGCAGGCCGATGCCGGGGTCTCCGCGCAGATTTTCAATCCGCTGGCTGAGTCGACGCTGGAAATCCGCGCAGACGATCCGCTGGACACCATCCGCTTCCAGGATTTTGCCGGACCGGTGATCAACTTCGGCACCAACCCGTTCTCGGTGGCGACCATCGCCGCGGGCGTGGCGACCATTGACGTAACGCTGGGCGCGGGCCATCCCTTCCAGGCGGGCCAGAACATTATTCTCAACTCCGCCGGTGCCACGGCGGTGGATGGCGTCACCGCCGCCGAAATGACGGGCACCTTCCGTGTCGTCAGCGTGACCGGTACCACGGTGCGCATCCAGGTGCCCACCGCCTCGGCAGGCCCGGCGACGGCCACGGCGGGCGGCGGCGCGGGTCCGTTCACCTACCAGCAGACCAACGTGGGCAGCCTGCTCGCGGAGCTGGGGCTGGTGAACTCGCTGAACGGCGGCGCCTATGTGCGCGGTGACACCGGCATCCTTGGGCCGGAATATGATGCCGGTGCCACGGTGGGTGCCAACATGGCCTCGGGCGATATCGTCGCACAATTCAGCCGGACCGCGCGCATCTATGATTCGCTTGGCACGGGCCACGATATCCGCTTCAGCTACCTGAAAACGGCCAATAACGAATGGGCACTCGAGATCCATGCTATTCAAGATGGGGAAATCAACTCTTCGCTGGTCAACAATCAGATTGCTGTGGGTACGATCCAATTCAACGGCGACGGTACGCTGCGCAGTGTATCCACCTCGCTTACCAACCCAGTGACAATCAATTGGACCAATGGTTCGGTGCCAAGTGTCATCGAGTTTAACTTCGGCACCGCCGGTCAGCCGATTGGCACGCCGGGCAACCTACCGATCGGTGACACGGATGGCCTCAGCCAGTTCGACTCCAACTACAACGTGGCGTTCATTAACCAGAACGGCGCGCCGGTGGGTGAACTGGTGGCGGTGACCATCGACGCCGAGGGCTTCGTGATCGCCAGCTATTCCAACGGCGAAACGCAGAACCTCTATAAGCTGCCGATTGCCGACTTCAACAACCCGGACGGGCTGAACCCGGAAAGCGGCAACGTCTTCACCCAGACTCGCGACTCCGGCGACGTGAACCTGCGGGAGGCGGGCACCAGCGGCACGGGGACGATTACAGCCTCGGCGCTGGAACAGTCCAACGTAGACCTTGCTGAGCAGCTGACCGACATGATCGTTGCCCAGCGCGCCTATCAGGCGAACACGCGGGTCATTAGCACCTCAGACGAGTTGCTGGATCGGCTGACCCAGCTCTAGGTCTTGATCTGGATTGGCGGCCACCCCTGTTGAAAGGTGGCCGTTCATACTCTCCTCCCCTTGGCCCGGCGCTTGCGCCGGGCTTTTTTTGAGACGGCGAAATTCAAGAAAACCACCATATATTGATAGCATGCTAATTAAATTTACTAAATACGCCATTTACGCTTGACATCTTCTCCATCTAGTTAATAAGAAGGTAAAATAAATTAATTTACTGGTTGATTTGTCCGTTCACTCGTCTACAACCAAAACCATTCGTAAAAGAACAGGTAGCGCCATGCCCAACAACCAACGTCTGCTAAATAAGCTGAATCTGGCAGGAAAAGCCGGTTTTCCTGGCAAGGCCGAAGCCTCCGATGAGGCGGGTTACGACATGATGGCTGATCCGCGCTATCTGCGCCAGTCGTCGTCCCTCATCAACGAGGCGCTGCAAAAGGGCTTTGATGTGTTGCAGCTCGCCGATGGCGACATCGTCATGACAGGCGTGAAAACCGTCATCTACCAGTACAGCTGGGACGAGGAAAAGGGCAAGCTGGTGCGTGCCAAGACGAAGAAATCCCGCAAGGCGGCCTCCACACGCAGCGAGCTGGAAGATTTCGAAGAGGAAGAAGTCTAGGCCTCCAGGCTTAGCGCCTCGATTTCCGTCGCCAATCCCGTTTTATCATCCGTCCGCACGCGCAGGGCACGCAGCGTCGGCTTGCCTTCGGCGGGTTGCATGCGGGCCTTGCGCATCTTGCCAAGGAATTGCTGCATCGGCCCTTCCGGCGCGAAGCCGATGATCGAATCATAGGCGCCGCACATGCCGGTGTCCGTCTGGTAGGCCGTGCCCTTGGGCAGGATGCGCGCATCGGCGGTGGGCACATGCGTATGGCTGCCGACCACCGCGCTCACTCGGCCATCGAGAAAATGCCCCATCGCCTGTTTTTCCGACGTCGCCTCGGCATGCATGTCGACGAGGATGGCATGGGCCTGCCGACCCAGCGCGAAGCCTTCCAGCGCGCGCTCAGCGGCGGCGAAGGGGCTGTCGAGATATTCGCGGTGGAAAACCTGCCCCAGCAGATGCAGCACGGCCAGACGCTGGCCGTTCGCCAGTTCCACCGTCACGAAGCCGCTGCCCGGCGTGCGCGGCGGAAAATTATGCGGGCGCAGCAGCCGTTTCTCATGTGCGATATAGCCGGGAATGTCCTTCTGGTCCCACACATGATCGCCGCCGCAGATGACATCTACGCCCGCCTGGAAGAACTGGTCGCACACCGCCGGGGTGATGCCGAAGCCGCCCGCGGCATTGTCGCCATTGACGATGACGGCATCGAGCGCGAGCGTTGTGCGCAGGCGCGGCACTTGTGTAATTAGCGCGTCCCGCGCGTCGCGTCCGACCACATCGCCGAAATAGATCAGATGCATGAAAAATCCTAATCCAGAAAGCGGTAAAGCGCCGCTTCCGTCACCACGTAATCCAGTCTGGCATCATGGGCCTCGCTTGGCAAGCGCTCGACCTTCTGGAACTCGTAGCCATAGCCGACGCGGCGGGCCCGCTCATAAGCGGGGTCTGCCAGCAGCCGGTCATAATAGCCGCCGCCATAGCCGAGGCGCTGGCCTTGCGGATCGAAGGCGACGAGGGGCAGCAGGATCATGTCCGGCTTCACCACCGGGGCCTGCTTCAGCGGCTCCTCGATCTTCCACGCGCCCTCGCGCAGCGGATCGCCAAATTGCCATTGGCGAAAGATGAGGCGGCGATCCTCCATCACGCAGGGCAGGGCAAGCATGAGGCCGCGCTCGGCCAGTTCGCGCAGCAAAGGGGTGGGGTCCGCCTCGCGGCGCACCGGGCGGTAACCGGCGATGACGCCTTTGAAGTTCAGCCCCTCCAGCGCAAAATCACGCTGCTGCAAGGCGTTTTTCTCGCGCAGTGCCAGCGAGACGAGGTCGCGCCGGGCGAGGATGCGCTCCCGCAGCGCCTGCTTGGTGGATGGTGCTGGCGTCATGCCGCCAGCGGATGCAGGGCGGCTTTCTCGCGCGCGAGCAGCGCGTGCTTGACCTCGACGCCCCAGATGAAGCCGCCTAGCCCGCCATCCTTGGCGGTGATGCGGTGGCAGGGGATGACCAGCGGCACCGGGTTGGCCCCGCAGGTGCTGGCCACGGAACGCACGGCGTCGGGCCGGCCCACGCGCGCGGCGAGTTCGCTGTAGGTGATGGTTTCACCAAACGGCACGGCGGAGATTTCCTGCCATACGCGCTGCTGCAATTCCGTGCCAGAGAGCGCCAGTGGCACCATGTCCGGCGTGAAGCGACCCCCATGCACCAGCAGGCGCAACGCCGGGAAGCGGCGAATGACCTCGCCTTCCACCATCGTTGCATTCTCGCAGACTGGGGAGAGTGCGGCATGCTCCACGCGCTCCAGCCCGCGCGGTGACCAGACGAAACGCAGTGGGCAATTGAGGCCGGTGAAACTTTCGGTAAGGGTTTCCTGCCAGCGCAGCATCAGGCCATTTCCATTTCGCGCGCGTCGGCTTCCTGCTCTTTCGGGAAGAAGGCCATCACCTCCTTCACCAGCGACTTGATCTCCAGCGCGGCCGGGCTGGTGGGCTCCACCTCCGTCACGCCGCGGCCTTCCATCAGCGCAGCGGCGTAGATGACGCGGTTGCCGAGGCGCGTTTTGGTCAGCGCGCCGGTCAGCTCCTTCTCGATCATCTCGACGATCTTCGACTTGCTGTTGACGCGGTTGAGGATGATGCGCGCCGGGATGTTCTCCGACTTGGAAAGCTGCAGCGTCGCCTGCGTCGCCCACAGATCGGTGGGGGAGGGCTGCACCGGCACCAGCAGCAGGTTGCCCTGCCGGATGGCCGTGCGCGCCTCGGTTTCCACGTGCGGTGGGCTGTCGATGATGATGAAATCACAGCTGCGTTTCATGCGCGAGACTTCGCTGCCCACGCGCCAGCCGGAGACGGAGGCGAACTGCAAACCGGTATAGCCTTCGCCGAAGCGCTCTTCGCGGATGCGGTGCCAGTGAGTGAGGCTGCCTTGCGGATCCACATCGATCACGCCGACGCGGAAGCCGCGCTGGCTCAGCGCGACCGCCAGATGCGCCGCAACGGTGGTTTTTCCTGCGCCGCCCTTTTGCTGTGCAACGGTAATGACATTTTGACCCATGACGCCCTCTCCCGTATGAATACGTATCTCTTCTGAGTACTGCTACGATATATGGTTGTCAACGACGATACGAGCGCCACATGTTGATGATGAACGCGGACGTACAGGGCGTGCGGCGCGCCGCCGGGACGCTGGCCGAGGGTGGGCTCGTGGCATTCCCCACCGAGACGGTCTACGGCCTCGGCGGGGATGCGGAGAATGACCACGCCGTAGCGCGCATTTTCGCGGTGAAGGGACGCCCCAGTTTCAACCCGCTGATTGTGCATGTGCCCACGCGAACACTGGCGGAGGAGTACGGCCTCTTCACACCGCTGGCGGTGCGCCTTGCCGATGCGTTCTGGCCCGGCCCGCTGACGCTGGTGCTGCGCCACATGGCGACATGCCGCGTCTCACGGCTCGCCAGTGCCGGGCTGGAGACGGTGGCGCTGCGCCTGCCCGCGCACGCCGAAGCGCAGGCGCTGCTCGCCGCGTTCGGGCGGGGCATTGCCGCGCCCAGCGCCAACCGTTCGGGCCGCCTGAGCCCGACGCGTGCGGCGCATGTGCAGGCGGAATATGCGGCGTGCGAACCCTCGCCCGACCTGCTGCTCGCCGGGGCGGATTGCACGGTGGGGCTGGAATCCACCATCCTCGATGCGACGGGGGAGGAAGCGATCATCCTGCGCCCCGGCAGCATCACGCCGGAGATGCTGCAGGCGGCCGGCTGTGCGGCGCGTCTCTACGCAGGCAGCGGCATCGAAGCGCCCGGCATGCTGAGCAGCCATTACGCGCCACGCCTGCCGCTGCGCCTGCATGCCACGGATGCACGCGAAGGGGAGGGGATGCTGGGGTTTGGCACTTGCGCTCCCGCTTCGGCGCATACGCTGAATCTCAGCCCGTCGGGGGATCTGGTGGAGGCGGCCGCGAACCTGTTCGCCTTCCTGCACCGCCTGGATGCGCTTCCCTTGCGCGCCATCGCGGTGGCGCCGATTCCTGAAGAGGGCATCGGCCTTGCCATCCATGACCGGTTGCGCCGCGCCGCCGCCCCCCGCGCGTAAGAAACCGCCGCTCTTCCCGCCATGCCAACGCTTGTTTAACGCCTGTTGATGGCAGGCCATGCACCCGGCATCGCGTGCTGATGCGCGGGCTGGTGTAACTGTGAGCATCGAATCCTGCATTCGGTTCACCCTACCCAAGGAGATACCCATGAAAGCTCTCAACCTCATCACGCTGGCGCTCGTTATTGTCGGCGGCATCAACTGGGGCCTTGTCGGCCTGTTTGATTTCAACCTCGTCGCCGCCCTGTTCGGCGTCGATACCTTTGTCAGCAACCTGATCTACGTGCTAGTCGGCCTGTCCGCCCTCTACCAGCTCGTGCCGCTGATGCGCGCCGCCAATGTCGGCGAAGTCCGCGCCCAGGCTGCGCATTACTAGCCTTCATACGACGCATACGAAAAAGGCCCCGGTATCGCCGGGGCCTTTTTTATGAAAAAACGCTTGGCATGAAAGGAAGCCCTTTGCTATAGGAAAGCACGCTTCCGCTTATGTGAAGCTTACCGTGTTCCGCGATAGCTCAGCGGTAGAGCATCCGACTGTTAATCGGACGGTCGCTGGTTCGAATCCAGCTCGCGGAGCCAGTTTACTCATACCTTGAATTTTGAATTCCTGCCCACTGCGTTTGCAATGCGCAAGGCATAAAAAACCCCGCCACCGAAGTGGCGAGGTTTTTTGTTAATAGGTATTCTCAGAAGTCGAAGTTGCTGGCGTCGACAATGAAACTGGCTTCAGTGGTCAGGGTGGCCAGCTTGATCGCCTGAGCGCTTCCGGCGTGGCCATCGGCATCGATATAAACGCCTACTTGAGTTGCACTCTCCTGGGTAACTGACAGATAGCCATGCGTGAAAAGGTAGCTGACCGGCACGTCCGAGTCATCGAGGATCTGGTCAACGATGCCGGAGATGTTGATGTCATCGCTGCGCTGGAAGTTGACGATGGTGTCGCCGGCTTCGTTCAGGTTATTGAACACGAACGTATCGGAACCGTTGCCCCCATAGAGCGTGTCGGCGCCACGGCCACCGGTGAGGTAGTCGTTGCCGTCATCCCCCCAGAGCTGGTCACGCCCGTCGCCGCCGCGGATGACGTCATCGCCGCCCTGGCCGCGGATGATGTCATCGCCGAGGCCGCCGGTGAGCGTGTTGGCGCCGGAGGTGCCGGTGAGGGTGAGCCCGCCCGGCGTCGTGGGAGTCGGGGTGGGGGTAATCACAACGGGCGGCGGGGTCACGCTGCCGGAGTCGGAAGGCAGGATGAAGGATTTCGATCCCAGCACACCGGTGGTGATGTTCTGCAGCGTCGCGATATGCTCGCGGGCGGTGGAACCGGCGGATCCATCGGTATCGATGAACACGTTAACATTGCTGCCGCTTTGCTGCAGCTGCACGTAGCCGCCCTTGAACGCGTTGGCTTGCGTGAAGCCCGGCGCGCCTTTCAGCAATTCGGAGATATCAAGCCGGTCACCATTCTGCACGCTGAGGTCCACCACGGTATCGACTTGGTCCTTGTGACGTATAACGAAAACATCCGCCCCGGCGCCGCCCTTTAGCGTGTCTGCACCCATGCCGCCGATGAGGGTATCATTGCCCTCATTGCCCCACAGGTAATCATTACCCCTTCCGCCATCAATCAGGTCGTTACCCTTGCGGCCGTAAATAACCTGATCGCCATCGCCGCCCATCAGCGTGTTATTGCTGTCATTGCCCGTAAGGGTGGTCTGTTTGGGAGGAGGGGGCACGTTGCCTGTATCAGTGCCGTCAGAGGGTGGGGTGGTGCCGCCACCGCTGGTATCCGGGGTGCCATCGACAGTGAATTTCTTCCAGCCGCCGAGTCCGGCACCGTCCTGATGGCTGAAATCGAGGCCGTAAAAGGAAGTCTGGCCCCAGCCCTTGCCCTGCGTCTCGTTAACGCCGAGATAGACACCCGCCTTAAAGTAGAACGTGTCCGACTGCCAGACAGAATTGATCTTGGTATCGGAGACATATTCTTGCCCATCGGCGAAGATCTTCACCAGCAAGCGGTCGCCTTTGGCGTTGATCATGTAGGAGAACTTCTCGCCGAGCGAGATGTTCGGCTCTTGGCCACTGGCGTTCTTGAAGCGGAAGGTCGCCTCGCCGCCACTGAGCGAGCGGTCATTGACGAAATGCACCGTGCCGCCCTGATAATACAGGCGCACCAGTTCATCATTCTGGCCATGGATCTGGCCGACGATAAGGCGGCCGGGTTCACCATTGTTGTAAATGGGGACAGAGTCGACCTTGAGCGTGGCGGTCATGGTGCCACCCTGTGAGAGCTTCCACGCGGCGCGTACATCCACTCCGTTCATCTCACGCAGTTCGGTACGGGGATATTTGCTGCCACTGGTGGTGGCGCCATCGACCATGGCGCGAAAGGTCATCGCCTTGTCGGCTGCGTCGAAGAAGTAGGTGGAGTTTTCATAGCCGACGAGGTTTTTCACTTCCACGGCCGTGCCACTGATGCCGCCGCTGCTGTCGACCGGTAGGGTGAGTTTCCATTTGGAGGGGGAAAGATTAAAAAAATCGGAATTGTAAGCCATGCTGTTACCCTTTTTTTCGTTGCTCAAACGTCTTGATGCAGGTCAGGCGTTTTTCGATGACGCCGGTCTGGGTGCCCTAGCCCGTTCCGGCGATGTCAATCAGGAAATCACCCCGCTCTGTAAAGCGCGTATAAGTGTTCTCCATGAGCAACCATTGCGCTGCGTCAGTTAAGGTATCGTTAACATTGCATTTACATAAAAGTGCTCGAAAAGAAACGTGAACGCAGGTTTCTGACATGGTAGAAAAAGATGATTAACCTGTAAGGAAAAATTATGTTGTTGTTCTGGCCGCTTGCATTCTGAAAAGAATGCCTGCCGTTATTTTTTGCCTCGCATGAGCATTTTATTTTCACCACGGGCCGCCACATCGTGCATTGAGGTCGCCGTCGCTAATCAAAAATGCGATGATGCCCCGGTGTGGGCCTGTCTTTCGCGCAGGTTTCACGGGTCACGGGATATTTTCTACCTGCACTGAGGGGAATTGCATGAAGCGTACTGTTGCCCAGCATGTGCTGCGCCGCATCCGTGCCAAGGGCCGGGGCTGGGTATTCACACCAAAGGACATGGTGGATATTGGCACGCGCCCGGCGGTGGATCAGGCGTTGCACCGCCTGGCGGAGGAGGGCATCATCCAGCGATTGGACCGTGGCATCTATTTTTTTGCGAGCGAGGACGCGGGACCCGCAGAGACGGCCCATGTGGACGCCATTGCCCGCGCCATTGCGGCACAGACGGGTGACCGCGCCATGCTCCCCGGAGCTGAAGCGGCACGGCGGCTTGGTCTGGTGGTGATGGAAGCAGAAACTTCCTCGTATGATTACCTGACAACCGGACGCAGCAAGGAACGCCACGTTGGAGGCCGAATACTGCGCTTCCGTCGGACGGCGACAAATCCCCCTGTGTCCGTCTCGGACGGGGCCGTGAACGTAATGCATGCGCTGCTTTTTCTAGGGCGTGAGGCGATCACCGAGGAGGTGATGGACAAATGTGCCCGCGCCTTGCACCCGGCGGAGCGTGAGCAGCTGCGCAAGCTCGCCGCACAGGCCCCGGCGTGGCTGATCCCGGTGCTCCATCTGCTCAGCGCACGGCAGGATACGGGTGGTGATGACGGGCTGGATACGACAAAAGCCAGACGATCGGAAGAATTTGCGTAGTGGGGGCTGTCGCCCGTGAACGTGTTTTAGCATGGCGCTTGTGGCGCCGTCATGGCGAGGAGCGCAGTGACGCTGCCATCCAGCACCACCCCCTGGATTGCTTCGCGTTGCTCGCAATGACGGGCAGCTGTCACCCCGCAATGAATGCGGGGTGACAGTTGCTTGAATATACGCTTTTTCCCTTCCCAATACTTTCCCGCAGAGCGGACTTTTCTACACCACATACCGAATTTCCAGCACCTCCAGCACTTCCGCGCCGCCGGGGGAGCGGAGGGTGACGCTGTCACCCTCGCGGGCTTTCATCAGGGTGCGGGCCACAGGTGAAAGCCAGCTGATCTTGCCCTGCGCCGGATCGGCCTCGTCGAGGCCGACCAGCTTGACCGTATGCTCGCTGCCATCCTCGCGGGCGTAGGTCACGGTGGCACCGAAGAACACCTGCTCCAGCGCCTGCTGCCGGGCGGGGTCCACCACCTCGGCGCTCTCCAGCCGCTTGGTGAGGTAGCGTACACGGCGGTCAATTTCGCGCAGGCGCTTCTTGCCGTAGATGTAATCGCCGTTCTCCGAGCGGTCGCCGTTGGAAGTGGCCCACGCCACTACTTCCACCACTTTCGGCCGCTCCACACGCATCAGCTGGCGCAGCTCCTCCTGCAGCGTGGCGAATCCGGCGGGCGTCATGTAGTTCTTCACGCCTTTGGGCAGTAACTCGTCGGGCAGGTCCGGCTCGTCATCCTCCGGTGTGTCGTCTTCGCGGGTAAAGGCTTTGCTCATGTGCGCACCATGGCAAACCCGGCACAGCTTGACAAGATGCCAGCGATGCTCTTTGTGAAGGCCAGCCATTTACTGGAGAAATCTACATGGCCCTGCTGCCCATCGTGCATGCCCCGCATCCCATCTTCCGCGAAAAGGCCGCGCCGGTAGGCACGGTCAACGCGGGCGTGCGCCAGCTTGTCGCCGATATGTTCGAGACGCTCTATGCCGAGCGAGCGCTGGGTCTGAGCGCGCCGATGCTGGGCATTGCCAAGCAGATTGCCGTAATCGATCTGGAAGGCGGCAAAGCACCGCTCTGCCTGATTGACCCGCGCATCACCTGGCGCTCGGACGACCTGCAGACCCATGAGGAGGCGTCGCTCTCCTTCCCCTATATCTCTGCCGAAGTGACGCGGCCCCATGCCATCACCGTTGCCTACACCGACGAGCAGGGCGCCGCGCAGGAGCGCACCTTCGAGGGGTTTGCCGCCACGGTGGTGCAGCATGAGCTGGATTATTTCGAGGGGCGCACCTTCCTCGATCATCTCTCCCGCATGAAGCGCGACATGCTGCGCAAGAAAATGCAGAAGCTGATGCGGCAGGACCCGCCGCACGTGCACGGCCCGCACTGCAACCACTAACACCAGCCCGCCCGAATCCGGTTGTTTGCAGCGCCTTAGCGCCGTGGGCCCCTTCTGGCATGGCGCGTTTACCGGCGGACAGGGATGCTGACAGGCCCAGAACGGCTCAGGGCGTTCTGTTTTTAAAGGGAGCACCATCACGCTCCCGCACGCAGGCAATGCCTGTGCGTCCCATCGCTAACCTCATCCCCAAAGGAGTCCACATCATGGACAATATTTTCGCATCTAAAACCACCACCCGCAGTCGCAAGCCCTTCGCCCTCACGCTGGCGGCGCTGCTCGCCATCGCCCCGGCGGCAGGCTTCGCCCAGAGCGGCGGCACCCATGGCTCCGGCTCTGGCAGTGCCACCTCCAGCGGCACCGGTTCCTCGTCGGGCTCGTCCGGCGGGCTGTTCGGCAGCAGCAGCGATCAGGACCGCACCTCCACCCAGGGCAGCCAGACCAGCCGCCGCAGCGGTTCGTCTTCCTCCGGTTCCTCGATGGGTGGGTCGTCTTCCACGGGCAATAGCGGATCTGGCAGCACGGGCGGCACCGGCACCTATGGCGGCGCTTCCGGCAGCGGTACCTATGGCGGTACCTCGGGATCCAGCAACAGCATGGGCAGCGGCTCGTCCGGTGGCAGCGCGGGCGGGTCTTCGTCCGGCAGCATGGGGGGCTCCTCCTCCGGCACGTCTGGCAGCGGTTCCTCCACCCGCTAAGCTCATCGTGCGGCAAAAAACCCGGCATCGCGATGCCGGGTTTTTTGTTACCTTACAGGTGCCGCAGCACGTGGTCAGAAAGGCTGCGCACGCCCGGCGCGTCGCTGGCGGCGAGCAGGGAGATATGCACATCCGACAGATCGGGCAGGGCACCGCCGCGCAGCGCATGCAACTCGCGCGGGATCATGTTGGTCGGCAGCACGGTGACGCCCAGGCCCGCCTTCACCGCCGCCACCGTGCCCGCAAAGCTGGGGCTGGTATAGACGATGCGCCCCGCGATGCCGGAGCGCTCCAGCGCTTCCAGCGCGCGGGCCCGGTAAATGCAGGGCTTGGGTGAGAGCACCAAGGGGAGCGCCCCCGAGCCCGCCTCGCGCATGTCCTCATGCTGGCCGACCCATTCTAGCCGTTCGGTGAGCACCTCGACGCCGCGCGGAATGTCATCGGGGCGAGTGGTTTTTACCAGCACGAGATCGAACTCGCCGGCGCGGAAACGGGCGAGCAGGTTGAGCGTGAGGTCGCACTCCACATTCAGCAGGATGCGCGGATGGCTCTGGGTGAACGCGGCCAGCACATCGGCGAGTAGGAAGGTCGCGAAATCCTCCGGCAGGCCGAAGCGCACCTCGCCCGCGAGGTCCGGCTCGCGGAAGCGCGCCATCATCTCCTGTTGTAATTTCAGGATCTGGCGCGCATAGCCGAGCACCACCTCGCCATCCTCGGTCAGCGCCGGCTTGCGGCCACGCTGCACGAGCGGGCGGCCGACCTGATCCTCCAGCCGGGCGATCTGCTGGCTCACCGCGGACTGTGTGCGCCCCACACGCTCTGCGGTGCGGGTGAAGCTCAGCGTTTCCGCGAGCGCGACGAAGCATTGCAGAGTGATGGGGTCAGGCATATCAGAAATCTTTATACCAAAGATAAATATTATTCGTTTCATTAATATAGTCTGCGCCACTACAAGACGCGACAGGAAAAATCGGGCGGCACAAACATCCGCTCGTTTTCAGAAACAAAGGCGCCCCCTCGACGCGATCTACCCCCGGACGGAAGCATGCATGGAATCTGTCCCTATTCGTCATCCTTGGGTCGAGAAGAGGATGCTGTTTTCCCGGACAATGTCACCCCTTTCTTCTCACTCCGCCCTCATGGTGAGCCTGTCGAACCATGATCTGTGGCACGGGCACGGGCCTCTTATCCTTCGACAGGCTCAGGATGAGGGGAGAGGTAGGTGGGTGAGGAAACCATGTCACCCCGCACGTGATGCGGGGTCTCCCCATGAGGATACGCCAGACCCCGGCATACGCCGGGGTGACATATGCTGTTTAGTCGTCATCCTGCGAGCCGTAGGCTGCGCAGGATCTCGTTCGTGACGCAAGGAGACCCCGCGTACCACGTGCGGGGTGACAGCATAACCGTCATGGCCGGGCCCCGGCCTTCGCCGGGATAAACTCCGCGAAGCCATTCAGCGTACGTAGCTGGATTGCCGCGTCGCTGGCGCTCCTCGCAATGAAGGTTTCACACCTGTCATGCTGAGCTCGTTTCAGCATCTTTTCATGAAAAGGCCCTGAAACACGTTCAGGGCGACGGATAAGCCTAAAGCGGCAGGTAGAACGAGACGCGTGCGCCGCCTTCGGGGTTGTTCTCGGCGCGCATGTCGCCGCCGTGGGCCTGCACGATGGCGCGGCAGATGGAGAGGCCGAGGCCGCTGCCGTCGGTGCCTTCCATCTGTGTGGCACGGTAAAATTTCTCGAAAATCTTCACTTCCTCGCCTGCCGGAATGCCGGGGCCGTTATCCAGCACCGAGACTTCCAGCCGGTCCTCCTTCGGGCAGACGCGCACGGTGATGCGCCCGTCCTCCGGCGAGGTAAACTTCACCGCATTGTCCAGCATGTTGATGAGCACCTGCTCGATCAGCGGCCCGTCGATGGCCACATGCGCGAGATCGCGCGGCACATCGGCCTTCAGCTCGCGGCCTGCCATCTGCGGATCCATGCGACCCATGGCGGAATGGATGACTTCCTCCAGCGACAGCCGCTCCCGGTTGAGGCGGATGGGCACGCCCGCTTCATGGTCGGTGGCGTCGAGCAGGTGATCCACCATGCGGGTGAGCTGCGCCGTCTGCGCCTTGATGGTCGCCACGCTTTTCTGGTCACGCTCGCTGAGGCCGTTGCCGGATGATTGCAGCGAGACGAGGTGTCCGGAGATCGCCGCCAGCGGGGCGCGCAGCTCGCTCGAGACGGAGGAAAGCAGGCTGGAGCGCAGGCGTTCGCTCTCCGCATGCACCCGCGAGCGCTCCGCATGTTTCGCGGAAAGCGAGCGCTGCAGGGAGGACGCGGCCAGATTGGTGAAGGCCTCAAGCAGGCGCATTTCTTCAGAACTCAAGGGGTCGGCGGGCTTCAGCGCCACCACACCGAGCGAAGTATCGTTGGCGACCAGCGGCATGTAGAGCCACAGACTGGTGGAGGCCGTCGCAGTGCCGAGGCCGGAGGGCTGGCGGTGCTGGAAGCTCCAGCGCGCCACGGCTTCCTCCTTGATGTCCCAAATCGGCTCGCGCTCCTGGTAATTCACCAGCTGGCCCTGCTCGTTTGGCAGGTAGAGCATCACGTCGCAGCGGAAAATCTGGCGCATGTGCTGGCAGGTGGTGTCCGCCATCGCCTTGGTGCCGCGCAGCGAGGCCAGCTCGCGGGTCAGGTCCAGCAGGGCGGTGGTGTGCAGGTCGCGCTCGCGGAAGAACATGGCCTGCAGCCGCAGCTGCGAAGCGAGCGAGCTGATGATGAGGCTGGTGGCCAGCATGGTGGCGCTGGTGATGGCGTAATGGCTGTTGAAGACGTCGGTAAAGTCCTCAGGCGTGATGAACAGCAGCTCGAACACCGACACGCTGAGGATGGAGGTGATGATCGACGGCAGCAGCCCGTGGCGCGAGGCCACCGCGACGATGGCCACGATGTAGAACATGCCGATATTCACCGCATCCAGATGATCGCGCAGCGGGTAGGCGAGCAGGGTGCACAGCAGCACGCTGAACAGCGCCATGCCCATGCCGCTTTGCGGATAGAGCAGGCGGAGCGGTTTCCAGAATGTCGTCTTCAGGGACTGGTAGCCGAGATCGCCCGGCACCACGGAGATTTCGATGTCCTCGCTGCGGCGCATCAGCTTGTCGGCGAGTGAGCCGAACAGCACGTCGCGCCAGCGCGCCTTGTGCGCCTTCCCCACCACGATGCGCGTCACCGCATTGTTGCGTGCGAAAGCAAAGATTTCCTCTATCGCGTCGCTGCCCTTGAGGATTTTCGTGCGCGCACCCAGCTTCTCGGCGAGTTGCAGATTGCGCTCCACCTGCGCCTGCTGCTCCTTGCTCAGGCTGTAATGCCGCCCGGTTTCCACGTAGACGGCGAGCCACGGGGCGCGGGCGCGGGCGGCGATGCGCCGGGCATGGCGTGCCACGCGGGCGGAGAGTGTGTCATGGCCCAGGCAAACAAGGATTTTCTCGGTGACGGCGGGCTCGCGCTGGGAGGGGTCGAGCGCCAGGTCGGCCATCTGCGCGTCCAGCCGTTCGGCGACGCGGCGCAGGGCCACTTCACGCAGCGCGATGAGGTTGCTCTTGGTGAAGAACTGCTCAGCCGCCGTGCCCTGCATGTGGGCCGGGATATAGACCTTGCCCTCGCGGTAGCGGCGCAGAATCTCGTCCGAGGTCGCGTCCACCAGCGCGATGTCCTCGGCGCGGTCAAACATCACGTCGGGCACGGTCTCGGAGATTTGCGTGCCCGTGATGCTGGCCACGAGGTCGTTCAGGCTCTCCAGATGCTCCACGTCGGTGGAGGTGAAGACATGGATGCCGGAATTGAGCAGTTCTTCTACATCCTGCCAGCGCTTCGGATGGCGCGCGCCGGGGGCGTTGGAGAAGGCGAGGTCGTCGATGACGATGAAAGCCGGACGGCGGGCCAGCGCCCCGTCCAGATCAAACTCCTTCAGCGTCACGCCCTGCTGCTTCACTTCGCGGCGCGGCAGCACGGGGATGGGGCCGATCAGCGCCTCCATCTCGGCCTGCCCGTGCGTTTCGGCGATGCCGATGATAACGTCTAGCCCCTTCGCGTGCAGTTCGCGGGCTTCCTTCAGCATGGCGTGCGTCTTGCCGACACCGGGGGCGGAGCCGAAGAAAATCTTCAGCCGGCCGCGCGGGGGCGGGCCGTCAAGCAAGGCCGGGGGAGCAGCGGGAGAGCTGTTGGCGCTGGAAGTCATGCGAAGGTGGAGCGAATAAGTATCTTTTTTGTTTAATCTTGTGCGGCCTATGGGGTGGGCGCCTGCGACGGGAATATACCGTCTTCGCCTCAAGAGGGAATCATTTTTTTAACCAATGATGCTCCACGGGGTGCGACGGCCCCTTCCGGGCCGCCCATGTGCAGGGCAGGGTGGCGCAGATTCCCTATCGGAAGGAGCTGACATGACCATCGACCCCGCCGTGGAGCCCCTGACCGTCTATCAGGGCGCCTCGTTCCGCGAGCATTTCACCTGGACGGACGAAAATAACACGCCGGTCAACCTCACCGGCTATACCGCTCGCATGCAGGCGCGCCCTGCACCGGAAAGCGCGGATGCGTTCATGGCGCTCACCACTGCCAATGGCGGCATCACGCTGGGCGGCGCGGCAGGCACCATTCTCGTGCAGATGAGCGCTGCCCAGACGGCCGCGCTGCCGAGCGGCGGCGGGCATTATGACCTGGAGCTGGTGGCAGCCGACGGCACCGTCACGCGCCTCTTGATGGGACGCCTCTATATCAGTCAGGAGATTACACGATGAGCACCAAGATTATCCGCGATGTGACCACGACGCGCCTCATCTCCCGCGGGCTGGTCGGGCCGCAGGGGCCACAAGGGCCGCAGGGGCTTCAGGGCATTCCGGGGCCTCAAGGGCTTACAGGTGCGAGTGGTGCTGCCGGGGCGACTGGCCCGGCGGGGACAAACGGTGCCAACGGATGGAGTCCTATTCTGGCGCTTATCACTGATAGCGCCCGGCGGGTGCTGCAGGTGACGGACTGGACAGGGGGCGCCGGCACCAAGCCAGCCACCGGTAGTTATGTGGGGGCCACCGGCCTTACTGCCACTCTGGCCAGTGCCATCGATGTGCGCGGCCCGCAGGGGTCCACAGGTGCAACAGGCGCGACCGGCGCGACAGGTGCAACAGGCCCCACAGGCCCCGGCGTACCGACTGGCGGTGCGGCAGGGCAGTTTCTTCGCAAAAGCAGCGCGACTGATTTCGATGCCACATGGGCTGCGGCGCCCGTCACGTCGGTAGCGGGACGCAGCGGCGCTATTACGCTCAGCGCCAGCGACATTAGCGACAGCAGTGCGGCTGGACGTACCCTGCTCACCGCCACTGACTCCGCTGCTCAGCGCACGGCGCTCTCCGCTGCGGCGTCTGGGGCCATCACTGGCAGCGGCTTGACCATGGCGACGGCACGACTGCTAGGGCGCACTACGCTCTCCAGCGGAGCCGTCGAAGAAATCACCGTGGGCACGGGCCTGAGCTTCTTCGGGGGTGCTCTGGCCACCAGCGGCGTCGAGCTGACTGCAAACAAGAACGCCGCGAACGGGTATGCGGGCCTTACCACAACGGGGCTGCTTGTGCCGGGTCTGATTCCCTTGCTTTTTGGCGACGGCTCGGACGGCGATGTGACCATTAACAGCGGCACGACCACGCTGACGCGGGACATGTACTACAACAACCTGACGATCAGCGGCACCGGCGCGCTGAACCCGGCAGGCTACCGGGTCTTTGTCGCGGGCACGCTCGACCTCACCAACGCGCAGGTGGGCGCAATTCAGCGCAATGGCTCGAACGGCAACAATGGCGGCGTGCCCACCGCTGGCACGGCAGGGAATGCCGGGACAACGCTGAACACCAACACGCTGGGCGGCACGATTTCTGCCGGGGGAGCTGGTAACGGCGCGACCGGGGCAGGCGGCAATGCCACGGCGGTGGCCGCCGTGACCACCTATGTCCCGGCAGGCGCGGGAACGTCTGGCAGCGGTGGTAGCGGTTCAAGCGGTGCCGGCGGCAGTGGGCAGGCGGCAACCGCCATCACGGTGTCGCCCGTCTTTCGCCGCTTTGAGCCCAACATCCTGTTTGGCAATACCATCATGCTGGGCGGGCAATCCGGTACGGGCGGAGGTGGCGGGGGTGGCGATGGCACCGGCTCCGGTGGCGGGGGCGGCGGCGCGGCGCGCTCCGGCTCGCTTATCTGGCTTGC
>DBAY01000013.1 GCA_002291925.1 Alphaproteobacteria bacterium UBA998 | reverse complement strand
CGGGGTCTCCTCGTGTGGCAGGGAGATCCCGCGTACCTAGTGCGGGGTGACAATCTTTCTGTATTCGCCTTTTTGGGACGCGAAGCGTGCCCGGAATCTCCCGCAGTACGAAGAAGATCCTGCGCAGCCATTCAGGCTCACAGGATGACGTAAAAAGTGATCAGAAACGCCCGGAGCCAGTGCGGAAGTTCGGCATCCAGTCGCTGAACCACTGGGTAGCCTTGGCTTTCCATTTCTGGATGTTCATCACGTTCTCGATGCGGCGATCCAAGAAAGCCCAGCTATCGGCGTGGCCGTCGGAAGTATCGCTCAGCCAGTAGAGCAGGGTGGTCGTCCACACTTTCGAAAGCAGAAAGCGCTTAGTATAGAAATTGAAGTCAGTGGCAGTGTCACCGGCGGCGCGCCACATTTCATCCACGGTGCGGTAGAGCAGGCTCAGCGACAGGGCCGCGCGGGTGGGCAGGGCGGCAAAATGCGCGATAGCGCGGCGCTCGGCTTCTTTATAGGGCTCCAGCGCTTCCAGTCGCGCACGCACGGCGGCGGCAATGCGCTGGCGGATTTTCATGGCAGGCAGGTCCTGCTCCGCCAGTTTTTCCAGCATGCGGCGGTTCATCTCATGCGAGAAGTAGGTGAGCGCATCCTCCACGCCCTGCGGAAAGGCGCGGTGGATGGTGTCCGCGTCATAGCCCGCATCATGCGCGGCGCGCTCCAGCGTACGTAGGTTCCAGCCCTCGAAGGGGACGCGGGCGAGGGTGGCTTCCAGCAGGATGCTGCGCAGGGGGGTGTGGTCGGTCATGCCTGCTAATATAGGCCTCTTATTCACTCGCCGCCAGACGGGGAAAGCGGAATCAGCGTCATACGGTCGCCCGTGATGCGCACATCGAAGTATTCCCGGAGGAAACGCAGCCCTAACAGCGACGTGCCAATCGGCGCGCCATTCACGGAGGCGGGGACATTGGCGAACGTCAGGCCGCCGAGGCGAACCTTGTCCAATCTCACAGGGGCGCCGCGCACCGTGCCGTTTGCGGTGGAAAAGAACTGCGTATAGGCCAGGGCCTGGGGAGCAAGCCCGGCGCGTGTGGCGTCCTTCTCGTCCAGCACGATGTGGCTGGCACCGGTATCGATCATGAAGCGGACGGGGGCATCGTTCAGCTCGGCATCAATATAGAAATGCTCGTCCTCGCGCGCGTAAAGCTCCAGCCCGCGTCCGCTTTCGCTGTGCGCGTGCTCCGAAAGCAAGGCGGCGCGGAGCGTATCGCGCTGCTGATAGCCAAGGATGAGCACGAGGAAGACGGCCAGCCAGACTATGCCGTCACGCAGTTTGTTGGGGTGGTGGCGGTTCAGCACCACGCCGCCGCCGACGAACAACAGCAATAGCGCGAGATAAAGCAGCCGGGCGCGGGACTCGCTATCCTCGAGTACGTAGGGGAATTTCCAGAATAGAAACGCGACAAGGTCCGCAAGGACGACCAAAGCCGGAAGGGCGCGGCGCATGGAACTAGATGACGCGGGCGCCGGGCGCGGAAGGGGCCTGCGCCGCCAGCGAGGCATTCATGCCCGTGGCGCGGCGCTGCTCAGTCTCCGCGATAATGGCCTGCGCGGTGGGGTTCGGCTCTACCGGGCGATCGAACTGATAAGCCGCTGCCCTGTTCGCGGCCTGCTGCGCCAGTTCGGGGTTTTGACAGAGCGCATTCTCGATTTTGTTACATTGGATGTTATGTTGTATGGCTTCTGCGGCCCCCTCCACGCCATTTTCAAGGACGCCATGCGTGACCGCATGCACTACGCCCAGGCCCGCCCCGGTGGTGATAATGCCTGCATCAAGCAGACCGCTGGTTGCCAGGCTGTAATCGCCGGTCGCCCAACTGATCAGGCCTTTGCCGGCAACGATGCCTACGCCAGCGATGGCGCCGATGCCAGTGCTCTTCAGTAAAGAGAGGCCGCTCATTTTTTCACGGATTGCGCCAAATGCTTCCGAAGCAACGCCCTTCCGCGGAAGAATGCCGCGGAAAAAGGAGGGATTGGCAGTATTCGGTCGGTCGGCCATATCTGTCTCTATGCTATGGATTCTACCACAAACCGAAGCGCAGATTTCATGAAGCTTTCGTTACAACGCGGTCCCGCTGCCTAGTGCAGCTTGATGCCGCTGTCCGGCTGGCGCTCGGCCACCTGACGCTGCAGGCGCTCCACAAAGGCGGAAGGCACGGAATCGCGGCCGCGCTGGAGGATGTTGTCCACAAACCGGCTGCGGCGGATTTCCTGCTGCTCTTCCGGAAGCATCTGCGGGGCGACCCCCGCCATCGCGTTCTGCTGCACGGTCTGGATGGCCCGGTCAATGGCGTAATTCTTCATATGGGCCTCGCGCACCTCGCGCATGGAGCCTTGAAAGCCGGAGACGAGGGCGGAGACTCCAGCTACGGAGCCAGCAATCAGGCCCGCTCCAGCCAAGCCACCGATGGAGATGCCCGCAATGCCCGCGCCCAGCAGTGCCACCGCGCCAATGGCAATACCTGCCAATCCGCCCAGCGCCAGCGCGGGCAGCGCGCCCATCATGAAGCCCTTGAAGCCCTCCCAGCGCGGATCGCAGCGGCGCGAATTCAGGCGCGCAATTTCCGCATCGGGGGGCAGGCTATAGGTTGCACCGTCAAAAGGCATGGTAAAGCCCATGGTTTACTTCTGGCATTCTAACAAAAAGGGGGGTGGGAAGTGTGAAATTTCCGTGACAAAGCAAAGCCTGTGCATTGCCGTGGCGGTAGGAAGAGGTTAATAAGCGCTAACATTTAGTAGGTAGGTAAAAGATGGCTCCCAGCAAAGAACCGAAGAAAAAGCCGCCCGTCATTCACATGCCGGAACATGAGGCCAGACGCCTTAATGACATGCCTTTTCTAAAAGAGACTTCAATGAGCCCCAAGGCTCCACTCTCCGTAAGAATAGCAGCCAAATGGTGTCTCAAGGCACTGAACAGAAATGATAAAATGACTCTTGCTGATTTGTCTAAAATTCTGTTTGAGGACAGGGAGTTATTGGATCCCCATATTTGCAGGCGCAGATTTGTCGGCGAGTCCGTGCTGCGCCCTTTGGCAGAATTTGTAAAGGCACCAAAGGAAGAGCTGGAACTTGCTTTGGAGGCCGGAAGGGAAGAGCAATCAATTTCATTGAAAGGCCGGTCAGTCGTCTCTAGTCGCGGCGTTGAGGCAGGACCGCAGAAAACGACGGCAGCGATAAAAACGATTCCAGAGTCCGGGGTAGAAATGCCCAAGGCTCGCACCGGAAGGGTATTTCGTTTGGACATAAATGACCCGGCTAAACACAGGATCACGGTAAGACCTCCCACACCCGCTGATCTTGAGGCCAATAAAATTCCACCGCACCCTTCGCCGGAGCAAATACCTGTTCAGACGGTTTCCGAACCCTCATTCAATACCAAAACCTTTGGACGGTTGCTTAGCGCAACACTTGGAGAGGTTGGCCTTAGCGAGCGAGTGATAGCTCAGAACCATCTTGGTATTTCGTATCCGGATTACCTGAGAATGACGAGAGGTGAAGCACTGGTCGATGAGGCAGGGTTTAAAAAAATGATGACAGCGCTGGCGCGTGTTTTCGTCGGGAAGGAACAGGCTTACCAAATAAGGCGCACGCAACTTCAGGCGGCGCTAAAGGAAGCTCACTTGTCTTCAGGTGAAGGATTCAGCTGGTCGCAAAGCACGCAGAGTGCTCGGGATTGGGGCCGGTAGGCAGGCGAGCAGCAGTTTGCGAAAAGAAGAGGTTTCTCGCCGTAGAAGAAACTAAGGGCCTGAGGAAAATACAAAGCGCAGCCGCTAGGTCTCATCGCTCATCTTCAGGGCGGCGAGGAAGGCGCTTTGCGGGATGTCCACGTTGCCGATGGAGCGCATCTTCTTCTTGCCCGCTTTCTGCTTCTCGAGCAGTTTGCGTTTGCGCGTGATGTCGCCGCCGTAGCACTTGGCGGTGACGTCCTTGCGCAGCGCGGAGATGGTTTCGCGGGCGATGATCTTGCCGCCGATGGCGGCCTGAATCGGAATCTGGAACTGGTGTTTCGGGATGAGGTCCTTCAGCCGTTTGCACAGCGCGCGGCCACGGTAATCCGCCTGCGTGCGGTGGACGATGATGGAGAGCGCATCCACCGGTTCTGCATTCACAAGAATCGAGAGCTTCACGAGTTCGGACTCGTCATAGCCATCCATGTGGTAATCGAAGCTGGCATAGCCCTTGGAGACCGACTTCAGCCGGTCATAGAAATCGAACACCACCTCGTTCAGCGGCAGGCGGTAGACCACCATCGCGCGGCCGCCCACATAGGTGAGGTCCTTCTGCACCCCGCGCTTTTCCGTGCATAGCGAGAGGATGCTACCGAGATACGCATCCGGCACCATGATGGTGCCCTTGATCCACGGCTCATACATCGCCTCAATCTGCGTGGGGTCGGGCATGTCGGCGGGGTTGTGGAGTTCCTTCTCCGTGCCGTTGGTGAGCTTCATCTTATAGACGACGCTCGGCGCGGTGGTGATGAGGTCCACGTCATATTCACGCTCCAGCCGCTCCTGGATGATCTCCAGATGCAGCAGCCCAAGGAAGCCGCAGCGGAAGCCGAAGCCGAGCGCGGAGGAGGATTCTACCTCATAATGGAAGCTGGAATCATTGAGGTGCAGCTTGGCGAGCGACTCTTTTAGGTGCTCATACTCGCTGGAATCGGAAGGGTAGAGGCCGCAGAACACCACCGGCTGGCTGGGTTTGAAGCCGGGCAGCGCGACGTCGGTCGGGCGGCGGTCCTCGGTGACGGTGTCCCCGATCTTGCAATCCGCGACCTGTTTGATGCCGGTGATCATGAAGCCGACTTCGCCCGGCCCCAGTTCTTCCGTGGCGACTTTCTTCGGCGTGAACACGCCCACCTGATCGACGTTGTACGCCGCGCCGGTAGACATCATGCGGATCTTCATGCCTTTCTTCAGCGTGCCTTCCACGACGCGCACGAGGATGATGACGCCGAGATACGTGTCATACCAGCTATCCACCAGCATGGCCTTCAGCGGTGTGTCGGTGGGCTGCTGCTTCGGCGAGGGCAGGCGGGTGACGATGGCTTCCAGCACATCCTCGATGCCGATGCCCGTCTTGGCGGAAATCAGTACGGCGTCGGAAGCGTCTAGTCCAATGACATCTTCTACCTGCTGCTTGATGCGGTCCGGCTCGGCGGCGGGTAGGTCGATCTTGTTCAGCACCGGCACCAGCTCATGGCCGGCATCGAGCGCGAGATACACGTTCGCGAGCGTCTGGGCTTCCACACCCTGCGACGCATCCACCACGAGCAGGGAGCCTTCGCAGGCAGAAAGGCAGCGGCTCACCTCATAGGTGAAGTCGACGTGGCCGGGGGTGTCCATCAGGTTCAGGATATAGTCGTGGCCATCCTTGGCGCGGTATTTCAGGCGCACCGTCTGCGCCTTGATGGTGATGCCGCGCTCTTTCTCGATGTCCATGTTATCGAGCACCTGCCCGGTCATCTCGCGCTGCTCTAGCCCGCCGCAGAACTCAATGAGGCGGTCGGCCAGCGTGGATTTGCCGTGGTCGATATGGGCGACGATGGAGAAGTTGCGGATGCGCGATTGGTCGGTCATTTTATTCCTTGTCATGCTGAACTTGTTTCAGCATCTATTCATAAAAGACCCTGAAACAAGTTCAGGGTGACACTCTGCCCACCCGCCTTAACGGGGATGACAAATTTACCGGGCGTTATTACATGGGATAAAACTTCATTTCCACAGGATTCTGTGCCCTCCACCGCCCCCATCACCGACATCGTCACCCAGCGCCCGGATTACTGGGAGGAAGCCAAGCGCTACCTTGGCAAAAAGGACAGGAAACTGGCGAAAATCATCGCTCAGTACGAAGGCGAAACCCTGCAATCGCGCGGCCATGCGTTCCACACGCTGGCACGCTCCATCGTCGGGCAGCAGATTTCGGTGAAGGCGGCGGATTCCGTGTGGGCGCGGTTTATGGCTTCCGCAACATCCCGCTCCCCCCATGAGGGGGAGCCAGCGAGAGCAAGCCCCAGCGCCGATCGAGCGGTGGGGGGAACCCCCCACGCTTCAGTTCTCGCCTACGGCTTGGCTTCAGCCGAAACGCTCGCCCGCGTTTCGCCCCCTCAAGGGGGGAGCAAAGGTTTAAGCCCCCTCCATGTCCTCGCCATGACCGAAGACGATTTGCGTGCCTGTGGTCTCTCGCGCTCCAAGGCGCTCTACATGCACGCGCTGGCGGAGCATTTCCACACGCAGGACATCCACGCGGAAGGCTACTGGCACGCCAAGACGGATGACGACATCATTAAGGAACTCATCGCCATCAAGGGTATCGGAGTGTGGACGGCGGAGATGTTCCTCATCTTCCACCTTATGCGCCCGGATGTGTACCCGCTCGGCGATATCGGCCTGCTGAACGCGGTGGAGCGCCTCTACGGCATCCCCGCCAAAGACAAAAAAGCCATCCGCGACTACGGCGAACGCTGGCGGCCTTTCCGCACCGTGGCAACGTGGTATTTCTGGCGCTCCCTCGACCCGGTGCCGGTGGAATACTGAGAAACCCGTTTTTTTTCATCAAATCGTCACAGTTGTCGCCTACACTGAAGACATGGAAATGGGCATGATTCTGCATGTGATGGTCGGCCTGCTGGCCGTGGCGCTCGGGGCGACGCTGCTGCAGGACGGCCTGCGTCCTGGCGGATGGCTGAGCGAGCTTGGCAACTGGTTTTCCCGTACCTTTGGCATCGGGCAGGCGCAGGCGACCACCCTTACGCCCGCGCAGCCGCAAGTTACGCAAGCCCCGCAACGGCCTGCCAGCCAGCAGGAGCGGACGCAACAGATAGTGCAGCAGCGCTGGCGGGAACTGACGGAGTCCGCGCAGGGGCAGGCATCCATGCGCCTCAGCCCGCTGGCGAGCGAGCAGGCCTTCGTCATTCGCACGCCGCAGGACGGCATCGTGGGCTTCCAACTGGCCGTGCCTGGCGCCGCCCTGCCGCGGAACCGGCAGGGGCGTCCTGCCCCGGTGGCGGTGGTCGCCCCGGATCACGCCGTGGTGCTCTCCGTGGGGCAGTCTCAGGATTTCCCCGGAAATACGGTGGTGTTGGGCCATGCGGACGGCTCGCAGACCGTGCTGGCCATGGTGGAGAATGTCCGCGTACGCCCCGGCGACCGCGCGAGCCCCAATGGCCGCGACCCGCAGGGCAATCGCGCCGAGAGCACCATCGGCTTCATCCGGCCCGATGGCCGCGCCGCGCAGCGCGGAGGCGAGGAAGCAGCGCATCTCTTCGTGCGCCAGCTGGATCGCAACGGCCAGCTCATGCCGCTGACGGTGGCCGGGCATGGGCCGCTCGGCAATACCCAGCGCGTCTCGCTCGCCCAGTCGGTGCATGCCGCCGGGCTGGCACCAAGCACCTCGCCAGCGCCTCAGGATGTGATGCCGCAACGCCTGCCTGACGCGCGTCAGCCCCAAACGTCATTGCCGGGCTTGTATTAGTCGCATGAACCCCGCATTCCTTGCCGATGGGGTGCTGGTCCTGCACCTGCTGCTCATTCTCACGATTGTGCTCACCGTGCCGCTGATCATCATCGGTGGATGGCGTGGCTGGGGGTGGGTGCGCCGGCCGTGGGTGCGCTTCGGCCATCTGGGCCTGATCGGCTTCGTCGCGGATGAGAGCCTGCTTGGCATCATGTGCCCGCTTACGGTCTGGGAGAACAGCCTGCGCCGCGCCGCCGGGGATGTGGATTATGGGGAGTCCTTCATCGCCTACTGGGTCAGCCGCCTGATTTACTTCGACCTGCCGTCATGGGTGTTTACCATCCTTTATTGCGCGTTTGCCCTGCTGGTGGCGCTATTATTCCGCAGGGTACCCATTGCCAAGGCCAAATAGAGGCGTTTTCCGTCATCATACTGTCATCTAGTCGAGATATGATGATGTAGTAGGAATAGTGCATGACCTTGTCGCCAGGCTTTACCATGAACTCGCCCGCTGTCACGCCACAGGTGCGCCCGCAGGTCGGCCAGCAGCCATCTGCTACCGAGCAATTTACGGGAGAGCGGCGTGCACAGGCGGAGAATTATTTCCGCCAGCAGGGATTGATGGGCCCGGAAGATGCCACGCGCTCACAGCAAGAGCGAGACACTGAATTTAATCAGGCTTTCGCCCGTTATTCACAGAATAACGCTCTCGGCTCCGGGCAAGCAGGACAGTTCCTGATGGCTTTGCTGATGATGTTGTTTGGGCTTTCCGAGGACTGGCAAAGTCCGGATGCCGCGGGCTTGCCGGGTGGTGGCCGCTTCAGCAATATGGGTGAGCGCTCTCGGGCACAGGCTTCCGCAGCGGTGCACGGTACGGTACGGCCGGTGGAAGTGGAGCCGGGTACACGTTCGGCAGGGAGCTTGGTGGTTGAGCTGGCACAGCAGGAATTGGGTGTACGCGAGCGTGGCGGTGGCAATCGCGGTGAGGACATGGCGCGTTTCGGTGCAGCGGCAGGTATCGGCGAAGGTCTCCCTTGGTGCGCGAGCTTTGTGAGTTACATTTACGCGCGTGCAGGCATCGATGCGCGCTCTTCTGGCGATGGTGTTGGCGGCACTGCGATGGCGCTCAATTTCGAAACACAATTCCAGCGTGCGAAGGCCTATCATTCCTTCCGCAGCAGCGGCAGTCGTGCACCGCAACCGGGAGATGTCGTTGTGTTCGATCGTGGCGCTCCCGGTAGCGGGCAGGGGCATGTGGGCATCGTGGAGCGGGTGGAAAACGGACAGGTTACGCTCATCGAAGGCAATAGCGGCGACGCGGTGCGCCGCAATACCTATTCTCTGGAGGCTCTACGCCGCGGAGAACACGGCGCACGGGGCTTCGGCAGCGTGGATGAGGCAACCCGCAATAACCAGCGCTTTGCGCGACGAGGCGAAGAGCGTGTCGCCAGCCGTGATCCGGAAGTGACGGCCCCTCTGCCGGTGCGGGTGGAATCGCATGCGCCGGTTCAGGGCGGATCCCTGCGGCGCGACTGACGCGCATTGCATTCACCCCTTCGTCCCACTATAACGCGGCCATATCCATCATTGAGAATGCCGCATGATTCCCCGTTATACCCGTCCGGAAATGGCTGCCATCTGGGAGCCGCAGAATCGCTACCGCATCTGGTTCGAGATCGAGGCCCATGCCTGCGATAAGCTGGCCGAGCTGGGCGTGATTCCGGCGCAGGCGGCGAAGAATATCTGGAAGAACGCGCCCAAGCAGTTCGACATCGCCCGCATCGACGAGATCGAGCGCACCACCAAGCATGACGTCATCGCGTTCCTCACCCATCTCGCCGAGCATATCGGCGAGGACTCGCGCTTCGTGCATCAGGGCATGACCAGCTCGGACGTGCTGGATACCTGCCTTGCCGTGCAACTGAAGCAGGCGACCGACCTGCTGCTTGACGGCATGGACCGCGTGCTGGCCGCCCTGAAAAAGCGGGCGTTTGAGACGAAGGACATGGTGGCGGTGGGCCGCAGCCATGGCATCCATGCCGAGCCGGTAACGATGGGGCTGAAATTCGCCCGCTTCTACGCCGAGTTTCAGCGCAACCGCACGCGGCTACTGCATGCCCGCGAAGAAATTGCCACCTGCGCCATCTCCGGGGCGGTCGGCACCTTCGCCAACATCGCCCCGCAAGTGGAAGAGCATGTCGCCGAGAAACTGGGCCTGAAGCCCGAGCCGGTCTCCACGCAGGTGATCCCGCGCGATCGCCACGCGGCGTATTTCACCGCGCTGGCTGTCATTGCCTCATCCATCGAGAACGTGGCCACCGAAGTGCGCCATTTGCAGCGTACCGAGGTGCTGGAGGCGGAGGAGTTCTTCTCTAAAGGCCAAAAGGGCAGCTCTGCCATGCCGCACAAGCGCAACCCGGTGCTTTCCGAGAACCTCACCGGCTTAGCTCGCATGGTGCGCGCCTACTGCATCCCCGCGCTGGAGAACGTGGCGCTGTGGCATGAGCGGGATATCTCCCATTCCTCGGTGGAGCGCATGATCGGCCCCGATGCCACCGTAACGCTGGATTTCGCGCTGAACCGGCTGGCCGGGCTGATTGAAAATCTGGTCGTCTACCCCGAGCGTATGCTGGAAAACATGAACCGCCTGGGCGGGCTGATTTTCTCCCAGCGCGTGCTGCTCGCGCTCACCCAGGCCGGAGTGAGCCGCGAGGATGCCTACCGCCTCGTCCAGCGCAACGCGATGAAGGTGTGGGAGCAGGGAAAAGACTTCCAGACCGAGCTGCTTTCCGATGCCGAAGTGACCTCCTTCCTCCCCGCGGGCGACATCAAGGCATTGTTTGATATGAACTATCATACCAAACATGTGGATACGATCTTCGCGCGCGTCTTTGTTTGACATAACTTAACGAAATTGTCACACACCTCCCATTAAAATTAGGACATATTAACGGCCATCTTAAGGATGCCGGATGACTGGGCTGTTGAGGTGTCCTTACGATAGACGAAATATCACACGGTAGCGAATCGCGGTGCGGCAAAGGCCACATCCCCGGTATTCCTGCCGGAAGTCAATCCCCCGACGGTCAGCGTCGCGGATTTCATTGACTTCGCGCAAGCCTTCCTGTTGGGTTGGAAGCCGGCGCCT
>DBAY01000058.1 GCA_002291925.1 Alphaproteobacteria bacterium UBA998 | reverse complement strand
GGGGGAGGCTGGGAGGGGGGCGGAAGCGGAGTCATACGTATCCACACGCCCCCACCCCAACCCTCCCCCTACTGGGGAGGGGGCCTTGCCCGTTCGTACACTCATCCGTCACAATACGCTAAAGCATGCAAGGCAACTCCGAAAATCCATGACAGATGTCGAACAGCACCTCTGGAAATATCTCCGTGGCAAACAGCTGGGGGTAAAATTCCGCAAGCAGCATCCCGTTGGGCCTTTCATCGCTGATTTCGCGGCGCCGGAGGTTCAGTTGATCATCGAACTGGATGGCGGACAGCATGCTGCCGATGCCATGCAAACGCATGACGAGGCACGCACGCATTATTTGCAGCAGAACGGCTATCGTGTTTTGCGCTTCTGGAACCATGAGGTTTCGGAAAATATTGACGGCGTCCTTGCGGTCATTCATGGTGCGGTCGCTGGCGCGTCTGCCGCGACGGCGAATATGATTGCTGGCGGCGTTGATGCCGTCGAGTCTTCAACCCCTGTAACAGCACGCTGATCCCCCACGGAGGTTACCCATGCGTATTAGTCCCCGCGTCAAGAAAATCCTGAGCTGGTACGAGAGCGACAATCCCGGCACCAAGACGAACCTCGCCCGCATGCTGATGCATGGCAAGCTGGCGGGCACGGGCAAGCTGGTCATCCTCCCGGTGGATCAGGGCTTCGAGCATGGCCCGGCGCGCAGCTTCGCGGCCAACCCGGCGGCGTATGATCCGCATTACCATTACCAGCTCGCCATTGATGCGGGCCTGTCTGCCTATGCTGCGCCGCTTGGCATGCTGGAGCAGGGGGCGGATACCTTCGCGGGCGCCATCCCGACCATTCTGAAAGTCAACTCCTCCAACTCGCTGGTGCCGCGCCACAATGCGCCGAACCAGGCGGTGACTGGCACGGTGAAGGACGCGCTGCGCCTCGGCTGCGCGGGTATCGGCTTCACCATCTATCCCGGCTCTTCGGGCGTCTTCGACATGATGGAGGAAATCCGCGCCATGTCCGAGGAAGCAAAAGCCAACGGCCTCGCCGTCATCATGTGGTCCTACCCGCGCGGCGAGGACCTCTCCAAGGACGGCGAGACGGCCATCGACGTCTGTGCCTACGCGGCGCACATCCCGGCACTGCTCGGCGCGCATATCATCAAGGTGAAGCCGCCGACGGCGCACATCGAACAGGCCGAAGCCAAGAAGGTTTACGAGTCGCAGAAGATTGCGGTCGGCACGCTCGCCGAGCGCGTGCGCCACGTGAAGCAGGCCACCTTCAACGGCAAGCGTCTCGTCATCTTCTCCGGCGGCGCAGCCAAGGGCACGGCGGACGTGCTGGAGGAAATCCGCGGCATCCGCGACGGCGGCGGCGACGGCTCCATCATCGGCCGCAACGCCTTCCAGCGCCCGCGCGAAGAAGCCCTGCAGCTGCTAAGCGAAATCGTCGGTATCTTCAAGACGGCGGCGTAAGGCCTTTTTACCTTCCGCCGAAATGTTTGGAACTCACCGCTTGCGTTTCGGGCCTTGCAATTCATCCACGCGGGTGTACATAACCCCCGCATGCGTTTTTCGGGTGAAGTGAAAATGCCCGCCAGGGCGGAGCAGGGAAAAAAGGGCCAGGTCGGTAGCCTTCGGCACGTGTTCGCCTATCTGCGACCCTACCGCCAGGCCGTCATCGGTGCGTTTCTGGCACTTATTGTTACGTCCTCCACCGTGTTGGCGTTTGGTGGTGGGTTGCGGTACCTCGTGGATCAGGCCTTCTCCGCTCAACCCCACCCGGAGCTGATAGATCATTCTTTCATCTTTATTCTTGCGGGTATTTTCGTGCTCGCCGCCGCCACCTACAGCCGCTATTACCTCGTTTCCTGGATTGGCGAGAAGATGATTGCCGACATTCGCCGCGATGTGTACGGGTGGCTGGTGGGCATGGATGTCGCCTTTTTCGAGGTAAGCCGCACCGGTGACCTCGTCTCCCGCCTCATGACCGATACCACATTGCTGCAGACCGTCATTGGCAGCTCCATCTCCGTGGCATTGCGCAATGCGCTGATGATGGGCGGCGGGCTGGTAATGATGTTCATCATGAGCCCATCACTCAGCATCTACATTGTGCTGATGGTGCCGCTGGTGGTGGTGCCGATCATCATGCTCGGCCGTGAAGTGCGCAAACTCTCGCGCGAAACGCAGGAGCGTACGGCGGATGTTAGCGCGCATGCCGAGGAAACCATCGCCTCCATCCGCACCATTCAGGCGCTGGCGCTTGAAGCGCAAGAGCAGGAGCGCTTCCAGAAATCGGTCGGCGCGCTGCTTGATACGGCGCTTACACGCATCCGTAAGCGAGCAATGCTGATCGCGCTGGTCATCGCGCTTGTGCTTGGGGCCATCTGTGCAGTGCTCTGGCTTGGCAGCCGGCATGTGATGAGCGGTGAATTGACCAGCGGTCAGCTCTCAGCGTTCCTGTTTTACGCAATGCTGGTGGCATCTGGAACAGGAGCCATCTCCGAGGTAGTGGGCGACCTGCAGCGCGCCGCCGGGGCCACCGAGCGGCTGATGGAGCTGAAACAGCTTGTGCCGGCCATTACTGCGCCAGAGCATCCAGTGCCCGTGCCTGCTTCGCTCGCGCAGCCCCTGACATTCAAGAATGTGCGGTTTGAATATCCTTCGCGGCCCGGCATTGCGGCGCTTGAAGGAGTCAGTTTCACCGTACGGCCCGGCGAGACGGTGGCCTTGGTCGGCCCCTCCGGCGCGGGCAAGAGCACGGTGATGCAGCTGCTGCTGCGCTTTTATGACGTGCAATCTGGTACGATTCGCATCGGCGAGACGCCCATTCCACAGTTCGACCCGGCGGAATGGCGTGGGCGCATTGGCCTCGTGCCGCAGGACCCGGTCATCTTTTCCACCACTGCCTTTGAGAACATCCGCTACGGCCGTCCCGACGCGGACGAGGCCACCATCCGTGAGGCTGCCCGCAAGGCGGAGGCGCTGGAATTCATCGAGGCATTGCCGGACGGCTTCGGAACATACCTGGGCGAGAAAGGTGTACGCCTCTCCGGTGGTCAGCGCCAGCGTATCGCCATCGCCCGCGCGCTGGTGCGCAACCCTGGCCTGCTGCTGCTCGACGAAGCCACCAGTGCCCTGGACTCCGAAAACGAGCGCAAGGTACAGGCCGCATTGGAAGAATTGATGAAGGGCCGCACCACGCTGGTCATCGCGCACCGGCTTTCCACCGTGCAGAATGCGGATCGCATTTTAGTATTGGATGGTGGCCGCATTGTGGCGGAGGGAACGCACAATGAGTTGCTGCAGACAAGCGAACTCTATCAGAAACTGGCAAAACGTCAATTTGAGAAAGCCTAGATTCCTTGCCTTATGTAACGTCATTCCGCACGCAGGAAATGATTTTTCTACAAGGATAGAAGATGTGTTTCTTGTCTAGGGATTTCTCCCCGCTTCACTTGTTCGGAATGATGGCTGTTGCTCTGTTGCCCTGAACCCGCTTCAGGGACTCTTCTTAGAGATGCTAAAACACGTTCAGCATAACATGCCTAAATAGATTTTTCTGCCCCTCATCCTGAGCCTGTTAAAGGATACAGGCCGGCTAGTGCGCCCTAATCATGGTTCGACAGGCTCACCGTGAGGGCGGAGCGAGAAAAAGGATATGTCGTTTATACGGTACAGCGCGTGGTCGCTACTTTACTAGCACATCCGCACGCTCGGTCGGGCCACCGCCTTCGGGGATATTGTTGCCGCGAGGCTGGATGGTGATGCGAATATTGTCCACTCCCAAATCGATCAGGAAGGCACGCACCGCCAACGCCCGCGCCAGCGAGACGCGGCGGGCGAGACTCGACTGTTCTTCGGGTGCAGATGCATAAGCCATCACCGTCACGCTCTTGTCCTTGTCCACCGTCAGCTGGCGGGCAAGGTCACGAAGCTCCGCCTGCGAGGCGAGCGGGACCTCTGTTTCCGTCTGGGCGAAGACCACGCTCAGGGACTTTTCGCCTTTACCAGTGTCTTTCGCTGCTTTTTTGTCGATACCCGGGGCGGGCGGCAGGGAGGCCACTTCCTGCTCGATGACCGGTTCCACGGCCGTGCTCACTTGAGGGGGAGGCGGCGCGGCGTCCGGAAGGGTGGGCATGTCAGGTGTCGGGCTGGTCAGTGGGTCCTGCGGCAATGAGGGCAGGGCGTCTGCGGATTTGGTCTGTTGGCGGCGGACAATGTCCAGCGCCTCGTTACCGCCCTTCGGCATCTCTGTTTTATCAAGAGACGGCAACTCAGGTGCTGAAGATGATTCGCTGGGCAATGGCGGCAATTCTGGCAACGCGTCCGCATCAGATGTGGCGGGTGGCGCAGGCAACTCAGGTTCTGGCGATGTCATGGCGTCGGCTGGCACAGGCGCATCCAGTACGGGAGCGTCGTCTTCCGGCGACGCTGGCATGTCTGCCGCAGCAGAGGGAACTTCTGGCAACGGCTCCGGCGCTTTCAGCAAGGCATCGGAAGGTGTTTCATTCGCGGCCGTGCTATCTCCCTTGCCAAAGAATCCAAGCACTTTTTTCTTCAGATTCGGGAAAAGCCCCTCGTCTTTCCCGGGTGCGCTGGGGGCGGGCAAAGCATCAGGGGACGGGACAGGTGGAAGCGGGCTGTCGGCCGGGGCTTCTGGAATAGCAGGCGCGGCATCAGGTTGAGCCGCCTCGGGAATAGGCGGAATCTCAGGGGAGGATTCCGGCGCTTGTGTAAGGTCCGGCACGTCCGGCAGCGCTCCGACCACCGGAGGTGTTTCCGGCGCGGCTGGCTCGTCCTTTGCTGCAGTCTTTTTCTTCGATTGTTCCGCGGCAGGCGGCTCAGGAAGAGATGGCTCAACAGCGGGGGGCTCTGGCAGCGGCAGGGGCTTCGGTTCTTCGGCCGGGGCGGGGACAGGCTCTGGCGAAGGCGGCGCAATTTCGGGGAACGGCTCAAATTCCATGGAATTGAGGTCTGGTTCCGGTAGGCTGGGCGCAGGCTCGGAAGTCGGAGCCTTTTTCGCTTCTGGCTGTTTCTCGGCCTTAGCTTTCTTCTCTGCCTTGAGGGCCGGCTTATCAGGCTCAATAGGCGGCTGCGGCGCAGGCGGTTCCGCCATTGGCGGCATATCGCTCAAGCTAGGAGGCGGGGCCGACTGCAGTTCAGGCGGTGGCGCAGGCCGCTCAATCATCTGTTCGAATTGCTCTTGAGGCGCAGGAGCCCGCTCCGGCATGGGGGGCGGCGGTGCCAGTTCCATGGGAGGCCGAGGGACCACGGGAGCAGACGGCATCGGCGGCATGGCCGACTCGCTTACCGGGGCAGCAGGCTGTTGCTTTGGCGGCATCGCCGGGACAGGCATGACCTGTGGCTGCGACGCAGGAGCAGGCTTCGGTTGCGCTCTCGGAGTGGCTTGTTTCTTCGGTTTGGGCGCCGCTGGGGGTGGGGCCGGTTGAGCGGGCGCAAACGGTGCGGACGGGGGAATAGGTCTCGCCGCTGGTGCAGGAGTCAGGCGCGGCGCTGGCGGAGGCGTCGCGGTGCCGAAGGGTACTCTATTTGGCAGGGGCGCAGCATAGCCGCCTTGCTCCTGCACAGAGCGGCGCAGTGCATCCAACGCCTCCGAGTAGACTTCCACGCTTGGCTTGGAAGGGATCAGTCGATTCCGCGCAACTGCAGGCTGCATAGAAGTGAAAGTAAGAACGCAGGCGGACGAGAGAAGGAGCCAACGGCGTGCGCGGGTAGGGCGAATGTCATCCGGGCGTTGCATGCGGGCGCGGTCTTCCTGATGGCGTGATTCAGACGAAAAATATTGAAAGCGTAAAACTGCTGTGTGCGCAAGCAGATATTGGCCTACGCTCATGTGGCCTGTTTTTTTGGTACGCATGTGGCATTCAAAGCCTCATAGCTTTCGGGGCTGGCAGCGAGGATGCAACCTGTCTCGTACGGATCGGTTTCCACCTCGCCTGGCATGCAAACTTGCCCACCCGCTTCCTTGACAATGAGAATGCCCGCCGCCATGTCCCACTTCTTCAGGTGCGGGAACCAGCAAGCATCGTAGCGGCCCGCCGCGACATAGGCGAGGTCGAGCGCCGCGGCCCCGCTGCGGCGGATGACGCTGTCGAGGTTGGCGGCGTTACGTGTGAATTCGGAGCACATGCCGTCGTAGGGGCTGGTGACGCGCGTGGTGCCGGTGACAAAGTAAAAGTCCCCTTTGCGCGGTGCGCAGCGCAGGCGGCGATGATTGACGAACGCGCCATTGCCTTTTTCCGCGAGGAACATCTCGTCATGGATGGGGTCATAAACCACGCCCGCAATGATTTCGCTGCCGCGTGCGCTGCGCTTTTCCACGGCAATGGAGATGCAGAAATAAGGAATGGCATGGATGAAATTGTTGGTGCCGTCGAGCGGGTCCACCACCCAGCGATATTCGCAGTCCGGGTCGCCGATCTCGCCGCTTTCCTCCAGCAGCAGGCCAAAACGGGGGCGGGCTTTTTCCAGCTCTACACGCAGAATCTTCTCGGCGCGCAGGTCGGACTCGGTAACGAAGTTGGCGACACCTTTACGCGAAATCTGTAGATTGTCCACTTCGCCAAAGTCGCGCACCAGCCCCTTGGCTGCCTTCAGCGCCGCCGAGGTCATCACGTTGATGAGCGGCGTCTTGATGGGGTAGGAAGCGGTGAGGGCGGTGCGTTTTTCGTGCATGATGGCTTTCGGTATTCCGTATTTGGTATTTAGTCGTCGGTATTTGGTATTCGGTATTCAGGTAAGGAAGGCATGCGGCTTTCACTGAATACCGAATACCAAATACCAACTACCAAAACCTACTTCGCGCGCTCGACGTAGGAGAATTCGCTGGTGTTCACCACGATGGCGTCGCCCGTTTCGATGAACGGGGGCACCATGACGCGCACGCCGTTATCAAGAATGGCGGGCTTGTAGGAGGAAGCGGCGGTCTGGCCTTTCACCACGGGATCAGCCTCGACGACGTTCAGCGTGACATGCTCCGGCAGGGCCACGGTGATGGGATCGCCCTCGTAGCTTTCCACCTTCACGATCATGCCGTCCTGCAGAAAGGCGGCGGAATCGCCGATGACATCGGCAGCGAGGGAGATCTGCTCGAAGGTCTCCGGGTGCATGAAAATGAGCGACTCGCCCTCCTTGTAGAGGAACTGGTAATCGATCTGGTCAAGGCGCACGCGCTCTACTTTCTCATCGGAGCGGAAACGCACGTTGGTTTTCGTGCCCGCGCGCACGTCCTTCATCTCCACCTGCATGTAGGCGCCGCCCTTGCCCGGCTGCGTATGCTGGGTGCGCGTGACGGCCCACAGCTTGCCATTGTACTCCAGCACATTCCCCACGCGAATGGAAACGCCGTCGATTTTCATAAGCTCATACTCCAGAAACAGTCAAATGCGCGCGGAACTTAGCAGCGACAAGGGCAGGGCGCAATGGTCTCTTTTTCAGCCGTTTTGCGCCGATGCAAAGGCCGCAGCAAACGCCTTCACCGCCTCCGCCGGGCCTTCCGGGTGATTCCAGACAGCGCTGAGGGCGGCGATGAAGTCGGCGCCGGCTTTCACCATCGGGCCGCAATTGGCGGGGGTCATGCCGCCGATGGCGACGCAGGGCAGGGTGGTGTAGGTGCTCCACCATTGCAGCAGGTCGAGGTCCGGCGTACCCCATTTGGCGAGGGATTCCGGGCTTTTGGAGGTGGTGGCGTGGAAGGCGCCGAAGGCGACGTAATCCGCGCCCTGCTCGCCTGCTTCCATGGCGAGGTGGCGCGAGGCGTGGCAGCTGACGCCAATCACCTTGTCCGGCCCCAGCAGCTGGCGGGCTTCTTCGACCGAGCCGTCTTCCTGTCCCAGATGCACGCCGTCCGCATTGGCTTCCAGCGCCAGCTGGGCGCTGTCATTGAGAATGAACGTCACTTCGTGCGGGTGGCAGATGCGCTTGAGGATTTTGGCGGCGTAGAGGACTTTTTCTTCACTGGCATGGGCGTGGGTGAGGCGATCCGGCCCCGGCGGGGTGGTATCCTTCAGGCGCAACTGGAACGCACCTACCGTGCCGGGCGAGGCGGAAAGCGCCGCTTCCAGTAGGGCCGGGAAGGTTTCCAGATCGATCTGCGGCGGGGAGATGAGATAAAGCTGCGTCGGGGTGCGTTCGAGGGTGGGCATGCGCTAAAGCCCTCCCCTGCTGGCGGGGGAGGGTTGGGTGGGGGTGCCCTTCGATGCCAGTGGGGAGGCGAGGTCATCACCCCCCTCCCAACCTCCCCCCGCAAGCAGTGGGAGGGGTTTAATATGCGCCTTAGTCATGAAATTCCCTCCCCGCCAGCCGGTTCAGCTCCTCCAGAAACATCTGCGGAAAGCGGCGCCCATCGGGCAGCACCCAGCCGCCATCCGTGGGGCGGAAATGATGGCCGCCGCTCACCGGGGAGGAAAGCCACAGCTCGCGCGCGGCGGTATGGCGGCTGACCACGAAGGTCTTGCCATCCTCCAGCTTCACGGTGAGCATGCCGTCCTGCCCGTCAATGTCGAGCAGCCCGGCGGTGTCCTGTTCTTCCAGCGCGTCCTGCAGGCGGGCGATATCCTCGCCGCAGCGGTCGTGGAACTCGGTTTCGGTGATGCTAGCCATAAAGTCCTTTAGTGTCATGCTGAACTTGTTTCAGCATCTATTCGTAAAAAGGCCCTGAAACAAGTTCAGGGCGACAATGCAATGACGAACAAAAAATCGCTTACGCCTACTTAAGCGATAGGTTAGAAGGAGTCCATATTTCCTTTCGTCATCGCCCGAGGTCGCCAAAGGCGAGCTCTAGGGCGATCCAGCAGCCGCATGCCGCCGCCGCTGGATTGCCTTAGAATCGCTGGCGCGATTCAGGCAATGACGGCCGAACCATAGTCACTTCATGCCCTCTGAAAGACCTCGCCGCGGCGACGGCCCGCGCCTGACCTCCGACCGCCCGAAACGCGAATCCTCCGGCTCCGGCATCTCGCCGCGCAGCGGGGGTGGCGGGCCGCGCAAGCCGTCCGGCGGTAGCCGGGGCGGCAAGGGAGGCGGTGGCCGCAAGGGTGGCGGACGCAAGAAAAAGACACAAGGCTTCGGCGCGAAGCTGAAAGCCATCATCTTCTCGCGCGGCATGGCAGCGGCGCTGGGCTCGCTGTTTCTCACCGGCTTCATCGTGATGCTGGGCGCCGTCATCTATTTCGCGCATGACCTGCCGGACATCAGCAAGCTGAACGAGCCGCGCCAGACCTACGGCATCCAGATGCTCTCCGCCGAGGGCGACATCATCAAGAGTTACGGCCATATCTACGGCGATACGCTGCGTTTCGACGAGATTCCGCCTTCGCTGGTACGCGCCGTGATTGCCACGGAAGACCGCAATTACTTCCAGCATTTCGGGCTGGACCCGTGGGGCATCGCGCGGGCGATGGTGGTGAATCTGCAGCGCGGCCGCTTCGTGCAGGGCGGCTCCACCATCACCCAGCAGCTGGCGAAGAACGTGTTCCTGACGCCCGATCGCACGCTGAAGCGCAAGATTCAGGAGATGTTGCTCGCCTTCTGGCTGGAGTCGCGCTTCTCCAAGGAGGAGATTCTCAGCATCTATCTCAACCGTGTCTATCTCGGCGCGGGGAATTATGGCGTGGATGCGGCGGCGCGGCATTACTTCCAGAAATCGGCGCGCGAGGTGTCGCTGGCCGAATCCGCGTTGCTGGCCGGGCTGCTGAAAGCCCCCTCTCGCTATGCGCCGACGGCCAATCTGGATGTGTCCAAGAAGCGCGCGCGGCAGGTGCTGCTCAACATGGTGGACGCAGGCACGCTCAGCCAGTCGGAAGCGGATGCGGCCTTCAACGGCTTCCGCCTGCCGGAGTCCATCGAGGACGCCGAGGGTCAGAGCGGGCGCTACTTCGCCGACTGGGTGGTGGACCAGCTGCCAGACGTGCTGCCGAACATTCAGGACGACATCATCATCTACACCACCATGGAGCCGCGCTTCCAGCAGCAGGCCGAGGAGGCGCTGAACGCCGTGCTGACGCCGGAGGTGATGACGCAGAAGAAAGTGGGGCAGGCGGCCATCGTCTCCATGCGTCCGAGCGGCGCGGTGGTGGCGATGATCGGCGGGCGGGACTATGCGAAAAGCCCGTTCAATCGCGCCACGCAGGCCAAGCGCCAGCCGGGCTCGTCCTTCAAGGCGGTGGTCTACACGGCGGCGGTGGAGAATGGCTGGCGGCCTGACCAGCTGGTGGAAGACCGGCCCATCACGCTCACCACGTCCAGCGGCCCATGGACGCCGCGCAACTATACCGGCAAGTATCTCGGCACCGTGCCGCTGCGCGAGGCGGTGGCGCAATCGCTCAACACCGTGGCGGTGCAGGCGGCGATGTCGGCGGGGCTAGGTAATGTGCTGAACGCGGCGAAGCGGCTCGGCGTGCGCTCACCGCTGCCGCAGGCGTGGGCGGTGTCGCTCGGTGCGGCGGAAGTGTCGCTGCTTGAGATGACGACGGTCTACGCGCATTTTTCGTCGAACGGCTACGGCGTGCGGCCCTTCGGCATCCGTGAAATCCGCCGCCGTGCCGATAACACCTTGCTGTTCGAGCGGCGCGATGTAGGGGCTTACATCGTGCTCAGCCGCGACACGGTGGCCATCATGAACAACCTGCTCTCCGGCGTCATCACCACCGGCACGGGCCGCGCCGCCGCCATCGGCCGCCCGGCGGCGGGCAAGACGGGCACGACGTCGGACTACAAGGACGCATGGTTCCTTGGCTACACGCCCGACCTTACCACCGGCGTGTGGGTCGGCAATGACAACAACACGCCGACCGCCAAGGTGACCGGCGGCCAGTTGCCCGCGCAAATCTGGAGCGCCTATATGAAAGCGGCGGAAGCCGACTTCGCCGTGGCCGAATTGCCGATGAGCTATGGCAGCGGTTCGTTCCTGCCATGGTTCGGCGCTGACACCGCTCCCCAAAGCGCACCCGCAGCCGAGGACACCAGCGCACCCGGCACCAGTCAGCCCACGCCCCGCCCACGCGACGTCAACCTTGGCAAATCCTTCTGGGACAAACTCCTCGACGCCGGAAGCCGCGGAAAGGTGGAATACGACTACCCCTCCAGCGATCCCCGGCGGCGGTAATGGCGCACAAAAACCGTCAGCCAAGGGAGCGGATGGTGGAAAAGGGTGATTTTGAAGGGTAGCGGCTGCTACACCGGCAATGAATCCGGCACTGAGCCGTAACGATAGAGCGAGTGGCCGTGCATCTGCAGCCAGGCGCGGGCTTCGTTCATGCGGGGGGTGAGGCGGGCGTTGAGCTTCCAGAACTTTACGCTGTGGTTCATCTCCTTGAGATGGGCCACCTCATGGGCGATAACGTAATCCAGCACAAATTTCGGCGCGAAGACCAGCCGCCAGGAGAACATCAGCCGCCCGGCCTGCGTGCAGCTGCCCCAGCAGGAGGAGGTGTCGCGCAGCGTCACGTCCTTGATGCGCTTGGTGCCGATCTGCAGCGCATATTGCTCCGCTTTGCGCTCAATGTATTTCTGTAGCTGGTTCATCAGCATGCGCTTCACCGTCTCCTCGCATTTGGAGGGGGTGGCGAGCACCGGCAGCAGCCCGGCCCCGGAGCGACCGTAGGCGGCGGGCACGATGGCGACCTCGCGGCCGAGCACCGGGATGATGGCCCCGAAGGTGAGCGGCTGGCGAGGGGGGAGGGTGGAGAGGGCTTCCTCGGCCCAGCTTTTTTTCTCTTCCAAAAACGAGACGATGCGGCGCTCCGAGCAGCGGGCGGGGACGGTAAGCACCAGGCTGTCACGCATGGGGTCGACGCGCAGGCGCATGCGCCGGGCGCTGGTCATCGGACGAACGACAACCGGATAATATTGCTTGTTAATTCGCACGCCGGAGTGCGGGGGGGAGGGCATCAGATTGCGTTGCATGTTCCAATCATGCTATGGGGGGGTGGGAAAAGGCAAGCCCAGAATTTAGCTAAATTTGATCCTATCTCGCTTGACATGCGCTACCCCCCGCAATTCCTCGATCGCCTGCGGCAGCACTACCGGCTGTCCGAGGTCATTGGCCAGCGCATCACCCTGAAGCGCTCTGGCAGGGAATACAGTGGCTTATGCCCATTCCATAACGAGAAATCGCCGTCTTTCACGGTGAATGACGAAAAAGCCTTCTACCATTGCTTCGGCTGCGGGGCGCATGGCGATGTGATTGGCTTTCTCAAGGAATATGAGAATCTTAGCTATCCGCAGGCAGTGGAAAGCCTGGCCCGGCAGGCAGGGATTACGCTGCCACAACCCACGCGCGAACAAAAGCAGCAGATTGACCGCGCCGAGAGACTCTATCAGGTCATGGACGCCGCCGCGCACTGGTTCACCCTGCAATTGCGGTTGGCGGGCGGCTCGGAAGCGCGGGATTACCTCGCCCGCCGGGGCCTGAGCGACGAGACGGTCAAGGAATTCCGCCTTGGCTACGGCCCGCAAAAGCGCACCGCGCTGAAGGATGCACTGATGCAGCGCGGGTTTTCCGAGGCGGAGCTGCGCGAGGTGGGGCTGCTCGCCACGCTGGAGGAAGGCGGCAATAGTTTTGACAAGTTCCGCGGCCGCCTGATGTTCCCGATTCATGATGGCGGCGGGCGGGTGATCGCCTTCGGCGGCCGTCTCATTGATCCCGAAGCCAAGGGGCCGAAATACCTCAACTCGCCGGATACGCCGCTTTTTAAGAAAAGCTATAACCTCTATCACCTCGACGTGGCCCGCCGCGCCGCGGCCAAATCCGGCAGCCTGCTAGTGGTGGAAGGCTACATGGACGTCATCGCGCTGGCGCAAGCGGGCTTCCCACAGGCGGTGGCGCCGCTGGGCACGGCCATCACGCAGGAGCAACTCGGCATGCTGTGGGGCATCGTGAGCGAGCCGCTGTTGTGCTTGGACGGCGATGCGGCGGGCTGGCGGGCGATGGAGCGGGCGCTGGACCTTGCGCTGCCGCTGCTGCAGCCGGGCAAAAGCCTCGCCTTCGTGCGCCTGCCGCAGGGCGAGGACCCGGATTCGCTGGTGCAGAAGCATGGCAAGGCGGCGCTGGAGACATTGCTCGCGCAGAAAATGCCGCTCATCGACGTGTTCTGGGAGAAATACTACGGCCAGCGCCCCCACCAGACGCCGGAGCAGCAGGCAGGCACCGAGCAGGCGCTGAAAATCGCGGTGGATCGCATCCATCATCCCTCCGTGCGTTCGCATTATCATCAGGCGATCAAGGAGCGGCTATGGAATGCGCGCCGGGTCACGGCCACGCGCGGCAAGGGCAAGCCGGCTGACCCGCAGGCCAAGACGGCGCTTCTGCAATCGCGCGTGGCGCTGATGCCCGCCGCCGCCCAGCAACGCCACGGGCGGGAGGAGGCGTTCCTCACGCTGATGCTGCTGTTCAGCCATTACCCAGCGCTGTGGGACGGCGCGTGGGAGGAAGCGCTGGCGGAGGCTGCGTTTGGCACTGCCGGGCACGCCGCGATGCGCGATGCCCTGCTGCATGCCGCGCAGGAGGACGCGATGACCTCGCGCGAGACGTTGCAGGCCCATCTGGCGGCGGCGCTCGGGGCGGGGGCGTGGCGGGGCTTCTTGAAAGAAACGGCCCATACGCTGCCCAAGTCCCTGCTGAAAACCGGCGAAGCGGAAGGGCTTCCCGTCGCCCAGCAGCAGCTCGACCACGTGACGCGGCGGCTGGAGCTGATGGCGCTGGAGGAAACCTACGCGGAAGTGCATGCCCGCTTTACGCAGACCTTGGACCCAATCCTGATGGAGCGGCTCGACGCGCTGCGGGTGCGCATCGGCGAAATGAAGTTCACGCAAGGCTATTTCCCAGAAGAAGGCACGCCCTGACTGTTACATTTGCAAGACAGTGTGTCATTTAACCCTTGCGCCGTGTTTTTAACGGCTGGTAACGATTGAAACGGTTAAAAACCCGATTATATAGTGGCCAAACCTCTGAAAGGGTGTTATGTCGCACAGCTTTGACGTTTCCGAAGTTTTTCAGAAGCGCGGGTGAGGCGGCTGCATGTGGTGGTTGTTTCCAGTTCCGCCCGCAACGTCGAAAAAGGATGCAGGGAAAACTATGGCTCCAGCGAAACCAGCGAAGAAATCATCCGCGCCTGCCCGTAAGGCCAAGCCTGTCGTGAAGAAGCCCGCCGCCAAAGCCGCCCCGGCCAAGAAAAAGCCCGCCATTGCTCTGGCCAAGAAACCCGCCGCGAAGAAAGCGCCTGCTAAGGCCGCCAAGCCGGTGAAGAAAGCTGCGGCCGCGAAAGCCGCCGCGAAGAAGCCCGCGCGCCGCGTCGCGAAGCTGGTGAAAAAGCCCGTGGCCAAGAAGCCCGCGCCGAAAGCAAAGGCCCCGGCGCGTAAAACCCCTTCCGCCAAGGCAAAACCGCCGTTAAAAGCCAAGGCGGGCAAGTCGGCCTTGAAAAGCGCGAAAGCGAAACCAACTTCCAAGGCCAGTCCCCCTGCTCGCAAATCACCGCCCGTCCGGCTGGTGAAGAACACCACGAAAAAACCGGCGACACCGCCCAATAAGGCGGCCAAGCCAGCCCCGTCAAAGCCGGCGCCCACCCCGCCGGCCAAGACAGCCAAGCCTTTATCTTCTGCCAAACAACCCAACAAAAAAGAAACCAAACCCACTCCTATGACGGCCAAAAAAGAAGAAAAACAATCCAAACCCACGGCCAGCGCCGCCAAGCCGTCCACCGCGAAAGCCGCCGAGCCCGCGAAGCCGGGCAGCGATGCCGAGGCGAAGCTGCTCAAGCGGCTGGTGGAAGCCGCGCGCAAGAATAAAGGCGTGCTCACCTACACCGACCTCAACGAGTTCCTGCCCGCCGAGGAATTCTCCCCGGAGAAGATCGACGGCATGATCGCCCAGCTTTCCGCGCTGAAAATCCGCGTGGTGGATGAGAGCGAGCTCGACGTCGCGGCGGACGATGAGGAGGATGACGTATTGCCGCCGGAAGCCGATGAGGAAGACGGCGAGCCCAAGGAAGAAACCGCCGCTGCCGCTGAGAATATCGGCCGCTCCGATGACCCGGTGCGCATGTATCTGCGCGAGATGGGCAACGTGGAGCTGCTCTCCCGCGATGGCGAGATTGAGATTGCCAAGCGCATCGAAAAGGGCCGCGAGATGCTCATCAGTGCGCTCTTCGAGAACCCGGTGATCATGCGCGAGCTGCTGCAATGGCGCGATGACCTCGCCGAGGGCAAGATGCTGCTGCGCGACATCATCGATCTGGACGCCACCTTCGGCGCCAACGAGGAATTGGGCGAGGGCGGTGCTCCGGTGGTTGCCGCGCCGCAGCCGGAAGTTCCCAAACTGTCTCCAGCTGAGGAAAAAGCTGCCAAGATCGCCGAGGAAAAGCGCCTGAAGGAAGAGGCGAAGCAGAAGGCCAAGGAAGAGAAAGAAGCCCGGAAGGCCGAAGAGAAAAAGAAGAAGGAAGAGGCCAAGAAAGCCGCGGCCAAGCTGAAAGCCGCCAAGAAGAAATCCGCCTCCTCCGACGATGATGACGATTTCGACGACGAGGATCTCGACGACGAGGAAATGCTCGACGACGAGGAGGAAGAGGGCGAGGGCGAAGGCGAGGCGGAAGAGGCCGATGAGGACGAGGATGACAATCCGATGTCGCTCGTTGCCATGGAAACCGCGCTGCTGCCGACCATCCTTGCCACGCTCGACCAATTCGCCGCCATCAGCGGCAAGATGCGCAAAATTCAGCAGAAGCGCCTGGATGCCGCCTTTGGTGAGGGCAGCATCTCCGAGAAGGAGATGAAGGACTACGCCAAGTTCCGCAAGGAGCTGGCCGAGCTGATGCTCGACGTGCGCTTCTCCAACGCCTGCGTGGAAGACCTGACGCACAAGCTCTACGAGATCAACCGCAACCTGATGGGCATCGAGGGCAAGATTGTTCGCTATGCCGACAAGAGAAAGGTGGATCGCACGGAGTTTCTCAAGGAATGGCAGGATCATGAGTTGGAAAAAGGCTGGCTGAAAAAAGTCGCGGCCAAGAAATCCAAGGGCTGGAAAGAGTTCGTGGAAACCAGCAGCGCGCAGGTGGAAGAACTGCGCGAGGAAATCGCCAAGATCGCCCGCGAAGTCGGCGTCGATATCAGCGAGTTCAAGCGCATGGTGATGGACGTCCAGAAGGGCGAACGCACGGCGAACCAGGCCAAGAAGGAAATGATCGAGGCCAACCTGCGCCTGGTTATCTCCATCGCGAAGAAGTATACCAACCGCGGCCTGCAGTTCCTCGACCTCATTCAGGAAGGCAATATCGGCCTGATGAAGGCGGTGGACAAGTTCGAGTACCGTCGCGGTTACAAATTCTCCACCTACGCCACGTGGTGGATTCGTCAGGCGATCACGCGCTCCATCGCGGATCAGGCGCGCACCATCCGTATCCCGGTGCACATGATCGAGACGATCAACAAGATCGTCCGCACCTCGCGTCAGATGCTGCACGAGATCGGCCGCGAGCCGACCCCGGAAGAGCTGGCCGAGAAGCTGGTCATGCCGCTCGACAAGGTGCGCAAGGTGATGAAAATCGCCAAGGAGCCGGTCTCGCTCGAAACCCCGATCGGTGACGAGGAGGACTCCCACCTCGGCGACTTCATCGAGGACAAGAACGCGATTCTGCCCATCGATGCGGCGATTCAGTCTAACCTGCGCGAGACCACCACGCGCATCCTCGCCTCGCTCACCCCTCGGGAGGAGCGTGTCCTGCGCATGCGCTTTGGCATCGGCATGAACACCGACCACACCCTGGAGGAAGTCGGCCAGCAATTCTCGGTGACGCGCGAGCGTATCCGCCAGATTGAAGCCAAAGCCCTGCGTAAGCTGAAGCACCCCAGCCGCAGCCGCAAGATGCGCAGCTTCCTCGAGCATTGATCGGCGGCCGCCAGAGACAGCAAAAGGGCCCGCGCGTTTCGCGGGCCCTTTTTATTTATGCAAAAAAACATCTAAGCGCTTGTTTATAATATACTATTAAGCGGAAGCCCGCATAGAGATTTTATCGCGCCTGCGGCAGGATTGCTCTCAGCCGTCACCCGGCCCGGGGTGACCGTCTTTTTCTTTTTCTTTCATGTTTTTCCTATCAACCCCTCAGCCAAGGAGAGAACCCGATGGCCATGAGCACGCAATCCAATGCCAACGCGCAAACCAGCACCCTCGATGACGATGCGGTCGCCATCACAGCCTCACGCACCAGCCGCGCATCCGCGTCCGACGACAACACCGGCAATCGCCGGCCATCCAACGACGACAGGATGCTCGACGGCAATAGTGCCGCCAATGACCTCACCGGCTCACGCCGCGCCGATGAAATACTCGCCTTCGGAGGCAATGACACGGTCGATGGTGCGCAGGGCAATGACTCCATCTCTGGCAATGGTGGCGATGACATTCTTGCTGGCGCGCAGGGCAAAGACACGCTTTACGGCGGCTTTGGCAATGATTCGTTGAACGGCGACCAAGGCAACGACCTGCTCTACGGCAACCGTGGCAATGACAGCCTGGAGGGCGGCAACGGCAACGACTCGCTCTATGGCGGCATCGACAATGACCTGCTCGTGCACACTTCCGGGCGCGATGAGCTCTGGGGCAATAGCGGCAATGATACGCTGGTCGCCGGCGAGTCAGGCCGCGCCACGCTCATGGGCGGCTCGGGCGATGATTACCTCATCGCCGGGGAGGCCCGCGCCACGCTCAATGGCGGTAGCGGGGCCGACATGTTCCAGTTCGCCCTGACCGGTTCCACTGTAACGGTGCCGGGCGGTACCGCGACCGGCGGTGCCACAGGTGGTGACACCACGGCAGGCGGCGCGGATACGCTGAATGGCGGCACAACTACCGGCACCACGACGCCGACCCCCGGCGCCACCTCGGCTGGCAATGATGCAGGCGTCACGGGCACCGGCGGCGTCAGCACGGGTACGAGCGGCGGGGTACTGGCCAACGGTACGACCCCGGCCGATGGCACCACGGCCAGCACGGCGCAGACGGTTTCGGCGCAGTCCATCGACAACCCCGGCTCCAATGCCCCGGCCGATGACGGCATGATGACCGACACCAGCGTGGGCATGGGCAACATCGCGTCGGCCATGTTCCTCGTCGAAACCTTCCAGAAGGGCGTGGACATGCTGGTCTTCACCGGCGCACAAGGCCAGACGTTCGAGTCGCTCGACCTGCAACAATTCAGCAACGGCACCCTGATCGGGCTGGAGGATGGCGATGTCTGGATCAACGCCACCAACCTCACCGCTGCGGACTTCCAGTTCGTCGCCTAGCCTGCCTTGAAACAAAAAACCGGCGGGGCATAACCCCGCCGGTTTTTTTTACCCGCTTAAATGAAGATCATGATTAGTGGGAAGAATCTCAAAAGCACGTATTCCAGCTGAAAATTTTATTCCATCAGAATAATCAGACCGCAGGCGGTTCCCACAAAGGTTAAATTATAGTTTGCGGTGTTCTCGTTGCTGGACGTGCTGCAGTTTGGAACAGATGGATTGCTGGCCGGTTGGGCGAGGACCATGCCCATGGCGGGCCGGCCATCATCAAACTTCATGTCAATGGTGTTTGCATCTTCCGGCGTAAGACCAGGTCCGGCGGTGGAACTACTGAGCGCGGTACCAAGCTGAATTGTGTTTCCATAAGTGCCCCGGAACCAGTTAGTGGTTGTGGTGGCCACGTTGGCAACGAAGACAGTAGAAAAACCAACCCCATTACGTGCACTTTCGGGGACATTGGTGCCAATGACCGGTTGCTGGGCCGGTGTTGTTCCGCCGCCGCCGCTCACACCTGTAAAACTGCCTTCTATCAGCTCGGCCAGAACCAGTTGTTGCCAAAAGCGAAATCGCTCGGAGTACGTGGTTCCCCCATCGGCTGAGTCAATCAGGTTATCGCCATTGCCGTTGCAGGTAAGCTTTCCTGCACCAATGGTGGTATAGCAGGTGGAAGGTGTAGCGCTGACCGCGCCCCAGTAATCCGTTGCATTGCGCAGGTCCCCTGGCAAACCGTCATACTTGTCACGAAAAGCAGTAATGCCTGTCCGGATGGCTTGATATTCAGAAATAATATTGCGTAGCTCTGCAGTACGCACCATATCCTGACCGGCCAGTATTCCACCTATGAGAAGCGAAATGATGGCAATCACAACAGACAGTTCGAGTAGGGTAAAACCACGTTTTTTCATATGCTGAGATTAGCAGCACCTCTTTAAAATTGTATTAATTGCGTATTTCAGGTGATGTGTAGATTTCGAGTAGGATATGCAGGTGTCTGACGGTAAAAAGAAAAGGCTTCTTTATGATTCATGAGAACGTGATGCGCCACAAATCCCGCCCTGAACTCAAAGCTGCCAATGCCCGCCTGCTGCTGAAGCTGCTGCGGCTGGAGGCGTCCGTGGTGGCGCCGCTGACGGCGCTGATGATCTACCTCATCACGTACCGGGCGGATATGGCGGTGGGCATCGGCGGGGCCATTGGCGTGGCCGGGCTGGCGGCTTACGCCATCCTGCGCCGGCATTTCACGAAGAGCGGCGTCCTGATGGCGGACGTCACCCCGCCGGAGCGCTGACATGCGACCCGACCCCTTGCTCGACCCGGAAAAACTGCCGCGCTACCTTGTGCTCTCCGCGTTGGTCTCCGCAGCATTTGGCCTCATCATTTGGCAGGTGAGCGACCGGGAGGGGCTAGCCGTTGCCGCGGCCTTTTTCCTTTTCGCCGCGGATTATATCGGCTTGAAGAAACTGATGGACCGCGACAAGTAACACCCCGCCAGTGTGGTCAGCCCGGCTACACTGCGCCTGTACTGTAGCCCACGGGCACCGGCGCGGCCAATTTCTATTGTAAAGTGATGCGGCGCTACCTATAACGGCTCTCATGACCACCGGCACGAAAATCAGCACCTTCCTCACCGGCCGCCATGTCGGCACGGACGCGTTCGGCAACCGCTATTTCACCGAGAAAAAGGCGAAGCCCGGCCAGCGTTCGCGCCGCTGGGTGATGTACAAGGGCGTGGCCGAGCCCTCCAAGGTGCCGCCGCTGTGGAATGCGTGGCTGCACCACACCATCGACCAGCTGCCGAGCGAGCTGCAAACCCCGCATTATGCGTGGGAGAGGGAACATGTGCCCAACCTGTCGGGCACGGCGGGGGCGTACCTGCCGCCCGGCCATATCCGCAAGGGCGCCGACCGCGCCGCCACGGCCGCCGACTATCAGGCGTGGACGCCGGGCGAATAACGACCAAGGGGGAAGAGGCCATGCAGCGCAACGCCATCGAGACGATCATGGGGGCCGTGGTGCTCGTCATCGCCGGGGGCTTCGTTGCCTTTGCATACCAGAACAGCGACCTGCGGCAGGAAGCGCAAGGCGGCTACCATGTCACCGCGGATTTCAGCAATGCCACCGGCGTCAGCCGCGGCAGCGATGTCCGCATCGGCGGCGTCAAAGTCGGCGTGGTTGACGACATGTTGCTGCGGCCCGATACCTATCAGGCCCAACTCCGCCTTTCCATCGAATACAACGTGAAGCTGCCGACGGATACCGCCGCTTCGATTGTCGGTGACGGGCTTCTCGGCGGTAAGTTCGTCTCACTGCAGCCGGGCGCGGATGAGCGCATGCTGGGCGAGGGGGAGCGCATCGAATACACCCAGTCCTCGGTAAGCCTCGAGGAGCTGATCGGCAAATTCGTGTTCAGCGCCGGCGGTGTCGATAAAGAGAACGGCAAGGCGGAAGCAGACGCACCGACGGCCGAGCCCGCGCTATCCACCCCGTGATGCGCACGGCCTTCGCTGCGCTGGCACTCTGGCCGGGGCTGGCCCTCGCGCAAATTCTCGTGCAGCCTTCGCCTTCTTCGGATGCGCCCGCGCGGCCCTATGTCGAGCCGCAGGCGCCCACTTGGCAGGCTCCCACCGCACCGACGCAGTCGCCCGCTACGATCCCGCTGCCCGGTGCGGTCCCGGGCTATCCGTCCGCGCCGGCCTATCCCACGCCGCAGCCGGTTCCGCCGCCGGAGGGAGCCGCGCCGGTAACCCCGCCCACGCAAACGCCGCCGCCGGTGCCGCAGATCACCAGCGAGGCCGCCAGCAAGCGCATGATCGTCGACCTCGCCGTCATCGACAAGAATCTCGGCCGCAACCAGCGCCTGCAGGTGCCCATGGGCCGCGTCGTGCAATACAAGACACTGGAAGTCATGCCCGAGCGCTGCGTGATCGATGCTGGTGCCATGCCGCGCCCGCAGCATGCGCTGCTGCTTGAAGTGTATGACCGCAAGCCGCACGCCACGGCGGAGCGAGTCTTTGCCGGGTGGATGCTGGCGGGGGACCCCTCGCTCTCCCATCTTGCGCACCCTTATTATGATGTGATTGTGTTCGGCTGCACACCCCAGCAAGAGGAGGCGGGCACGAAGGAGGCAGACGATGAAGACACCAAGAAAACAACCCCTTAGCGCACTGTTTCTGGCACTCTGGCTGGCCGGATGCGCCCAGCCGACTACGCAGACGCCCTATTTCGATCCCGGCGCGGTGGCGCAGGAAGAGGCCGTGCAGCGCGCCTATGCCGAGCGCGGGCAGGAAATCCGGAACACCCCTTACACCGAGCAGGAACTGGCGCAGATGGAGCAGCGCCTCGCCACCCTCGCGCCGCGCATTGTGAAGGCAGGCCAGACCCTGTGCGGCAACATGGGCCGCGACCCGCAGAGCTGCACCTATACTATCCGCCTCAGCACGGATGATCACAAGAACCTCAACGCCTACGCCAACGGCACGGAAATCTTCGTGACGCCGCCGATGATGCGCTTCGCCAACACGAACGACAAGCTCGGCACCGTGCTGTCGCACGAATACGCGCACAACATCATGGGCCATGTGCAGGCCAAGCAGCGCAACGCCATGGCCGGGCTGGCCCTGGGCACCATTGCCGACATGATTGCCTCAAGCCAAGGTTATAATACGGGCGGGGCGCTGAGCAATCTGGGGGTGGATCAGGGCATCCGCGCTTTTTCCCCGGATTTCGAGCGCGAGGCGGATTACGTGGGCCTGTACGTGATGGCGCTGGCAGGCTTCGACATCGCCGAAGCCCCCAAACTCTGGCGCGACATGACCGCCGCCGACCCCGAGGGCGCCTTCCTCACCGGCTCGCACCCCTCCAACCCGGAGCGCTATATTCTACTGGATCACACGAAAAACGAGATTGTGCAGAAAGTAAAGGCGGGTCAGATGCTTGTTCCGAATGTTCGGCCGGAAACTTGAGGCTAATAAAAGCGGAAACTTAACAGAAGTGTCATAAATCCGTTAACTGCCGTTTGTTATACTGACCTCATGATAGAACTGCAGGTCGTATAGCATGGTAAGTAACGGTTCTCCCTCCGAGATCGTCCAGCGCGTCCTTGCGCAGCGGGGCCTGAGTGCGCAGCAGATTGCGCTGGCCGCTGCCATCGGCGGGGTGGAAAGCGGCAACGGCCGGGCCAATAACAACCCACGTTCCACGGCCTCTGGATATTTCCAGTTTCTCAATGGCACTTATGACGAGATGCTGGCTTCGATACGGGCCAATGACCCTGCGACCGCCAGAGAAATGGAACGGCTGGGCAAGGATCATCCCTTCAGCCAGGCACATGCGTACGCTGAATATTCCACGCGTACCGAACAGACCCTGAGGCAAGCCCTCGGGCGTGATCCGACAGCGGTCGAGATGTATGCGGGCCACTTCTTCGGGGCGGGCGGTGCGGCGCGCGTGCTGCGTGCGCCGGGTAATACGCCGGTCTCCAGCCTCGTGGATGCCAATGTCATGGCCGCCAATCCGCACCTGAACGGCATGACCGTGGACGGCTTCCGCCAGTATTATGAGCGCCGCCTGAATACCAGTACCGAAGTGACGCAGTTCGTCTTCACCAACCCGCATCTGAACCCGATTGAGCGCGAGTCGCAGGACGCCGCGCTCGCTGGCCTGCGCGCCAGCAACCGGGGCGAGGAGGCTGACCGCCTCCAGCGGGATTTGCAGGGCAATAACGGTGCCCTGCTTTCGGTGGCGCTCACCAATCTGCAGCGTATTCAGCAGGAAGTGCTGCGCGAGGCAGGCGTGGAAACGAATGAACGCTCGCTGCACCTGGCGCAGAAATTCGGCGCACCTGCCGCTATCCAGATTTCCCGCAACCAGGACCCGAACAAACGCCTGTCCGAACTGGGTGTTGCGCCGGAAGCCTACGGTGCGTACCAGCGGGAAAGCACGCGGCTTCTGAGCGATGACGCCATGCGCCGCCTGAACCTCTCCGACGAGCAGCGCACGCGCCTCACAACCGCCCTCGGGCGCAATGCGGGCGAGGCGACGGCGGAAGACCTGAATGTAATTGCTACGGCACGTGGCCGCTTGCATGAACAGGATCGTGCACGTGTACAGTCACGCATCGGTGCCCACCGAGGTGGCCGCGCTGCCACGCGCGAAGAGCAGGCCGAAGAAGATGCACAGCGTGGGTTGCTGAATAACTTCCTTGGCTCCGCCATGAACAATCCCGGTATGATGCTGTTGATGCTGTTGCTGATGGTAGCCGCACCGGAATTGGCACAAAGCCTTTTTCAGGGCATGGGCGGCCCCGCGCAACAAGGGCAGGGGCAGCCGCAACAAGGCCAAGGGGAAACGCAGCCAGCGGCGCAACCTCAAGCGCAGCCGGCAGCGACCGGCCCAGCCGCACCCGCGCGCCCCGCCCAGCCCGCTGGAGCCCCGGCAACACCCGCTACCACGGCGTCCACCACACCTCCGCAGGAGTCTGCTTCAACCGCAGCAACGCCCTATCGCTCTCGCCTGGGGTTGGAAGGCAGCCGGATGTGGGAGTTTCTTGGTAATGATGCCGACCGCCGCCGCCACGAGGACGCCATCCTTGCGGCCCTCAACGCACCGCTTCCCGCACTCGCACCCGCTCCAACTCAGCAGCGCACCAGCAGCCTGCCGGGGGATTCACAACAGCAATTTGCCGCGTTGATTGAAGGAGAGCAGCTGACACGGAGCTTGCAAGTGGCGAGCGTTGATGGCGGCGATGTTGTGCCGGGCACGGGCCGCGCCAGCTCGCCGGACGTCCCCTTCTTTGGAATCGGCTGATCAGGTCACGGAATACGCCCGGTAATCAATCGGCGCGGCATCCATTTTCGCCGTGCTGGAAGCGGTTGCCATATTCGCCCCGGTCTCGCTCCACGGCATGTCCAGCCCGTAATACTCATCCCGGTAATTCGCATAGGCTTGATCGGCGGGCCGTAACACTTTGGCTTCGGACGGCTCCAGCGTGATCAGGTAATTATTGAGCGCCGCCGCATCCTTCGCCATGGCCAGTGGCAGCGCGCTGCCGAAGCCCAGATCCTTCACGCGGCGGCCTTGCGCGCCGAGGTCAAACACCACCGGGTAGAGGCCATGACGCAGCGCGATGGAGAGCGTGTAGCAATAGGTTTCTGGCCAGACGCTGGGAATCAGCACCAGATGCGGCTGATGCTCGCGCAGCAGAGCCTCCACCTCCTCGTCACGGTATTCGCCCGTGATGGTCACGTTTTTGAATGTGCCAGCCTGTAATTCAGGGTGGTTGGTGTCGCCAATCAAGGTGAAATGCATCGGCAGTTCCCGCTCCGCTGCGTTGCGGGCGAGGCCCGCCAGCACGTGCGAGCCCTTGATGGCGGAAAGCTCGCCGATGACCGCCACGCGCAGTTCTTCATTCTGGCTGGGTGCCGTGCGGGTGAGCAGGGGCACCGCGTTGAAGGCCTCCGAGTGCGGGCGCAGGGTGTAGGGCGCATCCGGCAGGTAGCGCATCATGCGCTCGCGCACGTCCGCATCGGGCACGAAGACGCGGCGGGCGTTGCGTAGCAGCGCGCCGAAATGCAGCCGCCATTGCCAGAGCGGCATCCCCTCCGCGTGCGAGGGCGTATGCTCCAGCAGGCGCTCCCACGCCTCGATGTCCGGCTCGCCGTGGTAGAAATCCTCGCCGTCCACAAGGTGAATGCGCGGATCGATGGCGAAATAATCGTGCAGCGTTACATCGTAGCGGATGCCGAGCGCGCGCGTGAGTTCGGTGAGGAAATCGAGGGTGCGGTGCGGGAAGCCGACCAGCTGGTGAATATGGACGTGCGAAATGCCCAGCTCCAGCATCGCCTCGAAGAAGGCCTCGCGGTCATACTCCATGGAATAATGCAGATTGGGCGTGTGAGGCACCGCGTCATGCGCCAGCCGCAGCCCGCCGCCCTTGGCCTCCGACGGGTAGAGCTGGTAGGTGCCCACGCCCTCGGCATTCAGGCCGCCGCAGAGCTCGCGCACATGGCGGTCGATGCCGCCGCTGCGGCGATGATTGACCATGAGGATATTCACGCCCAGGCCCGCATGCTTCAGCCGCGCGAGGTCAAGGCGCTGGCGCAGCGGGCGGACGGGATCGGCCTTGATGAATTCGCGCAGTGCGGCGGCATAATGCGGATAGCGCGCCTGCAGCTTCTTCAGGCCCTGCTTCGCCAGCGTACTTTTCTCGCTGGCGAAGGACGTGGCGCCGATATGGCGCACAAACACGTCACCGGCCAGCAGGTGCTTCCAGCTATGCTTCTGCGCGCGCAGGCAGAAATCATAGTCCTCGCCATAGCCGCGCCCGAAGGTTTCCGCATCAAAGAAGCCCATGTCGCGCAGGCAGCGGCGCTTGATGAACATGCAGAAGCCGACCGCCGTGGGCATCTCGCAGGAGCGCCCCTTGTTCGCTTGCGCGGCGAGCTTGTCGAGCGTGGCGTACTCCATCTCCAGCGCCATGGGATTATCATGCGCCATGTAGGGGTAGCTGCCGATTTCCGCGTTATTGGAGAGCGGCGTGACGGTGCCCACCGCATTGCTGGCATAGGCGTGGCGATGCAGGCGCTCCAGCCAGTTGCCGAACACTTCCGTATCGGAATTGAGCAGTACGATGTCGCGGTCGCCGTGAATCTGCATGCCCTTGTTCACGGTCTGCACGAAGCCGAGATTCTGCGGATTTTCGATCAGCGTGAACCAACGGGCGGCGGCGAGCTCGCGCAGCTTCAGCGTCAGCTGCGGATCGGGCCCGCAATCATTGATGACGATAAGCTCAAACGGCAGGCTGCCCGTGGTCTGCAGTACGCGGTAGATGGCGTTCAGCGTCTGGTCGAAATCGCGGTAGGCGGGCAGGACCACATCCACCTGCGCGTCATGCACGATGGCGCCCGCGCGGCGGCAGGCTTCCGGAAGGGCGGCGAACTGGGCATCGGAGGGCACGGAGGGCAGGGCGGCGCGGAGTTCCTCGGCATTCTGCGGCGGCGTCAGGCCGTGCAGCCCCTCGGTGCTGGCGTGGCGGTCGCGCCACGCATCAAGCAGGCTGGTGGTAAGGAGGAACCGACGGGTGGAGAGAAAGAGGCTATCCGCCGCGAACAGGCGCGCGCGCGCCGGAGTGGGCAGGTGGCGCAAACCGCTCAATATCAGGGCTGCGGCCCGTTTGATGCGGTCCATCATGCGGGGGCGGCGAGGCCGTGTGGCGATGCCGGGCAGACGAAACATAAGCCTCCTTCAAGCGAGGCAAGACCATACTTCGCAGCTGCGGTATTGCCAAGGGGAAAGGGAGGTTGGTTGCTGGTTACTGGTTGCTGGTCTCTGGTGAAAGCGGAGCCCCATATCCCCCTCCCCAGGAGGGGGAGGGCCGGGGTGGGGGCATATGGGTACGTTTGACGATTCTTCC
>DBAY01000043.1 GCA_002291925.1 Alphaproteobacteria bacterium UBA998 | reverse complement strand
GCCGCATGGCGGGCAGAACCCGTTTGAAGCCGCCCGCCTTGGCGCGGCGGTGCTCTACGGCCCGCACATGCAGAATTTCCATGATTTCTGCCTCGTGTTGGAGGCGGCCGGGGCGGCCCTTTCGGTAACCGACGCCGAGGCTTTGGCGGAGCAGGTGGAGGCGCTGATTTCGCATCCGGAGCGGCGCGAGGCGTGCCAGCGGGCTGCCAAGGCGGCGGTTGAGGAACAGGCCGACGTGGAAAGCCGCGTCTGGCAGGCGCTGTTCCCTTACGCCGAAGCCGCCTTCGGGGCAGCTGCATTGTCTTCACTGGCGGTCGGGGCGGAGCGGTAATATGCACGTGATGCGTGTGTGGTCGACACGAAACGGGCTGACCTGCAGCCTCTGGCCACTCAGTCTTGCTTACCGTTTCGGCGCATGGCTGCGGGAGGCGACCGTGCGCCCCTATCACCCCTCCCTTCCTCTCCTTTGCATCGGCAATGCCATGGTGGGCGGGGCAGGAAAAACCCCAACGGTGCGCTATCTGGCCCAAAAATTGACTGAACGAAATGTCAGCGTAGCGATATTAAGTCGTGGATACGGCGGAACACTTCATGGACCCGTGCAAGTAGACACGGGTCACAATACCAGCGCTGATGTGGGCGACGAGCCGCTCCTGCTCGCCCAGGATGCCGAGGTGTGGATCAGTCGCTCCCGCGTGAACGGCGTGAAGGCAATTGAGCGCACGGCGGCGTCGCTCGTCCTCATGGATGATGGGTTGCAGAACCACACCCTTGCACCAAATACTTCTCTACTCGTGGTTGATGGTGGCTACGGTATCGGCAATGGGTTCTGCCTGCCGGCCGGGCCCTTGCGCGAGCCGTGGGAACACGCCCTCGCCAAGGCCGAGGCCGTGCTGATTATCGGTGAAGACCGTCACAGCATGGCCGGGCGCTGCGGCAACCGCCCCGTCTTGCGCGGCTGGCTGGAGCCGCAGACGGCCGGCCTCGATCTGGCGGGCGGGCTATGGCTGGCCTTTGCCGGTATCGGGCGGCCCGCGAAATTCTTCGAAACCCTCGCCGAGGCAGGGGCGAACGTAGCGGAAACCGCCAGTTTTCCGGATCATCATCCCTACCGCTTGGCCGAGTTGCAAACGCTGGCCGTACGTGCCGAAGCGCTCGGTGCTCGCCTGATTACAACGGAAAAGGACGCGGTGCGGCTGCCTTCCGCTTGGCGGTCCCGCGTGGCTGTGCTACCCGTGCGTCTGCGGCTGGATGCGGCGTCGGAAGCCTGGCTGGACGACGCGCTGGATCGCTGGCTCACCTCTAGGCACCCGGCATGAAGAAGCTCCGCTATCTGTTTGAAGCTCTGCCCGTCTATCTCGCTTTCGGCATTTTCCGCCTGCTGCCTTTGCCGGTGGCATCCCGGGCAGGCGCGTGCCTCGGCGGGTGGCTCGGTTCCCGGCTTCCGGTGCGCCGGGTCGCCCTGAAAAACCTCGCCGCCGCGCTTCCGGAGCTTGGCGAGGCGCGCCGGAACGAGGTGGCGCTTGCCATGTGGCGGCAGCTGGGCCGTACGGTGGCGGAGTTCCCGCATCTGGGCACCCCGGCATTCAACCGCCGCATCCGGCAGGTCAACAGCCCGGCACTGGAGGCTCTGCGCACCAGCGGCCAGCCCGTCATCTTCATCGCGGGCCACCTGAATAACTGGGAAGTGGCCCCGCTCGCCGCCCACCTGTACGGGCTGCCCCTGACGCTTATCTATCGCCAGACCAATAACCCCTTCGTCAATATTCTGGTCGACCGCGTGCGCTGCCGCTATGCCGCCTCCACGCACCGCAAGGGGCGCGGCGGCATGCGCCACCTGGTGCAGGCCGTGCGCGACGGCCGCTCGGTCGGCATGCTGGTGGACCAGAAGGAGAATGGCGGCATCCCGGTGCCGTTCTTCCATGCTCCGGCGATGACCACGCCGCTGCCGGTGAAGCTGGCGCGCAAGACGGGCGCCCACCTGGTCATGGGCCGCACCCTGCGCAATGCGAACGGGGAGTATCACATGGACATCTTGCCACTCGCGCTTCCCTCTGGCATGACAGAAGAAAATGACGCTGCCCAGATGGCGGCGATCAACCGGCAGTTCGAAACATGGATTCGCGAAACCCCGGAGGACTGGTTCTGGCTGCACCGCCGCTGGCCGAAGGAGGGCTGAGCCCATGAGCCCCGGCCTCGCCATTCCCCTGGCCTTCATTCTCCCGGCGGTGATGCTGATCCTGCTGGCTGGGCCGATCTATGCCGGGGCCTATACCGGGCTGGTGCTGCTTTACGGCGAGGAAGTGAACGAAACCGCCATGCATGTGGACTACCAGCTGGCCACGTATCAGGGGCTGTGGCGCTACTGGATGACACAAAGTGACGTGAGTTGGCTCGACTTCGTGCTGCCCGCCTTCGGCCCGCTGGCGCTGGGCGTGGTGGGCGGCATTGCCTTCTTCTGGATGTTCGTACGCTATCTGAAAAGCGTGTTTTCCATTTAAATTACGGCCACTTCACTTCCGGGGGCATGGACATCAGGATGGCCTCCGTGTTGCCGCCCGTCATCAGCCCGAAGCGCGTGCCGCGGTCATAGAGCAGGTTGAACTCCACGTAACGGCCCCGGCGCACCAGCTGGTGCTCCCGCTCTTCCGGCGTCCAGGGGCGGCCCATGCGGGCACGCACGATTTCAGGATAAACGCGGCGGAAGGTGCGCCCGACATCCTGCGTGAAGGCGAAATCCTTTTCCCAGTCGCCGGTATCGAGGTAATCATAGAAAATCCCGCCAATGCCGCGCGGTTCGTTGCGGTGTTTGAGGAAAAAGTAGGTGTCGCACCACTGTTTGTGGGTGGGGTAGTAGGTGGGGTCGTGGCGGTCGCAGCATTCCTTGAAGGCGGCGTGGAAAAGTTGCGCCATTTCAGGCTCTTCGAACATCGGCGTCAGATCGGCGCCGCCGCCAAACCACATGCGCCCATGTTTATCGGCCTCTGCCTGCGCCACGGGGTCGGCCTGCCCGACGCCGTTGCCTGCCGCCCGCTGGGCGCGGCCTTCCTGCAAATCCGCCACCTTGGGGGCCGGGGCGGCGCTACGCTGGCCATTCGCATCGAATCCGCCATCGCCAATGACCAGCATGCGCGTATTCATGTGAATGGCAGGAACGTGGGGACTGGCCATATGGGCCACCAACGAAATGCCGCTGGCCCAGAATTTCGGGTTGGCCGCCGCGCCGGGCACTTCCTTGCGCATGGTTTCGGAGAACTCGCCGGTCACCGTGGAGATGTTGACGCCGACCTTCTCGAACAGGCGGCCGCGCATGACGGACATTTCACCACCGCCACCCTCTGGGCGATCCCAGTAGGTGCGCTGGAACTGGCCCGGCTCGCCTGCGTAGCCCGTGGCCTCGCGCTCGAGGGCTTCGAACGTATCGCAGATATCGTCGCGCAAATTGCGGAACCAGAAGGAGGCGGCTTGCTTGCGGCGGTTGAGTTCGGACATGGCGAGGTCTGTGTGTGACTGGGCGGTGGCGTTCATAAAATCTCCCGTGATGAACGGGCAGAGACTAGCGTCACCACTAGGCGCAGGCACGGGCGGTGGTCAAGAGGGAATCACGGCGTGCCGCGTTTGCCGCATCGCCTCGGAAAGGGCGATGGCTCCGGCCATGACAATATTGAAGGAACGGATCTCCGGAGCCATGGGTATATGCACGCCTGCGTTGGAACACTGGTAGACAAGTTCCGGAGTTCCCGCGCTTTCCCGGCCCAGAATCAGCCAGTCATCGGTACGGAACGCGTATTCATAGAGCGAGGTGGGCCCATCGGTCTCTACCAGCACGAGTCGTCCTCCCTGCTGCTGGCGGTGATGCTGAAACGCCTCCCACGACGCATGGCGAGTCATTTCCACCCGCTCCCCGTAATCGAGCGAGCGCTGGCGGATGCGTTTATCATCCAGCGGAAACCCGCACGGCTCGATGATATGCACCGCCACTCCGAAACAGGCTCCTAATCTTAGAAAGGAGCCGAGGTTATGGGCAAAATCTGGCTGATAAAGAACGAGTCGAAGCATAAAAAAAGAGGTGCCGGAGCACCTCTTTTTACTATTGGTACGCCAAAAAGGCTAGTTCTTCGCCTTGTCGACGAGCTTGTTCTTGCCGATCCACGGCATCATGGCGCGGAGTTTGGCACCGACTTGTTCGATCGGGTGGGCGGCCTGGTTGCGGCGGGTGGCCTTGAAATGCGGGGCGCCGGCCTTGTTCTCCAGCATCCAGTCGCGGGTGAAACGGCCGGACTGGATGTCTTCCAGTACGCGCTTCATTTCCTTCTTGGTCTCTTCCGTCACCATACGCGGACCGGTTTTGTAATCGCCGTACTCCGCCGTGTTGGAGATGGAGTAACGCATGTTGGCGAGGCCGCCCTCATAGATGAGGTCAACGATGAGTTTCGTCTCGTGCAGGCACTCAAAGTAAGCCATTTCCGGGGCGTAGCCGGCTTCCACCAGCGTCTCGAAGCCCGCCATGATGAGGTGCGAGATGCCGCCGCACAGCACGGCCTGCTCGCCGAACAGGTCGGTTTCGCACTCTTCCTTGAAGGTGGTCTCGATGATGCCGGAGCGACCGCCGCCCACCGCCGAGGCGTAGGAGAGGGCGATGTCCTTAGCGTTGCCGGTGGCGTCCTGATGAATGGCGATGAGGCAGGGCACGCCGCCGCCTTTGAGGTATTCGCCGCGCACCGTGTGGCCGGGGCCTTTCGGGGCGATCATGTAGACATCGAGGTCCGCGCGCGGCTCGATGAGGCCGAAATGCACGTTCAGACCGTGGGCGAAAGCGAGCGCGGCGCCTTTCTTCATGTTGGCGTGCAGCTCGTTCTTGTAAAGGTCGGCCTGCAGCTCGTCCGGAATGAGGATCATGACGACGTCGGCCCAGGCGGCGGCATCCGCCGGTTCCATGACTTCAAAGCCCGCGCCACGGGCCTTCTCGGCGGAGGCGGAGCCTTTCTTCAGCGCGATGCGCACGTCCTTGACGCCGGAGTCCTTCAGGTTCTGCGCGTGGGCGTGGCCCTGGCTGCCATAGCCAACGATGACAACTTTCTTGGACTTGATGAGATTGACGTCAGCATCCTGATCGTAATAGACGCGCATGGCAAGCACTCCCGTGGATTGAAAAGAAGTGCCTTATACGGGGTTTAGGCCACGGCTTCAAGCGTCTTTGCGGCCAGTATTTTGCGCAGAATCCACTCGCAGTCGATCTGCCGCCCGACGGGGAAACCGTACTCGCCCGCCTTCTCAAAACCGTAGGACGCATAGAAACGCTGCGCCCTGTGATTACCTTCCCAGACGCCGAGGCAGATTTCACCGGCGCCGCTTTCGGTGATCTCCGCCATGGCGGCGTCCATCAGCGCGCGGCCCACGCCGTGCCCTTGAAATGCCTGCAGCACGTAGAGGCGATGCAGTTCGGCCTGCGGCGGATGCAGCGGGGCCAGCGGCAATTTACACGCGCCCCATTTCACGAAACCAACGGGTTGGTCATGCAGCCATGCGAGGCGCCAATGGGTTACGCCATCACTTAAAGACTCGGCATTGTTCCATTAAGAT